>NZ_JBEOYR010000038.1:0-68082 GCF_040297165.1 Streptomyces sp. NPDC001851 | reverse complement strand
CACCACCGGGGACCGGGGACCGACCGACACGGGGACCGACACCACCGGGGACCGGGGACCGACCGACACGGGGACCGACACCACCGGGGACCGGGGACCGACCGACACGGGGACCGACACCACCGGGGACCGGGGGCACAAGGTCCCCGTGCGCCGGACGCCGTCCTCTAAGGCGAAGGGGAAGGGCAAGCGCAGTGGCCGGTCGCGAGGCCCGCAGGCGCAGCGTCCGCCGCGCGAGCCGGAGCAGGACGTCGACCAACTGGTCGAGCTGATCCGCCCCCACGTGCCCGCGCTGCTGGAACGGGACGGCAACGAGGCCGTGACTCGGGTCCAGCTCAGGGAGATCATCCGCCGCGAGAAGCTCCCCGGCGGCCGGAATGACCGACTCAGTCTGGTCCTGGCGGCCCTACGCAGCCCGGACAGCATCACGACGACAAGGAGCACTACCCGATGAGGACCTGCCCGCAGTTCGCTGCCCTCCGTGAGGAGTACGAGCGGGAGATCGGCTATCTGAGCGCTCACTCCGAGCGGCATGCCGGCAGGCCATCGGCGAAGGCCAGCGCGACGTACGCGGCTTCCACGAAGGCGCGGATGGCCCGGGCGCTCAGCGGCCACGTCGGGCGCTGCCCCGAGTGCGGCTGACCCGCAAACCCGCAGGTCACTCCCCCTGTCCCCCTGCGGTGGCCCGGTGCGCGCCGGGCCACCGCCCTGCCCCGAGAGGCATCACGTGCTTCCCCGCCCTACTCCTCCGCCGCGGCACATGGCCACTGAGGCGGCTGCCTGGGCCACCGTCCTGGTCCGCCGGCACCTCGTCCACGCCATGGTGCCCGTCCCGACGGGCCAGTGGCTCGTCCAGCACAAGCCGAACGGGCCGGTCCAGCTCCTGGAAGGACCAGCCGCCGTCCTCATTCTGACCGCCAGGATCCAGCGACAGCTCCGCATGGCGAGGCCCGACAGCCGATGACGAACCCGAATCGGAACAGCACCACCCCGGAAGCTGCTCAGGACCTCAACTCAGTCTCGGGGCGAGCAAGTTATCGCACGAGCATTGCTCCCAGTGGGAGCAATGCTCGTGCCTTCCCCGCCCCTGGACTGGCGGGAGTGGACCGGCACCAGGAGGTGCCGGTCCACCAGGATGCGACCGAGGGCGGACCACATCCAGAAGGGGGACAGCAGCACACCTGTCACACCGCGCACTGCGAGCACGCCGCGCCGTCGAAACCACACGTGCGCCAGCGTGAGCGCCTGCGTGACGAGCACAAGCGCATGCGTCAGCCCAGCTGCCGTATGAACGACGACGAGTACCAGCTCCTCGTCCGCGCCGCGTCCGCCTGCCGCATGAGCGTCGCCAGCTTCCTCGCCCACGCCGCCCTCAGAGCCGCCCGTGACCTCGACCGCACCGCTGCCGAGATCGCCTCCGAACGCGAAGTGCTGACCGAGCTGTTCGCCGTCCGCCGGCACCTGGGCCAGATCGGCAACAACCTCAACCAGGTGGCCAAGGCCACCAACGCCGGCGCCGACGTCCCGCACACCCGAGCCGTCCTCGACGCCGTCCACCGCGCCGCCAAGCGGGTGGAGACCTTCACCCAGCACTACCTGGACACCGAGAACCACACCGCATGATCCCCAGCGTCCACAAGCGCGGGACGCGCACCATCGGGCTGCTGTACTACCTGTACGGGCCCGGCACGCACGAGGAACACATCGACCCGCACCTCGTGGCCGCCTGGGACAGCCTGGCCCCGGACCCCGGCCGCAACCCGCAGGCGACCTACACGGAGTTGCAGAAGCTACTCGACCAGCCGGTCGAGGCCCTCGTCCCCAGCCGTCGCCCGGCCAAGCACGTGTGGCACTTGTCGGTGCGCGCCGCGCCCGAGGACCCGGTGCTGTCCGACGAGCAGTGGGGCGAGATTGCCCGGCGCATGGTCGCAGCGACCGGCATCGCCCCCGACGGCGATGACGCCGCCTGCCGCTGGGCGGCCGTCCGCCACGCCGACGACCACATCCACATCATCGCCACCCTCGTCCGGGAGGACGGCCGACGACCCCGCCTGAACAACGACGCGAGCCGTGCTCAGGCCGAAGCCCGTCTGATCGAGGCCGAGTACGGCCTCAAGCGGCTCAACACCGGGGACGGGACCGCCGCCCAGCGGCCCACCAGTGCCGAGCGCCACAAGGCCGAACGGCAGCAACGGGAACGTACCCCTCGCGAGGAGTTGCGCGAGACCGTCCGCCGTGCTGTGGCCGGCGCCACTAGCGAGACGGAATTCTTCGACCGGCTCGCCGCTGGTGGTCTGCTCATCCGGCGGCGGATTGCGCCCTCCGGCGACCTGCTCGGCTACACCGTCGCGCTCCCCGATGACCGCAACAAGGATGGCGAGCCCATCTTTTACTCCGGGTCTAGACTTGCCCCGGACCTGTCACTGCCCCGCATCCGCGAACGCTGGTCCGCCGACCGCGACGACCATGCCGCCGCGTCATCCAGCTGGCCGTCGCACATGGCTCCGGGCGCCCCGTCCGCCGCGCGCCGAGGCACTGCCTCCGCAGCGTGGCAGGCGCTGATCGTCATCGAGCAGGGCGACGACGCGGTCGCAGCCGCTCACATCGCCTCGGCCGGTGAAGTTTTGGACGCGCTCGCGAAAACCTCCGCCGCGCACACCCGGACCCAACTGCGGGAGGCAGCCGTGGCCTTCGAGCGGGCTTCCCGTTCGCACGTGCGGGCCGAGCGCGGCCACGACCGGGCGCTGCGGCAGACCGCCCGCGACCTCGTCCGCGGTGGGCCAGCGCTCGGCCGCGGGGAAGATGGGGCGACCACCGCGATGGCGATCGACATGCTGTTCTTCCTCGTCACCGCCGCCATCCACTGGCACGCGAAGAAGGGCCACGCCCAGCAGGCCGCCGCCGCACGCCAGGCCGCCGAGCATCTGCGTGCCGCCTACCAGGCCGCCGCCGCCCAGCCGCTGGGCGCCCTCTACCAACGCGGCAGGCACCTGGGCCGCCCACTCCTCCAGCGGCAGACGTCCATATTGCGCGAGGCCGTACCCGAGCTGGCCGAGCAGATCCTGGCCGAGCCCGGCTGGTACGCACTCGCAGCCACCCTCGCCGACGCCGAAGCCGCCGGGCACGACACCACCGCGCTCCTCGCCGACGCCGCCGGACGCAGAGAACTCGACACCGCGGAATCCGTCAGCGACGTGCTCGTGTGGCGCCTGCGCCGCAGCGCCGGCCTGCCCGCCGACACCAGCAACGCTGTGACCGCCGGCCGCGGGACGGACCGCGTGGCCAGCCGCACCGGACGTGCGTCCCATGGCCGGACCAGGCCCCGGCATGGCCGTTCGTGACTGTGGACTTTGCGAGTTGAACAGGCCAGATGGCTTCAGGGACGATCATGACGCGAGCAGGACGAGACCCAGGAGGACGCCAGCGTGTTTGACCGGATACGCCGCCGCAAGCCGGACGCGTTCGACATCGAGATGCAGCGCCGTCACCAGGAGATGTGGGAGATGTGGCAGCACATGCCTCTGCCCACGCCTCCGATGCCGCAGCCCGGTGTGCAGCCGTCCCAGCCGGTGGCCGAGGTGGACGACTTCCTGCCGCCGGACCTGCGGGTCCCGAGCCACGACCAGGTCGCCGGCCGGATGATGCCCTGGCTGCGGCCCCTCGTCCTGGACGGCGAGATCATCACCTGCGCCGAGTGCGGCGCGTACCGGGACTGGATCATCATCTCCACTCAAGATCAGATCTGGCTGCGCTGCCGTGCCGGTCACCAGCAGCAGGAGAGGCGCCTGGACACGGCCTGGTACAACCGGCACTCCGCGCCGGTCGATGCCACGCACGCCACGTTCGAGGACTGCCTGCGCCACCTCGGCCACTGACCCCTACCCCTCCGACCCCGCCCGGCCCTCCGTGGCCGCACTGCCCAACCATCTCCCAGTCCAAGGGGTCAAGTCTTGCGTGTTCGCGTCGCCACCACCGCCGCCGGCATCACCGCCGTTGCCCTGCTCGCCCTGCCCGCCTGCTCGTCCAACAACGCGGCACTTCCTGCTGCATCGCCCTCCGCCGCCTCCGGCAGCCCGGCCGCCACTGAGACAAACGGCGCCCCGCTGTCGTCGGCAGCGCTCGCGGCCCACCTGCTCGACGAGAGCGACATGGGCAGCGGCTACACCCTCAAGCCCGAGCGCCCTGCTCGGCATGACGACGTCACCGTCCTCGGCTGCCCTGCCCTCTCCAATCTCGGGGGCGACGCGGCCACCGGAGGATCACTCGACTTCCCCCGCCAGGCGAAGACCTCCTTCACCTACGCCGGCCACAGCGACTCCGAGGTCTCCGAGGAGCTGTACAGCGACAACCCCGCCAAGCTGTCCGCCGGCATGGCCAAGATGTTCGACGCCATGATCGGGTGCCCCGAGTACCAGGTACTCGTCGGCGGCTCCGCCATTGACATCACCACCAAGAAGGCGGAATCGCCCCCCTCGGCGAGGAGCAGTGGAGCCAACTGCTGACGTTTTCCGTCGGCGGCCACGACAGCGTGGTGAAGCAGGCCGCAGTCCGCGACGGGCACATCCTCGTGATCGTCTCCGGTTCGCCCGCTCTCGTCGACCGGCACCTCGACAAGGCCCTCGCCAAGGCAACCGCAGGCCGATAAGACGTCCATTGCTCGGTGCCCCGCCCCGCTGGTGGCGGGGCACCACTGCGCATCCCGCGCCGGTCGACCAACCTGCTGGTGAGCTGGAGCAACCGGCGGCCATGCCGCAGCCACCTGCGAATGGTCAGCAGCGCCAAGCGGCAGTGCTGCAACAACCTGTCGGCGGACCGCAAGAACAGGTGATCGAGCCGCCCCTAGCCAAGCTTCTAGCGTTCGCTCTGCTTGGCTTTGTGGCCGGACGGTGGTCACCTCGCAGACGGGGTGATGACCGCAGTTAGCGCGCAGGGGTGTACCGCGCCTCCAGGTCATCGAAGAACTGCCGCAGCATGGCTGATGCATCCGGGTTGTCAATCAGCCCATAACCACCGAACCGGTACACCTCATAGCCCTTGAGCCGCAGCGCCCGGTCTTCCGCCACCATCTCGGCATACAGCCGCGGTGATGCCGTCTTGCCCTCGGCGTAGTGCTGCTTGCCGTCCACCTCGATGACCACCCGGGCCCGGCCCGGCCACATCAGCAGGAAGTCCATGCGCTCACGCTTGAGGCGGTGACCCTTGCGTAGCTGCTGACGCTTCCGGGTGAGCGGGTCGTAGTGAAGGTAGACCTGGGGCAGCAGCGCGGGCCGCTTCATCCCCTCATCACCTCGGTACCGCTCGCAGTAGGTGTTGAACAGCAGTACCTCGGCTTGGTTCTCCTGCCCGTTGTCCTTCATGGAGGCCCTGAGCCGCCGGTACAGGTCATGGCCCACCGCACGGTCATCGGCCGAGCCGAGTCCCTGCTTGTCCCGCCACCAGGCCACGGATTCGCCCCAGGTTAGTCCGGCGTCCGTCAAGGGCCGGTCATACACCAAGCATGAGTCGCCATGCTGGCGGCTTCGCAATGTCCCACAGCCCGTCCGGTCGCTGTGAGTCATCGATGCCCTTGCGCGCGATGCGGTGCTGGATGCCTCGCTGTGCCAGCCATTGCCGCAGGTGACGGTAGTCGTATCCCTTGTCGCCGTGGAGTTTGGCGGGCCTTCGCCGACGGGAGCCGCAGCGGGAGCGGATCGGCGGTATGCCCTGCACGAGCGGGACCAGGGCCTGGCTGTCGTGGACGTTGGCTCCGGAGATCCCGACGGACAGGGGCAGACCGGTCCGCTCGGTGATCAGATGGATCTTCGAGCCGTACTTGCCCCGGTCGACAGGATTCGGACCCTCAGGTCCCCCTTTTCAGGGCCCGCATGTTGACCGAGTCGACCGCGCACCGCGACCAGTCCAGGTCACCGCGGGAGCCGAGTTCGTCGACGACCAGGCGGTAGAGCTTGGCCCACACCCGGGCCTTCGTCCATTCGGTGAAGCGGCGGTGGGCCGTCACGCCGGACGGGCCGAATGAGGCCGTCGGCAGCTGCTGCCACGTGCAGCCCGAGGTCGCCACGAACACGATCGCGGCCATCACCTCACGGTCGCCGTGACAACGCTAGCCGCCACCTTGCGGCCGCGACGGCGCCTCCGGCACCACCCGCTGGAACAGCTCCCACAGCTCATCCGGCACCAGCCGCTCAACGATCCCCGCCACGGCAGCAGCCTACCCAGCCAAATGAGATGACTTGTTAGGGCCATGACGGAGGGCGGCCCCACGGCGGGCGTCACGGGCCCCAGTTAATGGATATGTAGGCCGGCCCCGCCGCTCCACGCTCCAGCGCATGGACGTGGAGGTGAGAGCGTACGGGCCCCACGTGCTCCGCCCCCGCGCCCCGTTCTCTCCTCCGGGTTGACACGGGGGCGTTGAGCCCTATGGCTTGTGCGTGGCCCACCACGTGAGGCCGGCGCCCACGCCCGCAGCGAACGCGGAGGTTACGAGCTTGGTCACGAACCGCTCGAACCTGCGGGAGTTGCTCCGGGGGCGTCCCGCCTGGACGTGCAGGGTGCCTACACGCAACTCAAAGTAGGCCGCAGGGGCGGGAGTTGGGTCTGTCACTGGGCATGCCTTTCTGGGCGTCACGTCGATCTGGGGCGCGCGCAGAGGTGATCGTGGCACGGTGGAGATGCACGGCGCCACCGGTTCGGGCGATTCCGTGTGTTGCGGTTTTCGGCCTAGCCGTCTCCATACCTCGGAGTTGTGTCCCTGTGTGTCCCTGGGCGTGGCCGTGACCTGCGTGTAAAACACTCAGGTGTAAAACATCGACCACCCGTACGGCCGAACGCAGGCTTGGGAGCGTCGAACGACTCACGCTGACCCAACTGCCTTGATCAGTTGCGTCAGTGCCTCACGCCGAACCTGAAGTGCCCGGGTTGCGTACGCAGTTGCGTACGCACCGAGCACGCGCGCCCCCTGCGATCGCGAGCCTTGTCGCAGCTGACGGGCGGTGACATTTTCTCTTCGAGCGGTACCTCGCAGCGAGAATATGTCACCTGCGGGTAAAGAGAGTTGATCGTACAAAGGGCGCCCTTTACCTCACAGGAAAACGACGCCCGGGCGGGTGCCGGCCAGCATGCGGACCCTGGCGAAGCCTGGCGAATAGTTGCCCGGCAACCCGTGCGCCTTTTGCGGTCAGGGCCGCCGAAAGGCGCGTCGACGTTCGTCGCCAGATGTCGACGTGTGGCGCCGGACGGCGACACATGCGATGCGGCGTCGCGCTCCCAACTCTGCATCAACGCACTGATGTAGCAACGTGATCGCCCCGTGACCCGTGCAGGTCCCTGACAGAACATGTTCTGACCCCCGACAGGTGCCGTGTGGCCTGGTATGGCAGTGACCGTCGGTCCAGGTTGCCATCCAACTGGTGTGCGCTGCGTGCTCGTGTGCTGCGGCGCGATGACTTCATGTGCGTTGCCATCCTGCGGGGCGCGGGCGCACGGTGCGGGGCGGTGGCCACGGAGGTGGATCGCATCGTGCCTGGCGACGACCACGGCATGAGCAACCTGCAAGCGCTGTGTTCGTGGCATCACGCGCGTAAGCCGAGTGCTGAAGGTGCGGCGGCCAGGGGCCGACGGGTGCCACGGAGACGTCCGGCGGACCGGCATCCAGGTGGCCTGGCGTGATGAGTCACCGACCGTAGATGGTCCACATACCCAGCCCTGACGTGATCGCGGTGGCGATCGCTCTGATGAAGCGCGTCGGGAGTCGGTCGACTGTCACTCGGAAGCCACCGATGCGGAGTTCAAGGTAGGGGCGTTGCGAACTGGGCGTGGGAACCCCCGAAATGCGGACGCGGGCCGAGAGGGTTATAGGACGAACGACTTGTCCTCGGCACTACAACTACACCATCTGTCCAGCGGCGTCGGTCAAACCGATGAAATTGCCCTCCCAGGTGCTCAACCGGACGGAAGCCGGTGGACCCGTCATTGTTATCGCCGAGGACTTCGGTGGGCATCCTCGTGCGTCCGAATCGGGCGGAGGCGTACCACCCTCGAAATCTGCTGGGACATCGAAACGTGATAGCGGCTCGGTCTCTGTACGGGTTCCAGGGTCCGTGAGGACCTGGCCGACTACGGCCCGTAGTACCGTTGACCTGGGCAGATGGCCCGGAGAATGACCCCAATTCCCTTGACCTAACGGCCCTTTCGCGCCGTGGCTGGCCCGCGGGAGGTGCCGATGTCTGTACCCGTACCCAAGCGGTCCGACCAGCGCCGGAGGCGCAACGCCGGGGACGGCCCGGAGCTGGTGAAGGCGAAGGCCGGTAAGGCCCAACCATCCCCAGCATCCACCAGGGCGCCATCAAGAACGGGCCTCGGGCCACCCTGGAAGCAATGCTCCGTGGCGACTCACGCACTGTGCCGGGCGCGCGGGATCTCCGAGACCAGTAACCGGGGGATGGGGCATAACAAGCACTTCCGCGCGGTGGCGGAGGAACTGGGTATGGAGTGGCCGGCGGGAGAGTCACCGCACCCGACCAAGGGGTTCTCCCCGGTGCCGCTTACGGAGACGGCCGTGAGGGGTTACAAGCCACCCCTGGACGCCCTGGGCCAGTCCTTGGACGGTGTGGTCCTTGGGGTGGAGGTGGAGGACGGGGGCCCCACCGGTAAGGCCCGGTCCCGCACCCGGATCACATGGCAGTGTGAGTGTTCGAACCCGCCGCGCACGTTCCAGATCGGACCGCGCATCGCGTCCCTCGGACCCATCACGTGCGAGGTGTGCAGAGCCGATTTCGCAGAGAAGTGACGGGGGCCCGCAGTACCCTGGGTCCGCCAAATCGGAAGGGGAGACGATGACCAAGGCTGCCAAGTGGGAACAGACGGCGGAGGCCGTTCGCCAGGAGATCCAGGCCAGAACATACGCCCAGGGCGTGACCCTGAACGTGGGGGAACTGTCCCGAAAGTACAGCACCACTAAGCCCACCGTGGCCAAGGCCCTGGACGCCCTGGTCGGGGACGGCCTGGTGGTGAAGGACGGCGACGCCTGGAAGGTGGGCGAGGGACTGTTCGCCCCGGAGCCGGAATTCGCGGTGGCCCCTGTCGTCCAGGACACGGCGGAGGACCTGGTGGCCCGGATGGCGGCCAAGGCGGAGGCAAAGACCAGGGCGGCAAACGGGAAGGTGGCCGTCCGTGAGTCTCCCCAGGTCCTGGAGGGCCGGGTAGTCACGGAGCACGTGGACCCGAACGCGGAGCGTGCCCTGAAGCGTGAGGATGTGGCAGAGGCGTACCAGGAGGCCAAGGTCCTGGGGCGGGAGTGGCTGGCGGCGGAAGGCCGGGCCACGGAGGCCAAGAAAGCCGTAGCCGTCAAGCTGATGGACCTCCGCGCGATGTTCACGTACAAGGGGGACCCCGACTACAACGGCCAGTCCCCGGAGTACCAGGCCGTGGCCAAGCTGCTGTACCAGGACATTGGCGCGGACGCGTCGGCCCAGCGAGCAATCCTGCACCACGTGGAGGACCGCAAGCGGGCCGTGATCCCTCCGGCCCAGTGGGCCAAGTTCGGCGTGGACCCGCTCACGCGCGGGGAGCGGGCGGGCCTGGAGAAGAAGACGGCCAAGGCCCTGACCACCGTTGCGGATACGGCCAAGGCGGCGGCGAGTCAGGCTCGGAAGGGCAAGGCCACCGGCCACCAGCTGGTCACGCTCATGTCTCGCATTGACCAGGGCATGGCCGTGTTCTCCACGGCCTCCCTCCGCGTCATGTCTCCGGCGGAGCGTCGGAAGTTCAGGGAACAGGCGGAGGAGACCAAGGCCCGCGCGGAAGCGTTGCTCCAGGAACTGGAGGGCTTGGAGGACTGACCGCCAGGACGCACCCTCACTCTGGGGCCTCAATCCATTACGAAGCGAGGGCCCTTTCAGTCCCAGGGCAGAAGAAGTGTCCTGAGTCGCTTCTTTCTTCATGTGTGTTTAGGAAAGAACTAGCGGAGGTCACTTTTTCTGCCCTGGGAGTGCCAGGTCGCGGGCCCCGGTGGATCAGCCCGTAAGCGAGTGGACGCGGCCCTGGTGGCCGCCCGTACGCGGGAGATTCAGCGTGGCAGTGCTCAACACCATCAAGCGAGGAGACTCATGTGGACCCGTTGAGCGGGGACGAGGCCCCCGGCGTGACCAGCATTCTCAACATGTTGCCTAAGACTGTGTCCTACGTGGTGAGGCGGACGAGTCGCTTGTAGCAGCACAGGGCGGCGGCGAGTCCGAGAAAAGCCAGGTAGTTACGAGGATCGCGTTCGTATCGGGGGCTGAGCCGGCGGTAGCCGGACAGCCACGACATCGTCCTCTCGATCACCCATCTGCGACGGCCCAATCGTTCGCTGGACTCGATGCCTTTGCGCGCGATCCGGACTCCGATGCGCTTGCCGCGTAACCATCTCCGCAGGTCGGCCCGGTCATACGCTTTGTCCGCGTGCAGGCGCTCGGGCTTGAAGTACCGGCCGCGGTAGGGGTCGTGTCTCGTTTGGTTACCCGCCACCATGGGCTTCAGTCCTTCGCTGCCATGGGTGTTGCCGGCTAGACGCCGACGACCAGGGGCAGTCCGTTCGCGTCCGACAAGATGTGCATCTTGGAACCCGGCTTGCCCCGGTCCACGGGGCTCGGACCTGTGTGTTCGCCCCCCTTTTCGCCCGGACGTGGGCGGTGTCGAGAACGACGCGGGTGACGTCGATGAGACCGGCGTCATCGAGCCGGTGCAGGACCGCTTCGTGCAGACGGGCCCAGACGCCGACTCTGGACCAGATGAGGAATCTGCGGTGGGCCGTCTACTTGGAGACGCCGAAGCAGGGCGGCAGCGCCCGCCATGCACAGCCGCTGACCAACACATAGATGATGGCCGCGAACAGCGTCTCATCAGGTGCGTTGGCTGTTCCGCCGCCCTGCGGCCGGGTTCGTTGCTCTGGGATCAGCGGCTTCGCAATGTCGCACAGCCCGTCCGGCACGATCCAACTCCACGTTCCCCGCCCCATACCGGGTCAACGTCCGCCTCGCCAGATCCGACCAGCCGATGCCGCACAAGGGACCTGACCACAGTTCTCCTCTCTGTCCTCGTGGCGATTCAGGACGCGTGCCGTCAGGTGGCCGGGGCGCGCAGGAGCCGGTCCTCGGTACTCGCGGGGAGCACCCGGCGCAGGACCGGTGCGGTGGAGCTGATCGAGCGGGCGAAGGCGGCGACCAGGTCGTGCGGGGCGCTGGAGCTGAACGACGCGGCCCACAGGCACCGTGCGCCGAGCACCGGCTCGGCCCATGCCTGCCACCCGTCCAGGCTCGTCTCGGTGTCGTCGGTGAGGGTGCGCGGGTCAGCGTCCTGGATGAGGGCCGGCACCGTGCCGTAGCAGATGTGGGAGGTGAAGGTCGCGTCCATCGCTCCCGCACCGGGCTGGTCGATGTCGAGGAGCCAGCCATGGCTGGTGACGGCGTCGAGGACCAGCTCGGTCCCGCCGAACTCCTCGGCCGGGCGCTCCCGTGCGTCGAGTGCGACGAGGAAGTCGACGACGGCCTCTCCGGGGACGTCGGGGGTGAAGTACGCGGACCACTGCGCGAGCGGACTTGCTATGTCCGTGCGGGCCGACACATGCCAGGCGACTGGCAAGTCCCCCAGCAGGAACGGCTCATCCGCGAGGACCCACTGGGCCCATCCGAGGGTGTCGGGGCTGAGGTGCAGGACGGTGCTACGCACAACCTGCCGGTCCTCCGGTGCCTCGTCCGGCTCCTGCCGGCCGCGGACCATCGTCAGGCTCGTCCAGCCAAGGCCGGTGAGGGTGTCGGCGACGCTGTCGTAGAGGCGTCCGTCGTCACCAGCCAGGTGGCGGGGGCCGACCCAGTACGCGGCCTGGGTTCGATCGGGTGCGGTGGGGTCGAGGGAAAAGTCGGGGTTCAGAGGCACCTCCAAGGATGGTGGGGAACTACTGGCCGCCGCGAGCGGCGCGGCGGGGGCGACGCGGTGACTGGACGGGAGACTGCCAGGCCAGCGTCACGGCTACCTCGGGCGGCAGGACACCGAGCTGGCTGTGTTCATCGCGGCCCTCGGCGAGATGAACGATAGTCTGCCCGGTCGTGTCCACGGACTGGACGACCTGGGCGAGGCGGTGCTCCGCCGGGAAGAGCGGGTTGATCGCCTGCCGGACCGGGGCGTCGCGGTCGCAGGCGGACAGCAGGTCGATGAGATCTCCAACTGTCATTTCAGTAGACGGCACGGACAGCTCCTTGCATGGGGATACGGATGCGGCGGCCAGCCGACAGACCGCCGGACAAGCAGGAAGTCGCCTCCAATGAGCAGAGCCAATGGCGGCTCGGGCGCGCTACACGCGTCGGGGGCTCCGGCACCTGTGGCACGGCGGTGGGAGCATGTCGGCCGATGTCTCCACGTAGAAGGAACTCCGGGAGAAGCGGCTTGCGGCCGACCGTCACGCGCCATCACCTTCCTGGCCTGGGGTTTTCCGGGAAGATCGTCTACGTTGACATGCCGCTGGAAGCATTGGCCAGTCTTTCGTGGATCTTTCCTGTCTGCCCCAGGCGAACTTGTCCTTTGTCATCCAATCGAGGCGTTTGACAACGAACCCAGTCGTTTCGGCTCTTTTGACAGTGAACCTAGTCGTGCGGGGTGAGCACGCTGGGGGTGTTGGATGGCCGTACCGGCTGAGGCGGACGGGGCCGTGCCGTACGTCGAGGTGTCGTGCATGGAAGGTCGGCGCGAGCGTCGACGGCGTCCGCTGCTGGACTGCGTGTCGGTCAGGTTCGAGGATGCGGTTCCGGTACGGCCGTTTCGGTGGCCGCCGGGTGGGCGCCATTTCCCGGGCTGGTACTGGGCAGCGACGACTGGGCAGCATGTCGGCTTCGAGTCGTGGCTGGAGCGGGACCACCTCGTGCTCATGGACTTCGATCCCGCCGTGGTGGGTGTCGCCTCCCAACCGTTCTGGCTGCACTGGCACGACGGTTCGCGTGAGCGTCGGCATGCCCCGGACTTCTTTGTGCGTCGGGCAGATGGTTCGGCCGTGGTTGTCGATGTCCGCGCCGACGATTGGATCGCGCCGCGCGATGCCGAAGCGTTCGAAGTGACGCGCCGGGCCTGCACCGAGGCCGGGTGGGGCTTCGAGCGGGTGGGGACGCCGGAGGCGGTGCTGCTGGCGAACGTGCGGTGGTTGTCGCGCTACCGTCATCCCCGCTGCCGGCGGGGTCCGGTCGCTGCCCGGCTGATGGAGGTCTTCTCGCAACCGGGGCCGCTGATGCCCGGGGCGGATGCGGCCGGCGACCGGCTCGCGACGCTGCCCGTGCTGTTCCACCTGCTGTGGAGGCAGGAATTGTCCGCCGAGGGGATCGCAGTCGAACTGTTGGGCCCGCGCACAGTCGTCCGCCTGTCCGGTGGAGGTGCCGGATGAAAGAGAAGCGGCGACGGGTTCCGCCGACTGCCCGGATCGCAGAGTTCCCCAAGACGGCTGCTGACCAGGCTCGTTGGTGGGAGGACCACATCCTGGAGGTGCTGCACGGTCTGCCGTCTGATGCACCCCAAGGGGCAGTGCCACGACCGGAGTTCGACCCCAGGCGGCATTCGCTGGCCGATCGCGAGCGAGCGAAAGCGGCCGAGCTGACGGCAGCCGGCCATCCGATGACAGCCAGCGGCATCAAGCAGCGGCGCCAGCGATATCACCGCGACGGGCTTGTCGGGCTGGCCGACGGTCGGTCGGCCAAGCAACTGCCGACGTTCGGCCGGATCGCCCCAGCGGTGGTCGAAGCGATGCGGCAGGCGATCGCCGAGACGGCGGATGCCTCCTCAAGGACGGTCCGATTCACTATCTGGCGGACGAAGCAGATCCTGGCGTCCCGCGAGGATACCGACGGTATCGAACTGCCCACGGAGCGCACGCTCTACCGGCTCTTCGACAAGCTGGCCGCCGGCACACACGCGACCGGTTCGGCGACCACGCGCCGCTCAGTGCATGCGCGTCCGGCCGGCCCGTTCGGGGAAGTACCGGCCATCGCGCCGGGCGAGTTGATGCAGATCGACTCCAGTCCGCTGGATGTCCTGGTGCGGCTGGACAACGGCATTGCGGAGAAGGTCGAGTTGACCGCACTGGTCGACATCGCCTCCAGGTCGATCACTGCGGCGGTATTGCGCCCGACGACGAAGGCGGCCGACGCCTCCGCCCTCATGGCCCGCAGCATCACACCGGAGTCGATGCGTCCGGGCTGGCCAGAGGCGCTTCGGATGTCCCGGTCGGTGCTGCCGCACGAGCGGCTGCTGGCCCTGGACGAGCGGCTGGAGCATGCGGCGGCAAGGCCGGTGATCATTCCGGAGACGATCGTCTGCGACCACGGCAAGGTCTTCATCTCGCACAACTTCCGAGCCTCGTGCCGCTTCTTGGGTGTCACGCTGCAACCGACACACAAGGCGTCGCCCTTCGAGAAGGGCGTGATCGAGAAGACCCTGGGTTCGGTGTCGACGCTGTTCGCGCCGTTTGTCGCCGGTTACACCGGCCGGTCGGTGGACCGTCGCGGCCGGCGCTTGGAGGACGGACCGTTGTGGTCTCTGCCCGAGCTGCAGGACCTGCTGGACGAGTGGATCGTCGCCGTCTGGCAGAACCGGCCGCATGACGCCCTACGAGATCCAGGCGCTCCGAAGCGGGCCTACTCGCCGAACGAGAAATACGCGATGCTGCTGGAGTCGTGCGGCTACGTTCCGGCCCCGTTGAGCGGTGAGGACTACATCGAGTTGCTGCCGGAACGGTGGCAGGCGATCAACGCCTACGGCATCCGGCTCAACCACCGCACCTACGACAGCCCAGAGTTGAATCCGTTGCGCCGTCAGCGCTCCGGGGTCGCGGAGAAGAAGGGCTTGTGGGAGGTCCACTACGACCCCTACGACGTCTCCCGGATCTGGGTACGCGACCGCCGCGACGGGAGGGACCGGTGGATCACCGTGTTCTGGCGGCACCTGCACCGCGTCGGCGTCCCGTTCGGAGAACTGGCCTGGGACCACGCCCGTCAGCAGGCCCCGCGGAATGGGAACGAGGCACAGATCGCGGACGCGGCAGCCGCCCTGCTCACACGCGCCCACGACGGCCCCCCGGACGAGAAGGACCCTCCGGCAAGGCGGTCCCGGCGGGATCGCCGGATCGCCGCCCGCACCCGGGCGACCGCCCCAGGGCGGGAGATCCCCGATCCGCCGGCCGACAGCGAACCGATGGATGAGGCCACGGACACCTCGTTGGCCGAGGTCGTCCCGCTGGGCCTGTTCGACCCGTTGGCCAACCCCTGGAGGCGCTCGTGACCATCCCCAAGCCGGCGGCCCGGCGCACCGTCTTGCGGGAGGCCGACACCGATGCTGGGCGGCAGCTGAACACCCTGGCCGGGTGGCGGAGGTTCATCGACGGGCCACCCACAGCCCCGGCTCTGTCGTCCCGGAGCGCTTGGCAGCGCATGTCGGCGTCCGAGCGGGGCCTCTACGACGAGGATCGCCTTGACCATCACGCCCGCATGCTCACGGTCGCCACCTCGATCGTCGAGAAGACGGCGATCTGCGGCCGCCGGCTGGTCCTCCTCAACCGCCACGCGATCAGCGCCCGCCGCGGGCTGATCGTTTCCGGCCCCGCAGGAACCGGCAAGACCATCGCCATCACCCAGTTGGGGCGCTCCCACGAACTCCTTGACCGGGCCCGGCACCCACAGGTCACCGACCGCATCCCGGTCGTCTACGTCACTGTCCCGCCTGCCGCGACCGCCCGCATGATCGCCACCGAGTTCGCCCGCTTCCTGGGCGTGCCCGTGCGGGCCCGCTCGAACATCACCGACATCATCGAGGCCGTGGTCGGTGTCTGCACCGACACCCGCACCGGGCTGGTGCTCGTCGACGAACTCCACAACATCTCACTCACCAGCCGCCACGGCGCCGAAGTCGCCGACACCCTCAAGTACTTCTCCGAGCGCCTGGCCGCCACCTTCGTCTATGCCGGCATCGACATCGCCGAATCCGGCCTGCTGTCCGGGACACGGGGCGCCCAGATCGCCGGCCGCTTCACCCTGATCCCCTCCCGCCCCTTCCCCTACAACAGCGAATGGAAGGGCCTGGTCGCCGCCATGGAGGACGCCCTGCGGCTGCACGACCACCGGCCCGGCACACTCACGGGCCTGGACCGCTTCCTGCACGACCGCACCGGCGGCATGATCGGATCCCTCTCCCACGCCATCCGCGGAGCCGCCCTCGACGCCATCCTCACCGGCACCGAGAAGATCACCAAGAAGAGCCTCCAGGCCATTCCGCTCGACCACACCGCCCACACCACGGCGTCGCTGGCCACGAAGACCGGCAAGTTCCGATGAACAGCGAGCTACCGCCCCGGTTCGCACCGCTGCCGGTCCGGCTCCGTCCCCGTCTCGGAGAGTCCGCGAACTCCTTCATCCGGCGTCTGGCTCGCGCCAACCATCTCAAGCCCAGCTTCCTGCACTGCTATCTCTGCGGCCCACCACAGTGGTTCGGCAAGCCGCTCCTCGAAAACCTCGCCACGGCCGCAGGGCACTCGCCCGTAGTACTCGAACGTGCCCTTGCTGACGCCGACGCCCTGGGCGGCACGAACAGACCACGCCGGCGCCTCCCCAGGAAGGATCCCTTCACCCGGCGCCGGCCCCTGGCCCACCGTATCGCTCAAGAGGCCCTCAAAGGCGCACAAATCCGCACGCTCGCCAAGCGCTACAACCTACGCTGCTCGGACGTCCGCTTCGCCCTGGAGATCCCACGCCTCACCACTGCAGAGACAGGCCCGCTGACCGATCCCATCACAGGCGAACTCGCCGACCTGATCGAGAGCATGATCAGCAGAAGGCTCAACGGAAGACAGATTTGGACGGCGCTCCTGGACCACCACGACTACTTGGTCACCTACGACAGCATTCGCCACTACATCAGGTACACACGACCCCGTACGGCGGCAGCACCAGCAGATTCGTTGACATCCGCCCCAGTCGACCCAGGTCAGCTGGTTGCACACGGTGAGCAGGCTGGGTAGTGCAGGTTGGTACCGAAGACGCGGAGCAGGCCACTGCCTACCAGGCGGCACGGGGACGTCGGCCGGTGGACAGTGATCGCCTGCTTCCCATGCCGGGCCATATTCAGTCCACTGCAGTGCGAGTGGCCCTGTACCAGCCCGCAGGCGCCAGCTCGGATGGACACCGAATCCGCTGGCACCATGCGAAAGGCTCGATGACCATGCCGCGAACCCGTTCGTTCATGCAGGTCGATGTGTTCCCCGCACAGCCCTACGGTGGCAATCCGGTCGCGGTCGTCCTGGACGGCACGGACCTGGCGGATGAGGAGATGCAGCGTCTGGCGCGCTGGACGAACCTGTCCGAGACCACATTCGTGCTGCCCCCCACTGCCGCGGAGGCGGACTACCGGCTGCGGATCTACACGCCCGGGGGCGAGCTGCCGTTCGCGGGGCATCCCACCCTGGGTTCTGCGCGGGCCTGGCTGGAGGGCGGCGGCACGCCACAGCACACCGACCGGATCGTGCAGGAGTGCGCCGCGGGCCTGGTCACCGTGCGTCGCGGGGACGGCTCACTGTCCTTCGCGGCCCCGCCCAGGGTGCGCGAAGGCGCCCTCGACGACGCCTATCTGGACCAGATCGTCGCCGCGTTCGGCATCACCCGAGAGCGGGTGCTTGCCCACCAGTGGGTGGACAACGGGCCTGGCTGGGCGGTGGTCCAGTTGGCCACCGCCCAGGACGTCCTCGCTCTCGAGCCCGACCTGTCTCTCATCCCGACCGCGATGGTCGGCGCGATCGGGGCCCACCCCGAGGGATCCTCGCACCACTTCGAGATGCGCACCTTCGCCCCAGGGGCAGGCGTTCCCGAGGACCCGGCCTGCGGCAGCATGAATGCCGGTGTCGGGCAGTGGCTCACCGCCATCGGCGGCGCACCCTCCACCTACCGGGTCTCCCAGGGCACGCGGCTGGGGCGGGCCGCCAGCATCGAGATCACCGCCGATCCGGACGGCACCGTCTGGGTCAGCGGCGCCACGACGGTGTGCATCCGCGGCTCCATCACCGCGTGACATTCCCGCTGCCCGCGCCCGCGCGGCACCCGCCGGCTCCGGTCATGGGACGACCGTCAGCGTGGGCCGCCCGGGCCGCGGGCAGCTGGTTGGCATGGGGTGTCGAGTGTCTTCATGATGACGAAGCTGTTGACCGTGCCGACGCCGGGCAGGGCAGCCAGCTGGTTGGCGTGGAAATCCTCGTAGGCGGGCAGGTCGGCGACTTCCACCTGCAGCAGGTAGTCGAAGTTGCCGGTGATGTGGTGGCAGGCGGTCACCTCCGGCAGCTCCATCACCTGCTGTTCGAAGGCGACCACGGCTGCGCGGGTGTGCCGCATCAGCCGCACCCCTGCGAAGACGCGCAGCCCGCGGCCGACCGCCGCCGGGTCGATCAGCGCCCGGTAGCCGCGGATGACGCCGGTCTCCTCCAGCTGCCGCACGCGCCGTAGGCACGGTGAGGGCGTCAGTCCGACGCGGGCGGCGAGCTCGTTGTTGCTGATACGGCCGTCCCGTTCGAGTACGGCCAGGATCGACCGGTCCACTTCATCCATGACAGCAGGATATTGCTTGACAGGCTCACATAGCACAAATGATTGCCGTGTTTGAGCGCAAGATCTTGCCAAGATTGCTGACAACCGGGTCGCGTCGGCTTTACCGGCGGCCATGCTGGATATGGACATAGCGTCGAATTCCGGAAGGGCAGCCATGCCAGGCAAGAGCACCGTCACCGTTCACACCGACCGTGAGATCCACTCCAGCCGCGCTGTTGCGCCGCCCATCTACCAGACGGCGGCGTTCTCGGCCGAGGACGCGGCCACCTTCGCCGCCGGCGCTGTCGAGCCGCGGGGCGCCGACTTCTATACCCGCTTCGGCAACCCCAACCACGCCCAGGTCGCGGCCGTGGTCGCGGAGCTGGAGGGCACCGAGGCCGCGATGGTCACCGCGTCCGGCATGGCTGCGATCACCACGGCGGTACTCGCTCTGGTGTCCGCCGGTGACCATGTCATCGGGCAGAAGTCCACCTACGGCGGCACTGCATCGGTCCTGCTCAATCTGCTGCCGCGTCTGGGCGTGTCCACCACGCTGGTCGACCAGACTAGCCCCGAGGAGTTTGAGAAGGCCCTCACTCCCAAGACGCGGCTGATCCTGGTGGAGACACCGAGTAACCCGCTGCTGCAGATCACGGATCTGCGCGCCGTCGCCGACCTGGCCCATGCCCATGGTGTGCTGACCCTGGCGGACAACACCTTCGCCACCCCGCTGAACCAGCGTCCGGCGGACTTCGGCATCGACGTGGTCTGGCACAGTGCGACGAAGTACCTCAACGGCCACTCCGACGTCTCCGCCGGGGTGCTGGCCGGGCCGGCGAAGATCCTGGACCGGATCTGGGACACCAGCCTGCTCACCGGTGCCACCCTCGGCCCCATCGACGCCTGGCTGCTGCTGCGCGGCATACGCACCCTGCCGCTGCGTGTGCCGCGCCACAACGACAACGGCCTCGCCCTCGCCGAGGCACTGAACAGCCACCCGGCAGTGGCGCGCGTGCACTACCCCGGCCTGGCGACCCACCCGCAGCACAAGCTGGCCGTCGACCAGATGAAGGGATTCGGCGGGGTGCTGAGCGTCGAATTCACCGGCGGATACCAGATGGCCGATGTCTTCCTGTCTCACCTGCGCTATCCACGCCGCTCGGCCAGCCTGGGCGGTGTCGAGTCGCTCGCCGTGCACCCGGCCTCCATGTGGGCCGGAATGCTCAGCGACGACCAGATCACCGATGCCGTGCCGGCGGGCCTGGTGCGGCTGGCGGCTGGCACCGAGGACACCGCCGACCTGGTCGCCGACGCCCTCGCCGCAGCCGACGCGCTGCACCACTGAGCGTCCCTGCACCCGGCCTCAACCCGCCTGACGCGGGTGAACGTGAACCACCGAAGCAAAGGACCCTGTCATGAAGACCCTGCTCTCCGGCGGCGCCGTCGTCAGCATGGACCCGGCCATCGGGGACCTTGAGCCCGGCGACGTGCTCATCGAGAACGGAAAGATCATCCATGTGGCCGAGCGGATCGACGCGCCGGACGCCGAGGTGATCGACGCGTCCGACCGGATCGTCATGCCCGGCTTCGTCGACAACCACCGCCACGGCTGGCAGACCGCGTTCCGCGGCGCCGGCGCGGACTGGACGTTCCCTGAGTGGGCGGTGGCCATGCACGGCACCGTCAAGCCGCACTACCAGCCCGAAGACGTGTACCTGGGCACCCTGCTCGGCCGCCTCGAGGCCCTGCACTCCGGCGTGACCACGATGCTGGACTGGTACCACGTCGCGCAGGGCCCGGAGCACGAGAACGCCGCCATCGCCGCACTGCGCGACGTACCGGCCCGGTCCATCTTCTGCCTGGGCGCCGGCTGGGGCTCCGCCGACTCCGTGGACGACGCGATCCGCCGCGTCCACGCCGACCTGGCCGGAGACCAACTGGTCAGCCTGGTGTGGGGACTGCGTGGCCCCGAGGACACCGGCATGGACGCCCTCGCCCGGGAGCTGAAGCTGGCCGAAGAACTCGGCCTGCGCACCAGCCTGCACACTGGCTCCGACGGCACCCAGCGCCCCATCGCCGACCTTAACGAGCACGGCCTGCTGCGGGATACCACCACGTTCGTGCACGGCAACGGCATCAGCGACGAAGAACTGCGCATGCTCGCCGACGCGGGCAGCTGGCTCTCCATCAGCCCGGACGTCGAGCTGAAGATGGGCTTCGGCAACCCGCTGACCGGCCGGGCACTCGCCGCCGGCCTGCGCCCGACGCTGTCCGTCGACGACGTCCCCTCGGTCAGCGGCGACATGTTCTCCACCATGCGCACCGCCTTCGCGGTGCAGCGCGGCCTGGACGGCGGCCTGAACTCCCGCGACCTGCTGGAGTTCACCACCATCGACGCCGCCGCCTCGTGCGGACTCGACGCCCGCACCGGCAGCCTCACCCCCGGCAAGGACGCCGACATCATCCTGCTGCGCACCGACGACATCACTGTTTTCCCGGTCACCGACCCGGCCGGCACCATCGTCTCCGCCGGGCACCCCGGACTGGTCCACACCGTGCTCGTCGCCGGCCGCGTGGTCAAACGAGATGGAACCCTGCTGGACGTCGACCTGCCCGCGCTCAAGACCCGGCTGATCGCGTCCCGCGACCGCATCGCCGCCGCCGCCGGCGTACCGCTCGACGGCACCTGGCGTCCGCAGCCCGCGAAGTAGCCGCATCCGAGCCGCCGCAGCACGAGATTGCCCGCCGCCCTGCTCGACCACGGCAAGAGGAAGGAACCCGGCTGATGAAGCTCGTGACGTTCACCGCCGCCGAGCGCGCCGCGCTCGGCCACATCGACGACGAAGGACACGTACGCGACCTGAGCAGTGTGCTCGGTAACCGCACCCTGCTCGACGTCATCGACGACTGGGAACAGCTGCGACCTGTCATCGACACCGCGGCCGGCCTGCCGCCCGTGGCCTCGCCCCGGCTGCTCGCACCGATCCCGCAGCCACGCCGCAACCTGTTCGCGGTCGGCAAGAACTACCGCGATCACGTGGCGGAGTTCGGCCGCTCCGGCTACGACCAGCCGGAACGCCCCGGGGCTCTGCCGACCGTACCGGTCGTCTTCTCCAAGCTCCCCTCCACGGTGATCGGACCGTACGAGGACATCGACCCTCACCCCGCGGTCACCTCCGAGCTCGACTACGAGGCCGAGCTGGCCGTCATCATCGGGCGCGGCGGGCGCGGCATCCATCGCGATCGGGCGACGGCCCACGTGTGGGGCTACACGATCATCAACGATGTCACCGCGCGAGACCTGCAAAGGGACCACCAGCAGTGGCTCCTGGGCAAGTCACTCGACACCTTCGCCCCGATGGGCCCCTGGGCGGTCACCGCCGACGAAGTCGGCGATCCCACACGGCTCGTGGTCTCCTCCACCGTGAACGGCGAGCCCCGCCAGAAGGCATCCGTCGCCGATCTCATCTTCGACATCCCGGAACTCATCAGTACCATCTCCGCGGGAATCACCCTGCACAGCGGCGACATCATCGCCACCGGCACCCCGGCCGGCGTCGGCCTCGGCTTCAGCCCGCCGCGCTTCCTCACCCCCGGCGACGTCGTCGAATGCGCGATCACTGGACTTGGCACGCTGCGCAACACCGTCAGTACGCGGCCGAAGAACGGTCCCTGAGAAGCCATTCGCGCCGCGGCTTCTGATCGCCGTCGGCACAGGACTTGCTGCCTCCGCCGCGACTATCACCACAGCCAAGCTACTCGCAGGCAATCAACCCCCCACCGAGCAACCACGCACACACAAGGACGATTCCATGCGGCTCATCTCAGGCGGCCGACACCATGCCACCTTCGAGTTCGGCGATCTGACAGTGACCTCACTGCGCGACGGCTACGTCGACATGCCGCCCACACGGCTGCGTGACGTAAGCGGACGCACACTAGCGGAGCTGCCCGATACCGTCCCGCTGGTCGACGGGAACCTCCGCCTCTCGGTCAACGCGTTCCACATCACTGACGGGACAGCATCCATCCTCATCGACACCGGCGCATCCAACGCCTGGCATTCGACCATGGGTGCGCTCTACGACGCCCTGGCCGAAGCCGGAATCGACCGCGGCGACATCACCGATGTGGCGATCACCCACAATCACGAAGACCACGTCAACGGCCTCATCGCCCCCGATGGCTCCCAGGCGTTCTCCAACCTCCGACGCGTGTGGATCGGCGTAGGCGACACAGCAGTATTCAGCGGACGGCTCGAACCGGTCGGCGACCGAGTCGCCACCATCACCGACAAGATCGCGATCAACAACTGGGTGATGGCCGTCCCGACGCCCGGGCACACCCCCGGGCACACCGTCTACGAGGTCAGCAGCAGCGCCGGCCGGCTCCTCGTCTGGGGCGACACCGTGCACGTACCGTCACTGCAATTCGCCCAGCCGGACGTCTCCTGGGAACTCGATGGCGCACAGCCCCAAGCACGCAAGGCACGCACCGAGCTCCTCGAACAACTCACCACGCCCGGGTACTTCGTCGCCGGCGCCCACCTGGACTCACCCGGAGTGGGACGCGTGACGCGCAACGGCACTGGCTACGCGCTGGAGTACCTCGCGCCGGCGCTCGCCTGAATCCGTCCAGCAGCACTTGTGACCGATCCAGCGATTCGACACCAGCGCAGCGCAGACAAAAGCCGAACCGGACGCCCTCGGCACGAGCGGCCTAGTTGACATCCAACATAGTCGGCGCAGGTCAGCAGCCAGCACTCGACTATCTTCACTGTCAAAGGACAGAACTGCTGTCAGGGTCGACCGGGCTTCGGTGGCGCGGCCTCTCAAGGGCCAAGGTTCGATGGCGCGCGCCCAAGGTTGGTTGGCTCGAGACACACCGGCACCTTGTCAGGGTCGGGCGGAGTGGCCAAGGAAATCGAACACATGCTTGAATCCGGCTATGAGTCCGATTCCCGACGACCTCGCTCGCGCACAAGAGGAGTGGCACGCCACCTACCGGCAGCTCGCAGCACGGCCGCGCACTGCGGTTCGGACGCGACTGATCCACCTGTCGTCGGAGGTGCTGTTCCATCCGTACTGGCAGGGCCAGCGGTCAGCGGGCTGGGCGGCGCTGCACGGTGCACATGTCCGAGCTACCCCCTGACCCGCCGCTGCCCTCTGACCCGCCCCGGCTCCGGCTGATCCTGGCGTATTTGGACGAGCAGCTCGCCAAGACCGAGACCATCGCCATCTACCTGCGTCTCCAACGAGACAAGGTCAAGATGCCCCTGGCCCGCGCCGAGGGTCCGGCCGAGCCGGAGCGACCAAGGCAGCCGGGTCGGCGGATGGGCAAGGTTAACGGTGGCGGCCCGCTTGCAGGCTTCACTCCGCCGCCGATGGAGACCGGCTACGTCGTCCAGCAGAAGCGGACCCCTCATGGGCCTGAGCCCGCCTTCATCCACCTCGCTGATTGTTCGATGATCGAGGGCACGCCGCACCAGATCAGGCCAGATGAGGCGCGGGCCGCGCTCACCGACCCGAACATCGAGCCGTGCCAGTTCTGCCGCCCTGACACCGAGCTGGGCACAGACCTGGCGTGAGCATTCCGGTCGACGAACTGCCCGCCCCGGCGGCCGGACGTACATTCGGACACATGGACGAGATGCCACAGCGCATCGACCCTTCAACGGACCGGGCCGCCGCCGCTCTGCTACTGGGATGTGCCCCCAATCAGGTCGGCTACTGCGCGGTGCCAGGGGCTGACGCGCCGCTACGGGTCCGATGTCCAGCTGGTGTGCCGGCCATGCAGAGCGATTGAGGCCGCCGACGATTCCTCCGGCTTATCGGCGGCCGTCACCCAGCGGCCGGCACAGCTCCTTGCCCGAACGCAACAACGTCCCCGGGCGCCATGTCCTCGCGAAGTCGTACGTACCGCGCGGGATGCCTCCACACGCCTCGGTCCTGGGCGGTGTCCACGTCGACTTCGGCGACCAGCTCCGGCTCGACAAGGACCACCTCCAGCGGGGTTCGGGACCCCCATGTCGTGGTGAACCGGACGCCCTCCCACGGGT
The DNA here is from genome assembly GCF_040297165.1 of Streptomyces sp. NPDC001851. Classification (NCBI taxonomy): domain Bacteria; kingdom Bacillati; phylum Actinomycetota; class Actinomycetes; order Kitasatosporales; family Streptomycetaceae; genus Streptomyces; species Streptomyces sp. NPDC001851. The sequence continues at coordinate 43,449 of NZ_JBEOYR010000038.1, read as the reverse complement.
GCCCTCTCTTGGCCGCAGTGAGCTGATCGGCGAGATGCCAGACGTGGCGGGGCTGCAGCTGTGTGCTGCGGGCGACGGCCCGCAGGATCCCACCCCGGTCGTACCGGCCCAGCACGAGGCTCTGCGGGCGACGCAGCGTGCCGGTGACTGCGCCGATGATGCACTCGGTGGTGTCGCGTCTGCGGATCTTGATGAGCGCGCGGGCACCAGACAGGTAGCGCTGCTGGCTTCCACGGATGATCAGGCCCTCAATGCCGGGCACCTCGGTCCAGGACATCAGCCATTCCCGGGCGAGGATCACATCGCCGGTTTCCGGGCACAGCGTCCACGGGTCGGCCAGGTGGTGTTTGGCGAACACCGTCTCCAGCCGCGCCCGGCGCTGGGCGTACGGCGTCCGCAACGATTCATGACCGTCTATCTGGAGGACATCGAACACAACGAAGTGGGCCGGCGTCTGCTCAGCAAGCCGGGCAACGGGACGGCCGTGCGAGGCCGCGCGCCGTTGCAGGGCCTCGAAGGACAGGTGTTCACCGGCCCATACCAGCAGTTCTCCGTCGAGGATCAGGCCCTTGGGGAGCTCGGCGGCGGCGTGCACGAGGTCGGGAAAACGGGCCTGGATCAGTGTCCCGCGCCGGGACTGGATCAGGACGGGTCCGGGCGCCGAACAGGGGGTGAAAACGAGGGCCCTGAAGCCATCCCACTTCGGCTGGAACAGCGGCTCGCCGGGGAGCGCGCTCGGCGGTGGCATCTGGTCACGGGCCTGCGCCAGCATCGGTTCAACCGGCGGTTGCAGCACCATGCACCCGGTCTACGGCACTATGGCCAGGACCGCGAGTCGTGCTGGTGATCGCCACGCCGCGAGACGCGAATGCACGCTCACCAGTAGGCATACTGGCCTCCTGCCCGTCTGCCGGTTTACGCAAGACTGGCCGGAGACATCCGTGATTCTCTATCGTGTCACTTTATGTCGGTCTTGATCGTTGGAGGGAGCGGGTTCCTCGGCGGCGAGCTGGTCCGCCAGGCGACGGCCGCGGGTCATCTCACGGCCGCGACGTACGCGACCCGGCCGGGCTCGGTCCCGGACGCCATCTGGCATTCCCTTGATCTGCGGGATCCACAGCATGTGGAAAGCGTCGTTGCGGACATGGCACCGCGCGTCATCATCAACGCAACCAGCGGCGCAGCCGACTGGGCAGTGACGGCAGAGGGGCCTGTGCGGCTCGCGCTGGCCGCCGCCCGGCACGGCTGCCGGCTGGTCCACGTGTCGAGCGACGCAGTGTTCTCCGGCGCAAGCGTCCACTACGACGAGTCCCAGTTGCCCGATCCTGTCACCCCGTACGGCGCGGCGAAGGCAGCGGCTGAGACCGGCGTCCGCCTCGTGTACCCGGACGCCGTCGTCGCCCGTACCTCCCTGATCATCGGGGACCGACGCTCTGCTCATGTCCGAGCAGTGCATGACCTGACGTCGGGCAAGTGGGACGGGGCGCTGTTCACGGACGACGTCCGGTGCCCGGTGCATGTGTCGGATCTGGCCGCCGCTCTGCTGGAGCTGGGGTTCTCCGACGCTTCCGGTGTACGCCACCTTGCGGGAGCCGAGCCTGTCAGCCGTTACGACCTCGGTGTCCTCGTCGCTCGCCGCGATGGGCTCGACGTCTCCCGGCTGCGGGCAGGACGGCGCAGCGAATCCGGGATCCCCGGTGGGCTCGATGTCCGTCTCGACTGCCGTGCGACCCAACGCGAGTTGGTCACCTCCCTGCGCGGCGCCCGGGAGTTCCTCATCGAAGGAACCAACAAGCCGAGCAACCCGTAACGCCGGATTGCGGTGCTCTTCCAAGACGCCTGGCGAAAGCCACCGCCGCACAGATGGGCTGAACAGCCGACAGCCCCCGGTCCGCGACGGTTCCGGGGGCAAATGGGCGCTGTGCTCAGCTGGGGTCAGTTCTCGGCAGGGGTCTCCTCACTGTCGGTCCTGGCTCGGCGCCGAGCGGCAATGACGGCGGCGGTACCGCCGGCGACAAGGAGTGCGGCGCCGCCCAGGAGCCACGGGCTGGTGTCGGCCCCGGTGTGGGCCAGGGAGCCGACGGGGGCGGTGGGCGATGCATCATCGGTCACGGCCTGCACCGGGGCAGCCGATGGGGTGCTGTCGGATGTGTCAGAGGTGGCCGGGCTGGGGCCGCCGCCGGAGGTTCCGCTGGTCGGGTTGTCCCCCGGTGTGGACGGGGTGTGGGTGGGCTTCTTGGTCGGTGTGGGATGCGGCGAGGTCGAACGCTTGGAGTTGGTGACGGTCACGGTGACCGGAGTGCCGGGGCCGGCGGTGAAGGTCTTGGTGCGCGTGTAGAGGTCGTATCCGGCGGGAGCCTTGGTCTCCTTTGGGGGTGGGTACAGGCGTGTCAGCGGGTTCGGCTTACGGCCGGCCTCGGGGGCGGCGTAGCAACCGGCGTAAACGGCTTGGGCGGCTTGGCGGTTGGAGTCGCCACCGCGACGGAGACGTGGTGGCGCGTGAAGAAGGGGACGTCCTTCACGGTGCGCTCTACCGGCTCGGTGGAGAGGAGGGAGGCGGTAAAGGCTGCGACCAGGGTGGTGGGCGTCGACGGGGTGAACTGCACGCTCCACTGGGGTTCGTCCGGCTGACCGCCCCAGGCTCGCCAGGACGGCGCGAGGCGGGAGCCGAGGGACTTGCGACGGTGATCCACTGCATGCCGCCCCGCCTGTGGGGGTCGGCGACGTAGCCGGTACGGAGGCGAAGGCACGGACTGCACGCGACCGCCCCTTCGTCGTCCGAAGGCTGGTGCAGGGACCAGTCGTCGTCGAAGGGGAAGGGCCAGATGGCACGGAGATCGGCCGGACCGGGACCCGCCAGGTGGCGGGGCAGGACGCGCACCGTCTGATCGCGATCGAGGTCTTCGAAGGGGCGGGTCGAGCAACAGAAAAGGGTCCTGTCTGTGGGATTTTCGTCGTCATCGGGAGCGCGCACCCCTACGTTGAGCCGGCGGAGACGGGACCGACCGCGCCGTTCGACCCGCGGCTCGGCTGGGGGCGGATGCGGCCCAGGTGCCGGGGAACCACACGGCGCTGTACTGCTCGATCGCATCACGCAGGCCGTTGGTGTGGGCGCCTTCCCACGGCACCCAGTCAGGGCGATCCTTGAACTCCTTTAACCTGCCGTGGCCCGAGTTGTGCGGCTGAAGGCCGCGCGTGGAGTCGCGGTGATCGAAGGTCTTGTGATCGGCGAACCGTAGGACGGTGACGTCGAGTTCACCTCGGTCCTGGTGGAGGGTGGCGAGGCGAAGACCGGCGTACTCGTTGGCCCATTGAGCGGGGCTGAAGTCGATCCGCAACCGCAGCGGGCCCCCGGGTATGGGGGTGGCGTAGTAGGTGTCGCCGACAACGGCACTGTCGGCGAAGGGCAACTCGAGTTCGGCGAAGAACTCGCGGGCGTACATGGCCACGTAGGTCTCCCGGGAATGTCAGCGGCGCGGCCCGGCCAGCGCGGGTCGGCTGGTGGTGCTCCAGCGCGGGACGCTGGCAGCGGGCCGGGCGGCCGGCCTGCGGCCGACGGCACGCTGGACGTCGAGCGGGGTCGGGGCTGGCGGCCCCGGCGGAATGATCGAGGTGACCTGGGCCCTGCCTTTGACGTAGCTGTATGTGTCCTCCCGCCAGCGGGGCAGCGGCGCCGGGTCGGAGACGCACTCGGTGAGGGCCTTCAGCAGGCCCACGGGGGTGTCCGTGCTGGCGGTGGCGTACCAGTAGGGCCGGTCGACGGAGGTGCCGGCCCACAGCTGCCAGCGTGCCTCTCGCGTGGTCAGCTCGGTTTCCGGGTCGAGGTCGCCGGTGGTGTATTCGAGTCCGGCCAGCTTGTCGGGTGACTGGACGGCGAAGACGCCCCAGCGGGGCCGGTCGATGAGCCAGCCCCGGTTGATCAGTGGTGCGACGGCGAGGAAGGGGTCATGGTCCTTGCTCCCGGAGACGGGCCTGGCCAAGTAGCTGTCCGGTCCCTGCTGGTATGCCTCGGCGAGGGCGGTGGTGAAGGCGGTGACGAACTCCGTCGGGCAGGAGTCGTTGAAGCACACGCCCCAGACAGGGGGGCCGAAGGGGTCTTTGTAGGCGTTGATGCGCCACAGGCCGTCGTCCTCGCCCTCGGGAAGGTAGCCGAGGCGGACCTTGCGGTCGGGTGCGGTCAGGTAGGCATTGCCCAGGTCGTCGTGGTGAAGGTCCCAGCCGAGGTCGCGCAGCGGGTCGAGGCCGGGATCGCCGATCGCGGTGGCGCGGGCGAGGTAGCGCGGGGAGACGTAGACGTCCCCGTCGATGGTGTCGTCGTGGGGTAGCACAGGATCCTGGGACGGTGAGGTAGGGGCGGGTCACGCGGTGGGCAGCAGTGCCCCTTCAAGGTCGGCGGGTCGGCCGGTGTAGTGGAGCGCGGTCAGCCCCAGGTTGCGAGCGGCATGGCAGTTGTCGGCGCGGTCGTCTACGAACAACACGCGCTCCGGGTTACCGGCGCCGGTGGCTGCAAGGGCGTGGCGGTAGGCGGCCGGGTCGGGCTTGCAGGCTTCCAGCCGGGCCGAGTACAGGGCCTGGGTCATCATCGGCCGCCAGTCGTGAGTGTCGAGCACGTCGCTGAGGTGGCGGGGTGCGTTGGACAAGAGCACCATCGGCAGCCCCGTCCGGTGGGCGCGGCGAAGGGCGGACAGGACGCGCTCGTCCGTGGCGGTCCACATGTCCGTGTCCGCGGCGAGGAGTTCGCGCAGCAGCCGGGGGTCGGGATGGGAGCCGAGGACGCGGGCCCAGTACGCCATGTCGCTGAGCTGGCCGGCGTCGTAGGGTTCGCGGGCGCTCCAGAAGGCGCGCTGGAAACCGGTGAGGTCGTCTTCGGACCAGGACGCGATACGGGCGAGGCGGAGCCACTGGCTGCGGGTGGGCTGCAGGCCGATGACGCCGTTGTAGTCGAGGATCACGGCGACGAGGCGGGTGTGGCGGGTCAAGGGGTGGTGTTCTCCAGGGCGCGGTGGGCGAGGAAGGCGATGGCGGCTGCCAGGAGGGCGGGTAGCAGCAGGGCCGTGGGCAAGGTGGCGGTACTGGCGAGGGCGCCGAGGAGTGCGGGGCCGGCCAGCAGGCCGAGGTAGCCGGTGACGGAGACCGTGGCCACGGCCTTCGGTCCGCCGGTCCCTGCGGCGGTGATCAGGGACGGGACGGTGCCGGACAGGCCGAGTCCGAAGACGGTCCAGCCGGCCAGAGCCGCGGGCACGCTGTCGGCCAGGACGCCGGTGGCCAGTCCGGCGGCGGCGAGCACCGCGCCGGCACGGACCAGTGTGGGGGCGCCGACGGCGGCGGTGAGCCGGTCGCCGCTCAGCCGTCCCAGGGCCATGGCCGCGCTGTAGAGGGCGAACGCGCTCGCTGCGACGGCCGTGCTGGCGTGCAGGCTATGCACGTGCACGGCGGCCCAGTCAGCTGCCGCCCCCTCCCCCAGCAGACTTGCGGCCGCCAGTGCACCCAGCAGCCACAGCCTCGTGGGCGGCAGTGCCGCCTGGGCAGCGCCGGCGTCGACGTTGTTGGGCGTCAGAGGTTGATCGGCGCCGTGCAGGGCGCGTGTGCTCGCTCCGGCAACGAGTACAGCGGCGGTCAGCGCCAGGCCGGTCACCAGGAACAGGGTGCTGTGGCTGATGCGGACGGTGGCGGCGGCCAGGGCGGCGGCGCCGAGCGCTCCCAGCGAGTAGGCAGCGTGCAGGGAGGACATGATGGGCCGGCCACAAGCGTTCTGGCAGCGCACCGCCGCGGAGTTCGCTGCGACGTCCAGGACGCCGTGTGCGATGCCGAAGGCGAGCGCCGCCGCGAGCAGCGAGGCCAGCGTGCGGCACTGGCCCAGGACGGCGAGTGTTCCGGCCAGGCCGACGGCTCCCAAGATCAAGAGGAGCGGGAGCCGTTCGGGCCGGGCGACCCGACCGCCGCTGCACAGGCCGACAACCATCCCAAGAGCAGCAGCGAGCAGGACAAGGGACAGCTGGGCGGTGCTGAGGTGGGCGGCCTGCTGGACGGCCGGCATCCGGGCGCCCCACACGGCCATCACCACGCCCAAGCCCAGGAAGTAACCGGTGAGCAGCCCCCGGCTATGGCGGGCGGAGGCGGTGGTACGGCTCATGCAGCCCGACCGCCCACGACCACGTCACCGGCTATGTGCCGTGTGACGTCGATGCGGAGGCTGTGGGCGGCCTGCTCGGCGCGGGCCTGGGCGAGGTCGGCGGTGGGCGCGGTAGTGATCAGGTAGCCGATACGGGCGGTGAACATGTCGCCGCCATCGGCCGGGAGGAGGATCTGGTCACCGACGTGGCGCTGGAAGTGGACGCGCTCCAGCCCCGCCGGGCGCGACCCGTCGAAGTCGAGGCGGCGCAGAATGCCGGAGGTTTCCGGGTAGATGAGCTGGATCGCGGCGGCCGAGGAGCGGGTGGGGGTGAGGTCCGGTGCACGGTCGCAGGCGATGTCGGCGGCGGCGCGCGGCAGGTCGATGCCGGTGGCCAGGCGGACCAGGTGGCCGATCATGTCGCCGGCGATCCTGCCGTTGACCTCGACCAGCCGGGGGCGTCCGTCGACCAGGCGCATCTCGACATGGGCGACGCCGTCGGTGATCCCCAGGGCGCGGATCGCGGCCCGTGCCGCCGGGGCGACCACATCGATCAGAGGATCGCCAGCGTCGACCGAGTGGGCCAGTTCCTCGAAGTACGGCGGGTCGCTGACGGTCTTGCGGGTGACGGCGACCACGGTGCTCTCACCGCGATGGGTGACGCACTCGACCGACAACTCGGGCCCGTCGAGATACTCCTCGACCAGCACGCTGGTGTTCTCCCGCCCCAGACCGGCGGCCTTGTTGGCGAACTCGAAGGCACTGGTGAGCTGTTCGGGAGTATCGCAGCGGATGACGCCGATGCTTGCGGCATGCGCGGCCGGTTTCAGCACGACCGGGTAGCCGATCCGATCGGCCGCGCCCCGCGCCTCGTGCAGGGTGCGGACGCTCGCCGAGGCGGCCGACGGGACCCCGTGCCGGGCGAACAGAGTGCGCGAGGTGGCCTTGTTGCGACACGCCTGCATGGCCTCCGGGCCAGTGGTGGGCAAGCCGAGCTGGCGTGCAAGGCGAGCCACGGGCACGAGGTACCACTCGGTCCACGTGAACACGCCTGCCAGGTCGTAGCGTTCGGCCAGGACGCGACCGGCAGCCGACAGCGCCGCCTGATCGGTCGGATCGGGAACGACCACGCAGTCCCGGATGTACGGCACCTCCCACGACGGCTCCTCGCCCGTGATCAGGACGACGTCGTAGGTGGCAGCCACGGACTCAAGGCAGTAGCCGCGGTATGCCTCGGCTTCCATGTCGGCGGCTGCGACAACCAGGACGACAGGACGGTCAGACAAGAACGAACTCCTCAAAGATCAGATAGGGAAAGGTGGCCGAGGGGCTCTACGGGCTGCGTCGGCGGCGGACCTCGATCACGGACGCCCACTCCGGATGGGCAGCAAGCAACCGCCTGGCGTACAAGGCGGTGTAGTTGTTGTTCAGGCCCTTGACCCCATGCGGCCGGCACCAGCGCAGAGCCTCGAACAGCGCTTTCATCCCGACACGCTCGGCTCCGGCAGCAAGACGCTCCTCGACGAGCCGTTCAAGAGCCCGGTAGATCCAGGGGTGCTGGGAGTCGAAGGCGCGGAACCGTTCGGTGATCGTGAGTCCGTCCCGGTGCGGAAAGTCGAGGCCGGGCAATCCGACCTGCACGGTGGAGGGCATGCGGGGGCGTCGGTTCCTTTCGGGGCGAGGGCTCAAGCAGGGGTGGTGCGCAGGGTGCGCAGCCGGGCGAAGGCGGTGAAGAGGCCGAGGGCCTGCAGGAGGGAGGTGACGGTGACGGCGTGCCCGATCTGGCCGGGCGGGATGGCCGCGACCAGCAGACCGGCGAGGGGGAAGGGCACCAGGAGCAGGAGGATCGTCAGGCTTAGGGTGCTGCCGAACACCTCGGGCGGGATGAGATGAGAGCGCAGGGTGCGCAGGACGACGGTGAGGCCGCCTTCGCCGGCCATCAGGACGGCGATCAGCAGGACGTATCCGCGGTAGGTGTCTGCCTGGGCGACTGCGAGGGTGGCTCCGGCGGCGACGGCGGCAGAGGTGGCACCGACCGGCCACAGCCCCCACCGGTCGATTGCCCGACGCGCGCAGGTGATGGCCAGCAGGGAGGCGAGGGCGGCGGCGGACCAGATGAGTCCCGCATCGGCGCTGGAGCGTCCCAGCTCGGTGACCACGATCACCGGCATCGCCGCCTGGAGAAGGGCGATGGCCGTATTGGAGACGAGCAAGCCGCCGACCAGCCAGGCCAGGGCGGGAAGGGCACGCAGAGTGCCCCAGCCGGCCCTCACACCGTTCTTGGCCTGCGTGTCGCCACTCGGCATGGCCGACTGGCGTGGAAGCAAGGTGGCGGCGAGCAGGGAGAGCGCAGCGAGGGTGCTGAGCATGAGAGCCGGTCCGCCGTACTGCAGCAGCAGTCCTGAGGCCAGGGGCCCGGCCAGCGTGGTGGTCTGGTCGATGGCCAGCAAAGCGGACTGCACCCGGTGCGCCCGGACCCCGACTGTTCGACTTGCGTCGCCGCCGGCGGTCTCCGCAGCGATGTAGCTGCACTCGGTGAGGAAGCCGCTCACTGGTGCGAGCGCCATCACCGTCACCGCCGCTGGCACCCCGAAGTCAGGCGCCGCCAGCAGGAGCGCGGCCAGCAGGACGGCAAGAGCCCTGCCGACACACGCGGTTCGGAAGATGCGGGCAATGCCGTGGCGGTCGACGAGGGAGCCAGCCACCGTGAACGCCACCAGGCGCGGCAGCCACTCCAGCGCGAAGGCGACGCCCGTCAGGGTCGTCGACCTTGTCGTCGCGACCACGATGAGCGGGATGCCGTAGGTGGTCATCGCGAACGCGGCGCCGTCAGCCGTTCGGGGCAGGTAGACGCTGCGGAACAAGGAAGGGTGGCGGGCGTGCCGGGCTCTGGCGGCCCTCACGCGGCCAGCACGGGTTCGGCGCCCTGGACAAGCTGCGGGTTCTCGCGCAGCCACTGGGTCAGAAGGTCACGCGGCCCGGCCTGCTCCTCATCGGCCTCGGTAGCCGGAGCGCCTTCGAACTCCTCGGTGGCCTCCTGCGCAGTCAGAGCGATAGGCACAGCGAGGATCGCGAGGGTGTGCTGGACACGGCTGGTGAAGTCGCACACTGGGGCCGGGAGACTGCGGCTGCGAGCCCAGCGGGCCATCCCGTCGTAGAGGTCGGCCAGGCCCGATCCGGACGGTGTCAGGCTGAGGCCGACACCAGGACGGTGACGGACCAGCCCGAGAGCGCGGGCCTGCTCGACGGCCTGACGCAGCTGGGCCACGGGCACGTCGGGGAGGGTGCGAGTCAGGCTGCGCGGCGCGATGGGGCCGTTGTCGTCGATCTCGGAGACCAGGCGGATCAGACCGGGGGTGGTCAGCATCGTGCAGGCGTGCCGGAGGCCAGCGGCCTGGAACAGGGTGGTCATCGGCGCGGGCCTCCAGTCGGAAGTGCCGCCAGCGGGCGGGGCGGGGTGGCATGGGAGAACAGAGCGGTGCGCTGCCAGGCCGGCGGCGTCTGGTCGGTCGGGTACGGTGCGGGCGCGGTCGTCGGGGCCGGCATCCGTGTCTGGCTGCTGAGCCACATCCGCTCTTCAGGTGCGGCGTTGGCGCTCCCCCAAATCGGGTGCTCTCCGGCCTGGTTGAGGGACTGGCCGGCGGACCAGGCGGACAGGGCGCCCAGGACGGGACCGAGACCGTCGCCGGCGGCAGACAGACGGTAGGGCTGCCCGATCCCGTCGGTTCCGACGAGACCGTCGTCCACCAGCTGCCGCAGCGGTGGGTAGATGTTGGTCCAGTCACTGCCGGGCATGACCGTCTGGGCCAGAGCCCGGCCGCTGGCCTCGCCCCGGATCTTGAGCACCCACAGGATCGCGGCGGCGTGCCGCCGGGTCAGGAGCGTGAGACTGTCCTCGACCTGCTCAATCGCGGGCAGCGGCTGGTCCGACTTCTCCAGATACCGCTCGGCCCAGGTGACAATCAGCGGCAGAATTGGCAGCAGCGTTGCGGCACGGTCGGTGTGGCCGTAGGTGACATGCCGCGAGGTGTGCTCAGTGCGCTGGACGAGGCCGGCATCGCACAGCTGGCGCAGCTTGGGGTGCAGCTGGCCGTCGCGCAGCCAGGACACCTTGGCCGCGAGTTCGCTGTAGCGCAGCGGCTGCCCGCTGAGGGCGAGCAGGATCCGTACGTTCCAGCGTGGAGTGATCATGGCGAGTGCCTCGGTGACCCGGGCGACGTCGGCATCGGTGTCGGGGGGCAGACCGGTGAGGGCCAAGGAAGAAACTCCAGTGAGAGTGGCGGATACGCGTGAGGGTCAGCGGCCTGGTGCAGGGCTCGCAGCCGGAGCGGCAGGGGCCGTGACCACGGCGGCGGTTGACGCTCGGGACGGCTCGGGCGGCTCGACGCGCACCAGGCTGTGCAGCACCGCCGACGCCGTCACCGCCTGGGTATCCCGGACAGCGACCGCTTCCGCGAGCCGGCGGGCGCAATCGAGCACGTGCGGCACCTCGTGGGCGCTGATGTGCCGCTCGGGGTGGACCAGTTGAGCGAGTCGCTCACGATGGAAGGCGATGCTGCGCTCGGTGAAGGCGAGGGTGTCGTGCAGGCCGAGGAGCGCGGAGAGCATGCCAGGCGGCTGGTCCTGAGCATGGGAGGCGAGGGCGGCGAGCGGAGCGCCGAAGAGGTCCTCGATCCGTCCGGCGATCTCGGCGGACGTCGGGTGGGTCAAGCAGAAGCTTTCACAGTCGGCGGGCCCGGGCCGCCCCGGCACGCTTGGGCGCCGGGGCGGCTGAAGGCAGGACGGTGGCGGGGGTCGGTTGCATGGTGCGGACGGTCCGGGCCCGCTGCCCGGGTGGGGGCATGGTGCGCAGCAGGTCATCCAGCGCGGCGCGGTAGCCGTCGCGGGCGTCGAGCGCCGCCTCCAGCCACTGCGCGTCCATCCGCAGGTCCTCGGCGGACAGCTCGTCCATGTCGCGGTCCGCGGCCATCGCCTCGTGGACGCGGTCACGGACCCGGGCGACCTGCTCCTCGGCCAGAGCCAGGAAGGAGCGCAGCTCCAGTGCGCGGGACAGCGCCGGGGAAGCGTCGGGACGTACCGCTGCTGTGTACAGGTCGCCGACCGGGACGCCGAAGATCTGGTGCAGCAGGTCGTCCGCGGAGCTGAGCTTGAGCTGGACGCTCACCGTGCAAGGCTCCTTCCCGGCTGCGGGGTGGTCGCCGGCCTCGGCGGAGGGCTGGTGGGCACGGCCGGTCCCTGACGCCCGCGCAAGCGGGCCAACCGACGGGCGGCCAGGTCCTCCTTGCCCACGGCGTTCGGGTCGAGAAGCCACCGCACGACCATGGCCCGCCCGTCCCGGGCGGTGACGGCCGCGTCGACGCGATGGGCCAACTCCATTGTCGGATCGTCGACCTCACTGGGCTGGCTCTCCAGCACGACCACGAGGGCGTCCTCCGCTCGTTCCAGCGCTGCCTGCGATTCGAGGAGAAGGCCGTGCCACTTGACCACGTCCGTGGCGTTGGAGTTGGCGGTCGGCGCAGCGGCGACGGCCGCCTTCAAGTGATCCATGCTCATTCCGAAGCGGGATTCGATCCGTTCGGTGAGCACTGCCACGACATTGTCTACTGCATCGGGTGGAGCGTCGGACAAGGGGGACTCCTCTTGGACGGACACAGGGGTCCTTGAACTACCGAGAAGGAAGGGATTTAGGCGCTCAAAAGCGCCGAGACGCAGTCGAGTTGCTGGTGCATCTGTCTCAGTCGAGGCACATCGGGACGTCGCGGTAGACGTAGGTAGCGGACACCCAGCCCTTCTCACCCGTCGTTCGATCCGTGATGTACCGCCAGTGGCCACTGGTCTTGTGGACGGTGAACTTGTGCCCGCGGTACAAGATGCCGACGGGGGTGGACTTGGCCGATGCCTTGGAGCGGATGGTCACCGCCTTGGTGCCGATGACCCACGGACCAGGGTCGTTGCAGGACTGGGAGGTCAGGACGCTGCTCGGAGCGGCCGTGGCGGTGGTGGCCGCCGCGATCGGCAGGGCGAGGGCGCCGAGGATTGCGGCGGATACGGCTATTCGGGTTGCGCGCATGCGGAAGTAGCCTCCAGGCGGGAAGGAAGAAATGAGGGAAGTGCCGAACCGGTGTTGTCCCGGCGGCCGTTTAAGAGTCCGGAGAATCGCCGGTTTGGCCAACCGGCGATCATCAGCTATGTTTCGCCGCGCTGACCCGGAAACGGGGCTTCAGCGTGAACGGCCCGAGGGCCGGGAAGGCGCCGGTGTCGGCATGGGAGCACGGCGGGAAAGTGATGGCGTCGGGCGGACCGGTGGCAGAGCCTTACTCACGCCGCTGAGGCGGTCGTCACACCATTGCAGGGCTTCTTCGGCCGTTTCGAAGCCGCCTTCGCGAAGCGTGTGCGTTCCCGCCTCGATGTCGACTTCCTCGACCACGACACGGAATGAGGACGGGGCGCGCTGGTCCAGGGCGCGCAGTACCACGAGAGTGACCCCGTCGTCCGGGTCGTCCCGGGTGTAGGACCAACCGAAGGCGTAGTGATCTCCGTCCCTCATGAGCCGTTGCTCCAGGGCCCGCGTCGCCTCGTCGGCCGGTGTGCTGCCCCGGTCGGGGTCGAGTGCCAGGGACTCGGGCGGACACCCCCGGTGGTTCAGCCACGATTGGGCCATCGAAGGCAGAGGCAGTGTCGCCCGCTCGAAAGTGAACGTCCCTCGCTGGTGCTCTCGTTGGAGGTAGAGAGCGATGTATTGCGGCACACCCGGGTGGTCCAAGGTCGCCGAGCCGTCGTACAGGACGTAGAAGCTGCGGGCGTCATCAGCGGTGTGGTGCTCGGCGAGGGATACGAGCATGTCTTCGTTCACACCGACGAGATGGAAGAAGGCGGCGCTGATCTGCTCGTCGGAGTCAAGGTCGTCCACCCGGAAGTCCAGGGGAGGGTGCCGGTCCCGGCCGGTGGGCGGGGATGGTTCGTGGGTGGGCATGTGGTCTTTCGGGTCAGCGTCGCTGTGCCGGAGCGGATGGCCACGCTCCCGGCCGCGCGGCCGGCAACGAAGCCTTGCCCGGCTTCGCACGGCGGCTGGCAGTCAGGGCGGCGCGGCCGGCGTCGGTCAAGCTGACCGGCTGGCCGGCATGGACGGGATGGCTGGTATCGAGGGTGACGAAGCCGGCGGACTGGAGTCGCTGAAGCTCGGCGTAGGGGACGCGGGTGCCCGAGGCGGTGGTCACCGACAGCCGGCTGGTCAGGAGGTGCTCGTAGAGTTTGGCGCCGCCGGCGATGGCCAGCAGCGCGGCCTGATCAGCCGTAGTGATCTGCGCCTCTCCGCGACTCGGGGTGGCTGATCGGGCGGCGCTTTCGATCGGCTCCAGCACGGTGAGCACCCGCTGCGCGGCAGCATCGCGGCCTGCGGTGGCCTCCTTCAGCTGGACCACAGTGCGGTCGATGCGCTCGAACAAAGCGGCGTCGACGGGGAACTCCTCTGAGGACAGCCTGTGCAGAAGGGCTCGGTGGAACGTGACGCCGGTCTCGGCCTGGGCCAGTTCCCGATGCCGGTCCACCAGCTCGGTGTGCGGCTTGTCGAGAATGCCGCGGTCGCGGTGGGCCCACAGGGTGTCGACGTCATGACCGGTGGCTGCCTCGATACGAGAGTCGAGTTGGGACACAGCGCGCCGGGCAACCGGGAGCGCCGGATCAGGGGGCATAGGCGATTCCTCGGGTCAGCGGGTGTGAAGCGGGGAGGGGCTCTGCGCGGGGCGGGGCAGGCCCGGCATGGCGGACGGCAGGGGTGCCGACCTGGGCAGGGGACTGCGGGTGGCCAGCTGCGGGGAACGGGCGCGTGCCGCGTGGGTGCGGGCGCTGAGCGGCCGGCGGGACATGCCCAGGCGGCGGCCGACCTCGTCGTAGACGTCATTGCCCGCACGCGGCCGTACGGCGACCACGTGGATCTCCCGCCGATGCGCCGACGACTCGGGTGCCGGGCGGATGCCGTAGACGACCCGCCAGTCCTTACGGGCGTCCACGAACAGCTTGCGGTAGCCCTCCAGATCGCCGGTCAGGCGGAGCCCGAAGCGCTCGGCGTTCACCACTTCCTGCAGATAGGCGAGGGTGAGATCACGGATGTCGGAGGGTGCCTGGAGCAGGTCGGTCAGAGCACGGGGATCGAAGCTCAGGCCGAAGACCGGCTGCTGCCCCTCGCTCATGACGCCAGCCCGTACTCACCGGGCCGCGGCCCCAGGGCCTCGGCGGACTCCTTCTCCGCGCGGGCCGAGGGCGGCGGTCCGGGAAGGAGGCGGTGCGCGGGACGCTCCGGGGAGGTCATGCAGGCGGACAGGGGGCCGCCGGGTGTGCGGATCGCGGCCATGGCGTGGGTGAGGAAGTCGCGGTGCCACACGAACATGCCGGCCAGGCCCGACTCGGGGTCCTTGTGCTGCTGGTAGGCCAGCCACAGGGCATGCAGCCAGGCCACGACGTCGCCGTGCTCCTGCCATTGCAGGCACCAGGGCGCCGCCGTGGTGACCTCCGCCCCATAGATCGGGAGGAGGAAGTCGTCGACCCAGTCCGACAGGGCGTCGAGTTCGTCCTCGTACGACTCGCCCTCCAGCTCCATGATGGGCCGAGGCTCCGGCATAGCCGGTGCCGGCGGTCCACCGAACCCGGGCATGCCGAACGCCGCGAACGGAGAACCCCCCGGGGGCGGAGCGGAGGCGAGATGATCCAGCTGCCGAGCCTGCTCAGCGGTCTGTTCCATCAGCCGGCGGACGCTGGCTTCGATCCCCTGCAACTGGGCGTCCGGGATGCGAACCGGCTCCAGTTCTCCGTCAGCCGGGGGTTCTACGGATTCAGACATGAAAGAAACGACCTCCTGAGTGCCGCGGAAATGAGGGCAGGCAAAGCCCGGTAGCGCGTCGGCCGAATACGGCGGTTAACGCGGATTCGTATGTGTCGGGCTGTGGCGTCAGGCGGTGAGCACCACGTCGTCTTGGCCGAGGGTCTGACGGATCGTTTCCGTCAGCCGGTCGGCGGCGATGGACGCGTAGTGTTCGGTCTTCTCCACGCCGATGAAGTCCCGGCCTTCGAGCAGGGCGGCCACGCCGGTGGATCCGGAGCCGGCACAGAAGTCGAGGACCGCGCCGCCCGGCGGGCAAATCTTGACCAGCTCGCGCATCACCTCGACGGGCTTCTGCGTGATGTGCTGCCGCTGGGAGCCGGATGGCTGCGAAGCGGAGTACATGCCCGGCAGGTAGACCGGGTTCCGGGAGCCGTCGATGGCACCCTTCGACGCCCACACGATGAACTCGCAGTTCTGGGTGAAGCGTCCCTTCTGTGGCCGGGCCTGGGGCTTGTGCCAGGCCAGCACGCCGCGCCACAGCCAGCCGGCCGCCTGGATCGCATCCGTTGTGATGGGCAGCTGCCGCCAGTCGGTGAACAGCAGCGCCGCACCGCCGGTCTTGGTGAGGCGGTGTGCCTCGGTCATGATCTGCGTCAGCCAGAACCCGTAAGAGCGCTGATCCATGTTCTCGCCGGTGAAGTCGGCCAGGGTGTGCTTGGCATCGGCGGAGGTGTACTTCTGCTTCGCGGAGCGGCTGGTGCGCTCCTTCGCCGTGCGCCCGCCGGAGTTGTAGGGCGGGTCGGTGATGACCGCGTCGACGCAGTCGTCCGGGAGCTTGGACAGGACGCTCAGGGCGTCGCCCTGATGCAGGGAAAAAGGCAAAGGGGAGCTCCGATTCGGGTGGAGTGCGTGCGGGAATACCCGTCGCGTCGGAAAGTCCCCGGCGGCCGGAAATCGGGCATGAACAAAGCCCATGGCCATGGTCTGGGGATGCGAGGGGGAGTTCAAAAACTGTAGACGCGATTCGGCCGACGACCAAGAAGTGCGCTGCTGAGGGGTCGGATTCCGGCACCTCGCGCCAACTTTTTGGTCAACGGCCGATCTGGGCCTACTGTTTTGAACCGCCCGGCGCACACCGCCGATGGCCCACTCCCCCCTCTGCCTCGTGGAGGTTCCCCATGCCCCCGCACACCTAGCTCACCTGTCGGCCGCGCACGGCGAGCGGCTACTCGCCTGTGCCAGCCCCCTGATTCGCCCACCCGGCCCGCCTGCGGTCCCTTCCATCACCCCCTGCGCTCCCGCGGCATGCCGGACACTGCACCGAAGGACCCCTGCATGACGTCTCGTTACCCGCCCCTGCCCGAAGCCGGTGATCCACGCGTGGGCACCGCAGGTTGAAGGGGCTCGCCGCCGGCATCGGCGTCGTCTTCCTCTTCCCTCTTCTCCTCGGCGGTGGCGCCATGATGATGGCCACCTCCAGCGAAGCCGCCCAGAGCGCCACTTCATCGCTCGACTGCCTCTCCGACGTGGACACCAGCAAGATCGCTGATCAGGTCACCAAGATCCTCGACGGTGCGGACGCCTCCAAGGTGCACATCAAGGGCCTAGACCTCCCCGGCGAGCAGATCCCGAACGCGCAGACCATCGTCGCCACCGGCATCAGCCTCGGCGTTCCCAACCGGGGGCAGGTCGTGGCGCTAGCCACCGCGATGCAGGAGAGCCGGCTACGCAATCTCGGCGGCGGCGACCGTGACTCTCTCGGCCTGTTCCAGCAGCGGCCCAGCCAGGGCTGGGGCACCGCCGCACAAATCCACGATCCGGTCTACGCCTCCGAGCAGTTCTACAAGGCGCTGTTGAAGGTCCACGGCTGGCAGCAGATGACCGTCACCCAGGCCGCCCAAGCGGTGCAGCGCTCCGGCTATCCGGACGCTTACGCGCAGTGGGAACCGCTGACGACCACGCTGCAGAAGGCGATTGCCGCCACCTTCCCCGACTCCGGGGAGAAGGACACCGGCAAGACCGACGACAAGCCCGCCCCCGCGACCGGCTGTAACACCGCCGACGGATCCTCCTACGGGCCAATCCCCGAGGGCGCCGTCCCGAAGGGCTACAAGATCCCCAAGGGCACCGACCCGCGGGCCCGCAAGGCGATCGTCTGGGCGATGCAGCAGCTCGGCACGATGTACCAGTGGGGCGGGTCCTGCACCAATGCCCACGGCCCCGATGCGATGGCCCGCTGCGACTGCAGCTCGCTGATGCAGCAGGCATACGCCCACGCCGGCATCACCCTCACCCGCACCACGTACACGCAGGTCGGTGAAGGCAAGGCGGTCTCACTGAAGGCCCTCAAGCCCGGGGACCTGCTCTTCAGCCGTGGCACTGCGGCCCGGCCGGAGCACGTCGGCATGTACATCGGCGAAGGGCTGGTCATCGAGGCCCCCCGGACCGGCAAGCCGGTGCGGATCACGCCGATCAAGGACTGGGGCGTCCTCGCCGCCCGCCGCGTCATCTGACGCCGGCCTCTCTCCCGCCGCTCGGCGCACCCCCTCTTTCTGAACTTCCCCACCGCCAGTGCCTTCTGGCCTGCGCACGCAAGGAGCCCTCCATACCCGTGTCACCCCTCGCTGCCCGTGTCATACAGCTCGCCTACGATCCCGGCATCTCCCCCAAGGGCGGCGGCCTTCCGGGCCTGTCCGTTCTGAAGAACGTCGTCAACAGCATCAACATGTTCGCGATCATCGCGGTCGTCGGCGCCCTTGCCGTCAGCCTCGCGGTGTGGGCGTGGGGCCACCACACCGGTGGCCACCAGGCCGAGGCCAACGGCAAGAAGGGCGCTACGGTCGCCGCCGGCGCAGCCCTGGGGCTCGGCGCCGCCAATGGCATCGTGGCCTTCTTCTCCGGTCTGGGGTCGCAGGTCCACTGATGCTCAAACGCCTTCCCGGATACGGCCTCGGCTGGACGCCGCATCCTCGCATCATCGTGATTGCGGTCGGCCTGGCCTGCCTGCTCGCCCTGGCTGCCGCAGCGGCCTTCTTCACCGGCCGCAGCAACCGCCCTCACGCTGCCCCGCCCGTCCCGTCGCCGACGCACAGCTCAGTCCCCCCGACAGGCCAGCCATCCTCCGGGAGTGGCCCGGTGGCCGGGCCGCCGAGAATCTCCGACCCGGTGGAGTTCGCCAAGGCCGCCGCGAAGATGCTCTGGTCCTACGACACCCGCACCACCAGCCAGGCCCAACAGCTGGCCGGCATGGAGGCGTGGATGACGAAGGAGAGCGAG
Organism: Streptomyces sp. NPDC001851; assembly: GCF_040297165.1. Taxonomy (NCBI): domain Bacteria; kingdom Bacillati; phylum Actinomycetota; class Actinomycetes; order Kitasatosporales; family Streptomycetaceae; genus Streptomyces; species Streptomyces sp. NPDC001851. The sequence continues at coordinate 25,243 of NZ_JBEOYR010000038.1, read as the reverse complement.
TACGGCGACTGGGCCTCAGTCTCGGCGCAGATACCGGACCCCGTGCTCTGGTCGCGGATGTCGGACCAGAAGCAGCGCGCCAGCGCAACCATCACCGAGGGCCACTACCCGGCCGCCTTCAAACAGGCCCTGTCCGAGGACCCGGCCGCGATCACCAAGGCGTACATCTACGCGGTCACCGTCACCGGCAAGCAGACGATCACCTGGACCAAGGGCGGCGGCGGTGCGGAAGACCGCTCGATCACCCTCGCCGTCCAGTGCCGCCCCTCGGCCGACTGCTCGCTCGTCGCCATCGCCCCACGCGTCGCGCCCTGACCGAACGGAGTCCTCATGGGGTTTTGTGATCTCCCCGTCGCGGACAAGGTCTGCGCGGTCGGCGAAGCCATCGACTTCGCCTCCGACCCGGGCAAGTACATCGGCGACTGGATGGCGAAAAGCGCCGACGAACTCGCCGCGTCCGCAGCCGATCTGGCGTCCAAAGCCGTCGATGCCACCACCCGCGTCGACCTGAACGCGGGATGGTTCCGCGACAACTACGAGACAATCCTGCCCATCGGCCTGGTCATGCTCGTGGCCACCTTCTGCGCGCAGCTGGTCCGTGCCGCGATCCGCCGCGACGGCCAAGCCATGTCCCAGGCGTTCACAGGCACCGCATCCGGTGTGATCTTCGCGTTCGCCGCCATCGCCCTGACCACCGTCGCGATCGAAGTCACCGACGCCCTGTCCGCCGGCCTCTTCCAAACCGCGCACACGGACATCGCCTCCGCGGTCCGCCGCATGGTCAAGGTCGCTTCCCTGCCAGGACTTGCCGGGCTCGGCTGGCTCGTCGCCGTCTTCGCGGGCATCGGAGCCGCCATCGGCGCCTTCCTGTACTGGTGCGTGATGATGGTCCGCAAGGTCGGCATCCTGGTCATGGTCACCCTCGCCGTGTTCGCCGGAGCCGGCGGCGGCTGGGAAGTCGCCCGCCGCTGGCGCAAGGGCTGGATCGAGGCCACCGCCACCCTCGTAGCCAGCAAGCTGCTGATGACGATCGTCTTCGTCCTCGGCATCGCCGCCATGGGCAAGACCGACGCCAAGGACGGCCTGGCCGCCCTCGCGGACGTCCTCGCCGGCATCGTCGTCATGATCCTGGTGCTGCTCTGCCCCTACGCCACCTTCAAGTTCGTGCACTGGGCAGCCGAGGGATCCGACGGAGAAACGTTGCACCGTGCCGGCGGAGCCGGCGCGCAGCTGGCCAGGCAGCACGCCGAGCGCGCGGGCCGGAAGGCCGCGGCGATGGCAGCCACCGCTGGAACCGGCGGTGCCGCAGCCGGAGCCGCAGCAGCTCCGCAGGGCCCGGACACCGTGCCCGGACAGGACGGGTTCCCCGGCGACATCGCCTCCCCCTCGTCCGGCAACGGACAGGACTCTACCCAAGGCGCCGACTCCGGTAGCCCGTCGGGCGGCAGTTCCGCCAAGACCGGTCTGGAGCAGGCCGTCCAGCCGCCGCCGACCCACGTCGCCGACGACACCAGCAGCCAGATGGGCGGCAGCCCCACCAGCGCAGGCACCCCCAGTGCGAGCGGATTCGGCCAAGGCGCCGCAGCCGCTGGCCAGAGCGGCGGATGGCAGTCCGCGCCGCCAACCACGGCCCCGCCGCCACAGGGCGCCCCGCCCGCCACGGGCACCCAGACCGCCGGCACGAACTCAGCAGCGAACGGTCCGGCCTCACCGCCGCCGCCCCCGTCCGGTCTCTGATCTCCTGCCCGATGCCCGATCCCTGGGGGCGGGAAGGTTCACGGTCCTTCCCGCCCCCGGGCCCTCGCTCCAGGAGCAGCCTCCTTGTCCGACCTCGCCGTATCCCCGGCCACCGTCAAGTTCCCGCACCGCAGCCGCCGAGGCATCCTGCTCGGCCTCACCCTCCACCAGCTCGTCCTCGTCTCCGCCGCGCTGGCCCTACTCCTGGTCACAGTCCTCACCACCGGACTGCTCGGCGCCATCACCCTGGCCCCGCTGTGGGCAGCGGTGGCCGCCCTGGTCGCCCTCCGCCGGCAGGGCCGCTCCCTGATCGACTGGGCGCCGATCGTCGCCCGCTACGCCTGGCGCCGCCACAACGGACAGACCCTGTGGCTGGCCAGACCCATCACCCGGCCCCGCCAGGACGGCATCCTCCACCTGCCCGGCACGGCCGCCTCCCTCAAGGTCGTCACACCTGGCGACTCCGCCAACGGCGCCGCCGCCTTCCACGATCCGCACCAGCAGACCCTCACCGCCGTCGCCCGCGTCAGCAGCCGTGCCTTCGCCCTGCTCGACCCGGCCACGCAGAACCACAACGTCAACGGCTGGGGACGTGCGCTCGCGGGCACCGCCCGCACCGGCCACGTCGCCACCGTGCAGGTCCTGGAACGCACCGTCCCCGACTCCGGTGACACCCTGGCCCGGCACTGGGCCCAGCACGGCCGGCCCGAAGCACCGGTCGCCGGACAGGTGTACGCAGACCTGGTCGCCTCCGCCGGACCGGCCGCCGCCCCGCACGAGACCTATCTGGCGATCTCCCTCGACCTCAAAGCCGCCAAGCGCCTCATCTCCCAGGCCGGTGGCGGACTGCCCGGCGCGTTCACCGTCATGGAACAGACCACCGCCTCCATCGCCCAAGCCGCCCGGAACGCCGGGCTGATGATCACCGGGTGGCTGTCCGCACGGGAGATCGCCGCCGTCGTGCGCACCGCCTACGACCCCAAGGCACTCGCCGCGCTCCAGCAGTGGTCACCGACCGGCCGCGCGGAAGCCGACCCGGCCGCCGCCGGCCCCGTCGTCCAGGTCGAGGAGTACGACCGCATCGCCACCGACTCCGCCCGCCACGCCACCTACTGGGTGGAGAACTGGCCGCGCACTGAGATGGGCGCAGGCTTCCTGCACGGCCTGATGTTCACCGCCGGCGTGCGCCGCACCCTCTCCCTCACCTACGTCCCACAGCGGCTCGAGTCCGCGCTGCGCGACGTCCAGCGCAAGAAGGCCGCGATCATCGCCGACGCCTCCGAACGCGCCCGGCGCGGGCAGGTCGACAGCGAAGAGGACTCCATCGAGTACGCCGACGTAAAAAACCGCGAGCGCCAGCTGATCGCCGGGCACGCCGACGTCGCCCTGACCGGCCTGATCACCGTCACCGCCGACACCGACGCCGCCCTCGACGCCGCCTGCGCACAGATCGAGACCGCCGCCGTCACCGCCGGCGTCGACCTGCGCAGGCTCTGGTACCAGCAGCCCGACGCCTTCGCCGTCGCGGCACTCCCCCTCGCCCGCACCACCCTCTAAGCCCCGGAACCGCACTGACACCGATCAACGACCGCGACGGCCTCCTCCGCGAACTGCAGGCCCTGCTGACCTCCTGCGAGGAGCTGGCCGCCCGCCACCGCGCCGTCCTCGACCAGTACCGTGACCCCGAAGGGGAGGTGATCGAGGAGAGGCTGCGCGAATACAACGACGCCCGTATCACCACGGCGATCGAGGCCAGTGACCACCTCGACACCGTACGGAACCGCCTCGCCCACCTCCTCGGCCCGCCGGCGCCACGCCCCTTCACCCTGACGTTCGCAGGTCATGAGCGGCACGCCGGCGAAGCCCCCACAAGCTTCGTCGTCAACGCCATGAACCTCAATGACGCCGCCCGCATCCTGGCCGGCCTTCCCAGCTGGCATGAGTGGTACCTGGCTGACGCCGGGACCGCTGACGGCCAGGGCGCGGACATGATCTACCTACCGGAGCAGAGCCATCCCGGCCTCCCGACGCGCGGCGAATACGTGGACCTGCGCGACGAGCAAGAAGCCGTTGCGGTGCCTGCGACCGGCGTCACCCGAACCTCGCGCGCCCGCCTCTCCGTTCCAGTGACCACCTCGCCCCTGGCCCCCGCTCCCGCCTCCCCGGCGGCAAGGACCTCCCATTGACCCAGCTCCGTCCTAGCGAGCCCGACTCGCACCCTTATCTGCGTGCTGCCACCGCAGGCGTCCGCCATCACATCCGCGCCCTGAGCCACCCCGCGCCTCCTCATCTCCCGGACCGGACGCACCTCGACACCCTCCACGCCCACCTCACAGAACTGCACCGGCTCCTCGACCAGCTGGCCGACGCGGCACGGCCCCCGCATCCCGCAGCTGGCCGGCACCTTGCTGCGGCGCGCACCCAGCTGTGGCAGACCACCACGGACATCCACGCGGCCTTCCACCTTCTGCCGGCCGCGTCCGCGGACTCCGCCGAGTGCCAGCCCGGGCAGCTCCCCGAAGGGCCTCCCTTCCTGACCATCTGCCAGCGCCACCTCGCTGCCGGGCACATCGTCCGCCGCAAGACCACGCCCACCGACCTGCACCGCGCACCGCACACCACCTCGTGCGTGCGATGAGCACCATCCGTCGAATCGAGGGCCCCCGATGAACCACCGGCCCGCCCGCCGCGCCTCCGCCAGCCCGCTGTTCACCCCGCACGGCACCGACCGCGCCGCCCGGCGCGCCGCCCGCAGGCAGCTCGCCGAAGCCGCCGCGAAGGCACGCGCCGAGACAGCCACCCATCCGGCCACAGGTCCGGCACCGGACGAGCACGACACGCCTGCGCCGGTCTATCCGCCCGGCGGGCGCCCCGGACGGGCGTCGGCCCGAGGGAACCGGCTGAAGCTGCCTGCTCACCGCATGACCACCGCCATCGCGGCGGGCGCCTACCCCTTCCTCGCCGAAGGAGGGCTCGGTGCCGAGGGCATCTACATCGGACGCGACGTCCACGCCGAAGCGAGCTTCGTCTTCGACCCCTTCGCGCTCTACGGACGCATCGAGGGCTTCACCAACCCCAACATCCTGCTGGCCGGCGTGATCGGCCAGGGCAAATCCGCGCTCGCGAAGTCATTCGCCCTACGGTCCGTGGCCTTCGGATACCGGGTCTATGTGCCCTGCGACCCGAAGGGCGAGTGGACACCGGTCGCCCAGGCACTGGGCGGCACCTCCGTCGCCCTCGGCCCCGGGCTGCCCGGCCGCCTCAACCCCCTGGACGCGGCCCCGCGCCCGGAGAGCATCACCGAGGCCGACTGGGAGGGCGAGATCCGCAAACGGCGCCTGCTCCTGCTCGGCTCCCTGGCCCGGACCGTCCTGGGCCGGGACCTGCTGCCCATGGAGCACACCGCGCTCGACGTCGCCCTCGACGCCGCAGTCAACCGTGCGGCCGGCACCGGCCGCACGCCGCTGCTCGGGGACGTCGCCTCCGCCCTCAACAACCCAGCTCAGCTCGACGAGGCCGCCGGGACGATGTCCGGCCACCTCGGCGAGGCCGCCCGCGACCTCGCCCACGCCATGCGCCGCCTCGTCCACGGCGACCTCGCCGGCATGTTCGACGCGCCCTCCACCGTCTCCTTCGACCCGCGTGCGCCGATGCTGACCATCGACCTGTCCCGGCTCGGCGGATCCGGCGACGACACCGCCCTCGTCCTCGCCATGACCTGCGCCTCCGCCTGGATGGAGTCCGCCCTGACCGACCCGCACGGGGGGCGGCGCTGGATCGTCTACGACGAGGCATGGCGCCTGATGCGCCACGTCGGCCTCCTGCAGCGCATGCAGGCCCAGTGGAAGCTCTCCCGCGGACTCGGCATCGCCAACCTCATGGTCATCCACAGGCTCAGCGACTTGCTCACCGCCGGCGACGCCGGATCACAGGGCCGGGCACTGGCCGAGGGCCTCCTCGCCGACTGCTCCACCCGCATCATCTACCGGCAGGAAACCGACCAACTCCACGCCGCCGCCTCCCTGCTCGGCCTGACCACTGTCGAAGTAGACGCCATCGCCCACCTCAACCGCGGCCGTGGCCTGTGGAAGGTCGCCGGCAGATCCTTCATCGTCCAACACCTGCTCCACAGCAACGAGTTGGCGCTGTTCGACACAGACGCCCGCATGCACTGACCCCGGACGGCCTCTCCCAGCTCCAGGAGGAAGCCACCTGTCCTCACACACCCTCAGCACTTTCGCCACCGAACTCGCGGTGCACCTGCCTGGGCACTGGCATCGCCGGTACACCGGGTTCCCGCCGCCCCAGGACCAGCCGCACATCGCGGACCGGGTCTGGGACTGCGGTCCGACCCACTCTGCTCTGCTCGACTGAGATCCGCCGACCGCCTTCCTCGACGGGCCAGCCGGCGAACAGCTCTGCGTGATACCGCGCCCCCGCTACCCCCGCCAGTACCTGGTAGCGCCCCTACAGCCCGACGGGGCGCGACCGCACCACTTCCGAGGGGTGGACGAGCCGAACGGCATCGCCGTCCCCGACGATCCGGGCCGTGCCGCCGCCCAGATCACCCGCCGAGTCCTGCCCCGCTACACACAAGCCCTGAACGCGGTCCGGCGCAATGCCCTCCACCAACCGGACCCACCGCACCGGCCCGCCGCCCCTGAAGTCACCGAGTCGTTCACGCTGATCTGGTACCCCGACGGCGTGGTGGGCGCCCCGTCCGCCAGCGTGCCCGCCGATGCCCGCATCGTGCTGTACGGCTGCTACTTCCAGTACAGCCCGCACGAGGCAGCGTTCGTCCTGCCCGCCTCCTACAGCACCGAGGTACGAGCCCTGCTGCTGCAGAGCGCGGTCCGCCAGCTCACAGCCCAAGGCATCGGCGTCAACTTCCGGCACGCCGCCCCCACCCCATCCCGTCCGATCAGCACGGCAGCACCGACGCTGGGCGCGCCGCCCGGCGCGAGGCAGCCGGCCGCCCGGCGGTAGAACCGGACCTCCCTGTGTGTACACCGTCGCTGTCCGATCCCGACCAGCGGATGCTGCTGCACGACGTGGCCGACCGGATCAACACCGTGGCCGACCAGCTCCCGCTCCCTGACCAGGTCCAGCCGGGCCCCGGGCTCAGCGAGATTCTGGACGATGAGGTACGTCACCTGGCCAGGCTGCTGGGCTACCTGGCCGGCGAGAGCGCCTTCCGCCACCGAGCCGCTGCTCGTTATCCGGACCAGGCCACGCCGTCTCAACGCCGCACCACGCTCGCCCTCGCCCGTGCCGCTGAACCCGCCGGAGCCGCACTCGCTGCTCTGGGCGGTGCCGTCCACTGCCTTGGCGTCCTCGCCGATCTCAGCCATCAAGATCCTGGCCGCGCCAGCACCCGGACCGTGGCCACCGTGCACCAGCAACTCGTGGAACGCCTCGCCGAGAGCCGCGTTCACCTCGCCCGTGCCGCCAAGTCTCTGCGCACTGCCGCGGACGCCCGATCGATGCGGCCAGCGCCAGCACCGCCGACGGCCGCCCCAGCCCGCACCCGCTGAATCACGATCCCCCGGAGTTTCCTCATTCCCCTGCACACTTCTGTCCGCCGAACCGCACTCCTGCTCACCGCCGCTGCTGTCGCGCTGACCTCGTCCGCGTGCTCCACCTCCAGCAACACCCACGACAGCACCACGGCCACCCCGCACCGCACCGCGCAGGCCACGCCGACCGCCGAGCCGGCGCTGGCGAAGCAGGAGGCCCTGGCCCAGATCGCCCACTACTCAAAGATCAACAACACGGCCAACGCCACCGGCGACACCAAACTCCTCGACACCATCGAGGACGGACCGCTGTATGAGATGTCGTCCGCCGACCTCAAGGAGTCAGCGGCCCTGCCGAGGTCGGACCGCGAGCCGTACCGGCCGTGGTCGTACGACCTCGATGCAACAGACGTCTACATCCCGCGTGTTAGGCCGGGCCAGCAGCGGTGGTTCGCCGCCGTCACCCGCTCCGGCAGCAGGAAGCAGTACGCCCGTGTGCTGGTGCTGGCCGAGAGCACGAAGACCAAACGCTGGGAGATGGTCGCGGCCGTCGACATCGACGACCCCGAGCAGCTGCCGGACATCATCCTCGACAAGGACGGCTACGCCACCGCGGTCGACGCCTCTTCCACCTCGCTCGCCGCGCCGGTCGGCGTGCTGCGCACGGCCGTCGCGGACAACTTCGCGACCGGAGGCGAGAAGACGGGGAAGAAGGTCTTCACCCCGACCAAGGCAGCCCGGCGGCAGATCAAGGTCCACGACCAGACGACCCGCAAGTTCGGCACACGCGGCACCACCCAGTTCGCCTCCGCCGATACGGAGTTCCGCGATGCGTACGCGCTGAAGACGACTACCGGCGCGCTCGTGATCTTCTCCCACACGCACACCCAGCACGACGCCGTCGCCGCCCCGGGGCTTCAGATCGTGCCGGACAAGCTCGACCGTGCCTGGCTCAACGCACCGGCCCCTGCCTTCACCTACACCTTCACCTGCTCCGATGTCGCCGCCGTCCCGGCCACGCCGAGGCCCTCCAGCCTGCTGGGCTACGGCTGCCGCCGCACGGACGCCAAGCCCACCGTCCCCGACTTCTCCCTCTAGGAGCTGGCCCTGCGAGATCCCGACTTCGAGCTGTACGACAACGTCGGCCGAGACGGCGACCAGATCGCCGCCGCCCGCTGTGGCATCGCCACGGACAACGACCTGCTGCGGTGGGCCAGGCGGGACGCCGAGCCGTTCCTGGTCCAGCACCCGCTGCCCGAGCAGCCGTTGCCAGCGCCCGACCTCGGCCCCTATCTCCATGCCCTTGCCGCCGCCGAGACCCCCGCGCAGGCCAGTGCGGTCACCCAGCGCCTGCTGGATGCCGCCGCACCCGTGCTCGAAGCGGTGAGTGAGTACCTTGTGGCTGCCGCCCGGTGGCGGGGCCAGAACCGCGGAGCGGAGCTGGGCTCACCGCCCAAGATGCTGATGAGGGCGGCCAGCGACAGCCTGTCAGCACTGGCCCTCGGCCATCAAGCGGACCTGGCGATCCTGCGCGCCGAGTACGACCCGCCACCGCCCCCGCCCAGCCCGTTGCCGGGCCGCACTGGGCCCGGCCTCCCGCCCGCGCCGCCCGGCGCACCGCCTACCGGTGCGGCCCCGGGCCGCTGATCGCAACCTCCGGAGGCTCCTTCTGTCGACCCGTTCCTTCATCGCCCGCCCCACCACCAGCGGCTATGACGGCATCTACGTCCAGCTCGACGGCCAGCCGAGCGCGAAGCTGCCCCTGCTCCTCGCCGCCTTCCAGTACCGCTTCGAAGGCGACGTCGAAGCTATGGTCCAGCGCCTCGTCGACGGCGTGGCCGTCGGCTGGGACGAGCTGGGCACCGACCTCCTCGCCGGCGCGCCACCGCAGGTCGTCACTGTGCTGACCGGCGGCGAGCAGTGGCCCAGTAGCACCCTCGACCACCTCATCACCCCGGACGGCTCCCCGCCGGTCCGTATGACGGTCACGGAACGGACCGCCGCCGACCAAGACGTGCAGTGGCGCTATGTCCTGCGCTCCGAGGGCATCGAAGTGATCAGCGTGCCCCACGCCGACGCCGGTCCGGTCATCGGCTGGGACACCGACCCCCGCACCCGCTTCAGCGACCATCCAGCTCACTGGCCCACGCCCACGCCGCTCGCCACCTCCACGCGCGCGGCCCAGCCCCCGCAGACCGCTCGGGCCGCGGCCACGCCACGGCCCCGCACGGCCGCGGGCCGCTAACCCGCCCTCCCCCTCACACCGGAGACCTCACCCTGCCCACCCCCCTGATCACGGTCGTCATCGCCACCCGCCTGCGCGAGGACCGCCTCGGCTTCCTGACCGCCATGCACCGCAGTCTCTGTCGGCAGACCGTGCCCTGGGAGGCCGTCATCGCCCTCGACGGCGTCGGCCCTGACCGTCTGCCGGCAGCGCTGGCCAGCGATCCACGCGTGCGCACCCTGGCTGTGCCGCGGCCCGTCGGCGCGGCCTGCGCCCGCAACTTCGCCCTCAACCTCGTCCGCACCCCGTACGTGAACTGGGCGGACGACGACGACCTGTTCCCGGACCACGCGATGGCCGCCAGGCTCGACGCCCTGGAGCAGGCGGGGGTGGGCTAGTGCGCCGGGTGGAGCGAGGACCTGCACCCCGACGGCAGCACCACGCTCTGGCGGTGCCCGGCGCCGCCCGGCCGGCACGAGGCGGGGGATGTATGGACGTACTGGCGCTCACCGGCCGACACCATTCCCATTGGACCGACCACCATCCTGGCCCGCACCGAGCTGGTGCGCGCGGCCCCGATGGGCGGCCTCGTCCAGGGAGAGGACTACGTCTATTATCCCGGCACTTCCCGTGTCCCTCGCAGGTCGTGTCGCTTAACTCGCCGCTTCAAGAGCGGGAGTTGTCGGATACACGCACCGCGTCACAAGTCTCATTCTATCCGGCGGCCGACCGGGCACCTGTGGCGCACTTCACAATCGCCTGCCGCACCCGTCAGTCCGGATCTCGCGCCGCGTAGCTCTGACCGTCTGTGCCGCTCAGCCTCAGCCGGAGGTGTCCGGTTGCCGCGCTCAACTGTGGCCCACCGAATGAACGTTGCCGGCCACACTCGTACGGAGAAGTCCTTGCGCCAGCACGACCAGCCGGCCGTCGCCGTGATCACCCCGACCGGTCTGAGCCCGAATCGCCTTCCCTTTCTGGAGGAGCTCTGGCGGCTTCCGCGGCCCGGTAGGCTCGCCCGCCTTGAGGTAGCTGCCCGCCTCGTAGGTGAGGAAGACCGCCTTCCTCCTGTCGCGGGCTCCGGGGAGCAGGGCCATGCCTTCTTCGATCAGTTCGCGAGCGCGTTCGGGCTGGCCGAGGTCGAGTTGGCATTGCCCGGAGTCCACCAGGAGGTCGGCGGTTATGCGGTCTGTCAAGCTGTTCCAGCTTGGAAGTGTCTCAACGCCTCACAACCTCCTGGCTGCATGACGGGCCGTGGGCGGGGACCTGACAGAGTCACTCAACTGCGCTGCGGGTTCGTCCGGTTAATCGTGTGGGCATGGGGACGTTCACACCAGATCTCCACGGTGCTCCATTAGGCTCCCAAGGACAGCGATGGCCTTGCTCGACTTCCACGAGCGCCCGCTTTTCGGCATGAGAGAGGGGAAGCGGTTAGTGAGGATCGATCCGCCGCTTGGTGACATGTACATCCTGGCATCGGAGATCGCCGACCGTCGGGTGTCGGAGAATGCGGCGCTCACCAGCGTGAGGGGAACCCCACAGCCGGACTTCCCGAGGGACGCACTACATGACTGCGCTCGGGTCGCAGTCGATCTCGTGGAGAGCAACCCCGACCATGCCTACTACTTCTGTCGGCTGCTACTGGCGTTGACGGAGGTAAAGCAGGGACGAGAGCGTGAGTCGCCTTGGTGGTTTGCAGCCGATCTGTTCGTAGAGGTCACCCGGAGGAGCCTGCACAAGAAGCCGTGGGGCGGCCGCTTGCGGGAGGCGCTGCACACAGCCAACCTGCAGATCGGGATCCTTGAGCGGAGAATCACATGGCTCAAGGCACGCGGTGGTCTGCTGTTCAAGCGTCACCGCGACCTGATTGCAGCGGAGAGAGCGGAACTTGCCGAGACCCGGAGGGCGGCGGGATGGCTGCTGGCCGGGCCCTACTGCGCGGAACTGGAACCCGACGATCTTTCAGGCTCGCTCACCCGATGGCTGGCGCCGTTCTTTGTGCGAGCCGGAGTGTACTCGGTTGTTACTGGGAGCGGGTTGGTCACTGCCTCGAAGGGCCAGATGGCGTGGAACGGTGAACAGGGCCGTGCCATGCCGGAACCGCAGTGGGCGATGAAGGCAGCACTCAGCTACCTGGATGCATCGTTACGGGACGCACCGCAGGAGTTGCGCGGCAGCTGCCAGATTGCGAGAGCCCAAGTGTTGCCCCTTCTGGCCCGGCTCGATCCCGAGCGTGAGGATGAACATTGGAAGGCCGCGGCCACCGCAGTAGAGGAAGTGATGCGAAGTGTCGCTCCAGCCGAGCGGCTGGATGAATTCTATCGGGCCGTGGCGCCGACGGTCCGGGAGATGGGAGTGCAGGAACCTAAGCCGCTGGAAGGGTTGCTGCCTCTCACGGTGCGGGAATTGCGTCGACAGGTCTCCGGCTCCAGCCTCTTGAGTCTTATGTCGGACGTCGTCGCCTTTGTCGAGGATCCCGGTGATCTCCGAGACATCTGGACGGCGATCCACGAGGTCCTGGCAGAGGGCGGAGAACTCCCGATCCCACTGCAGGTATGGAAACATCTAGCTCACAAGATCCCGGGAAACCGGCTGCGGTGCGTTCGCACACCTGCCAGCTTCTCTGAGCTGATCACGGCCGTTGAAGAGGGCTGTGCCCGAGCGAACATGTCGTCCAGCGAGCGTGCTGCGACCTTGGTGCATGCGGCCCTTCATGTCCGCCTCGAGGATGTAGGGGAGGCGGTGACACTTCTCGACACGATCAACGAGGTCGACCAAGAATTCCATACCACCTATGCGTGGGTACTCAACTATCTTCTGCTGGACTATCGCAAGCGGCACGCGGCGCTTCTGGAGGAAGCGGGTGAGTACGACAAGGCGCTGCTGGAGTACTTCTATGCGGCCGAAGACACCGCTCGGTACGCCGACCGCCACGACTCGGCTGGGCTAGCCGCCGAATTGATCAATCGGGTTCTGCCCGTACTGGAGCATGCAGATCAGAATGAGGACTTGGTCGATCGCGCCTTGAAGTTCCTCATGATTGTCGAGCCTATCGTCACAGGTATGGTGGGTGCTGAAGACTACTGTGCGGACTTCGTGCACAATCTCGGGCAGTACCTTGCAGTCTTCCTCCTCCGTGCAGACTTGTCCGTTGCGATGCCGATGGTCGCCCAGCAACACCTACTATTCAAGGGGTTTGACTTCCGGCTGCTGGTACAGAATCCCGGGTTATGGCGCCAACCTCCCTCCATCAAACACCTCAACGAGCTGATCCGCGCACAGGAGGAGAGGGACGGACCGTATGTGCCAGACCGGCTGGGCATCCTGGATGACATTGAGGATTTGCCGAGTGGGACATCAGGGTTCTTCGTCGTCAACTCCCACGAGATCACGCCAGCGAGTGGAGTCGAGGTGCCCCTCGGGACCCTCCGTCGTGCTGCCGACCACGCAATCAACAAGTCGCTACTCTTCCAGACCTACACGTCGAAAAAGGCAAGACGAGTCAGGCCCGCAACATTCGAAATGACTGAACGCGTGGCAAGTAACTTGGACGACGAAACAGTCCTGATCTCCCTGTTTCTTACCGAGCACGATCGGGGCGACACCAATGACATGTTCACTTCCCTCACCGCACTTGTCTCCTGCTACGTCACCACACAGGATCGGAAGATCCAAATCGCGAGACTGGGGATCCCCGGTGCTCTCATCAGGTATGACCTCAAGGATAAGGATGCCGCATACACGCTGCACTGGACTGCGCTCAAGGTCGCAGAAGTTCGGGAAGAGATCAACGTCGACCCACTGGGCAGCCCGGTAACGCTGCGCGGCGCCGAGGCCCTGGAGGAGCACTTCATAAAGCTGGGTGGCCCTGCCCCAGACAGGCTGCGGGAATGGCGAGCACAGGGCAAGAAGCACCTATGTTTCTGGCCGCATGGCCCGCTGCACTACGTGCCATTCCATCTGCTGCACGTGGACGGGCGCCCACTCGCCGATGACTGGATCGTCACCACAGTTGGCAGCAGCGCGCATATCCTGCCTCGGCCCAAGAAGGCCGTCCGCAGGCGCAGATTGCTGATCGCCGGCTCGTCTAGAGGCGGCGCAAAGTACAAGCTGCCCATCCAACCGCAGATCACCGAACATGTCCGAAACCTGGCCGCTCAAGTTCCGGGCGCACGCCTCCTGAGGGAAGGCGCGACGACACCCCGCGCCGTCATGAAGGCCCTCAAGCACGTCGACTATGTCCACATCGCCGCGCACGGCTCGCATGACGTGGAGGCGCCCTGGTACCAGTGCCTTTATCTTGATCCAGAGGCAGACGGCGGTGACGGTCGACTGTTCGCCCACCAGATTCTCGGCCTGGATTTGCGGGGTGTCGAACTGGTGACGCTAAGTGCCTGTGAGTCGGCTCTGGGACGCTTTGACCTCAACGACAACCTTCGCGGGCTGCCTGCTGCATTCCTGATGGCAGGAGCCTCCACTGTGATCGGCGTCCTGTGGCCGGTGACCGCGCCGGTCGCGACACTGTTCTTCGAGGAGCTGTATTCCTGCCTGCTGGCGGGTGGCAGCAAGAGGGACGCTTTCCGGCGCGCCCAGCAGGCCACTAGGAACGCCTATCCGCAGTATCTGAACTGGGGGGCATTCACACTGATCGGTGACTGGCGCTGATCAGCGGAACGGCAAGACCGCGATGTCCTGCGGGAGCTGCGCGTTGTACCCGATGATGCCGAGCCGCTTCCTGCGGATGTTCACTGCGGCCGAAAGCAGGATGCTGCCGGTCACGCCGACAGGCAACTCCAACGTGGCCTGGAGTTCGTGGGAGCCATCCAGTGCTTGACCGGGCGTTTCACGGAACTCCCATTGGAGGTTGCCGGTTCCAATCCCTCTCGCGAGGAGGAACGGGTCCTCCTTCTCGTACTGGGATCCTCGCTCGGCTTCCGGCTTCACCGCCCCGAAGTCGGTCTTGACACTCACTTTGGAATTGCGAGTCACCGCCTTGGCGAGCCGCACCGGCGAGGCGTCCCTGAACAAGGGCTCCCTGGATCCAGCGACAGTGTCGATCACTGCGTTTACCGTGACGTGACGGATAGGCTCACCGGGCTTGGGAGACAGCGACAGGTTCACCACGAGCCGACGGAACTCCACCTCGCCCTGCTTCTCTGTCGCATAGGCGCGGATCTGGTCAGGCGCGGTCTCCAAATCCAGCGGGGACGTGAACGGCCTTCCGAAGTAGAACACACCCCGCTCCGGCTGATCGTCCTGGGCGCCATGGAGCACCGGTCGCGGGATGAGATCCACAGCGACAAGTTCACTGGAGATTGCGGAGTTTTCCACCGAGGCCCCCTGTCGTAGGCATAACACCGGCGTTCAGCATAGCCGTCCCAGGCACGAATCAGGCGCTTCGCCAGCGACCTGGTGCTGGCTGGACGAGCCCGTTCCAACCCGGGGGTTCGGCCTCCGGGCGGCGTCCGGCCATGGCTTGGACGACGACGGCCAGCGCTCTGGTACATCCCAGTCGGCTCTGGCGTCCTCGGCGCGGTCGGCGCGGGCCAGGGCGTACGGCGCCTCGCCTTGGACCACCGCCTTGTCGAGGCACACGACGACGTCCTCACCGCCGACCGCTGGCACCGCCAGCACCAACAGCCCATCAAGGTCGAGGGCTTCGAGGAGCGCCGCTCGCTGTTCGGAGTCCCTGCCCCACCGCCACCCGTCGACGTCGTACTGCACGTGTAGCGCCGCCGATCGGCCGCAATGACCACCAGCATCTGACCGAGGGCAGCCGCCGCTGCGGTGGTCAGCTGCAGGACCCGAACGGGGCCTGCCCCGCGGCGGGAAGGCGCCGTACGGTGCCGCTTTCGAGCTGGCGGCGCAGCCGCCGCAGTTCGGCGTCCTGGGCCGCGATCTGCGACAGCGCCCGCCCCCGGAACTCCTTCAGCTCGGCAATCTCCGCGTCCCGGGCGGACACCCGCTCGCGCAGGGTGGCGTTGTCCTGCTTGAGCCGGGTGATCTGCCCGTCGCGGGGGTCGGGCACCGCTCCGGCGTCCTGCAGCGCCTTCAGGCGCCGCTCGAACTCCTCGGCCAGGTGCTGGTACGGGCCGCGCCGTGTGGTCCCGTCCCGGTTGCGCTTGGCGTAGAAGCCGGTCCGCGTCACCCCGGCCTCCGCCGCCAGGGTCTTGAGGTCGCAGCGTCCGCCGGGCGGCAGCTCGCCGCGCAGCAGCCGGTCCATGGCGGCCCGGATGGCTTCCTCGTTTCGGGCGCGGTCTTCGCCGCTGATGCGAGGCACGTCCCCTCCTACCCGACGGTGGCAAGGTCGATGGCGTCCACGACGCGCTGGGAGCGGTCGATGTCGGCCTGGATGCGGGTGCGGGCGTCCTTCTGGCTGCGCGGCAGGACGGTGATCAGCTTCCGGCTTCGGTCCGCGCTGCTCAGCCACACCGGGCGGTGCTCCCCGTGGTGGGTGGCCTGCGGGCAGCGGGCCGAGTCGCACATCCCGATCAGGGGCTTACTGTCCGGGCCGATGACAGCACCGGCGAGCCGCAGACACAGCGCCTTCGCCGGGTCACGGAACCAGCAGTAGTTGGCCACCCCGATGTGAAGCCGCGCGGCGAGCGGCTTCAACAGGTTGAACAGCTGCTGGTCGGCGTCCAGGACATGAGCGAGCCCCGGCGGCGGGTCGGCCAGCTCAGCGTCGACGTGCTCGAAGGAGGCGATGAGCGTGGAGGCACCCGGACCGGAGGGCATCCGGCCGGCCTTGAAGTCACGCCAGGCCGCCACCGTCAGCTCCAGCTGCCGGTCGCGCTCGAGCTCGGCGACCTCGGCCATGAACAGGCCCTGGGCCCCGCCAGGACGGTGCGCGTACCCCTCGGTTGTGGCGGCATGCACCTGCTTGAGCTGCACCTTCGCAGCCAGCAGGCCGCCCGGCCGGTAGGCCACCGCGATGGCCAACGTCCGGCGCACACCGCGGCTGGTGACCGGACCCGCCGGGATGTGCGGCAGGCCGAGGCGTCGGCCCTCGGGGCCGTTGACGAAGGTCTTGAACTTCTCGTACAGGCCCGCGACGGAGAACTCGGTGGTGCCGAACGGGGCCTTGTCGATGCGGTCCCCGCCGAGTCGGATGTTCAACTCGGTGGACCTAAATGCCTCTTCGAGCACCACCCACTCGTCGGGCTCGCCGCCCCAGCGCCGCTTCTTGATGACTTTCGAGGCGATCCGGTAGCGGGCCTGGCCGCCCGAGGTCGCCACCGGCGGCGGGCAGGAGGTCGAGCCGATCTCGGCTAACTCGCTGGCCCGCATCCCGCTGAGCGCGGCGACCACCAGCATGCAGGCAGCCTGGACGATGCGGGCGAGCGTGCGCAGCTCCAGCTCCTGCAGCGGCAGTGTCCAGGGCACCAGGACCGACTCGTCGTCGCACCGCGGGATCAGCGCGGCCTGTGCGCCGTGCTCGTAGACCGTGCCGACCTTCTCGGCGACCCGCGCCACCGCGGGCTTGATCAGTTCCCATACCGGAGACGGAAACGAATGAACCCCCACCGTGTACTGCAGCAGCCGCTCGAAGTTGACCTCCAGCAGCGGATCGGCCGGATCCCAGCCGGATTTGATGCGCTGGGTGACGGAGTAGGTCGGCAGCCTGGGCAGCGGGATCTGCTCACGCTCGTGGTGTTCCAGGCCCCTGCTCAAGTCCCTGGCTGCCTCCGCCGTGAGGGTCACCAATTTGGGCATGGGGGCGATCGTCTCGCGGTGGGCGCGGAGCTTGTCGACCGCGTCGGCGACGTGCGGGCCCAGGGTGAAGACGGTGTACAGGGCGGCGGCCAGCACCGGCCGCATCAAGGTGTCCGGGATCGGCGGGGTGACGTTTCCCGCCACTCCGGTGGACTCGGCGACCTGCGACGTGGGCCGGCCCTGCCAGGGCATGAAGTCCTCGGCGTACCGGTCCGCGGTGAACAAGTCGCCGTACAGGGCCAGGGCCTGGACCGGCCGCACCAGGTTGGCGAGTGTGCCGGGCGCCACGTCCCCGGCGACAGGCTTGTCGTGGCGGCTCTTGCGGCGGCGGCACAGTGCCTTGAAGTCGTCGCAGTGCTCCTGGGTGACGTCCGCCAGCGTGGTTACGCCGGCGGTGGTGAGGAAGTTGAACCAGGTCGCCGTACGCGTGATCACTTGTTCCACGCTGGTCGGCTTCATCGCGGTGCGGATGGCGAACGGCAGCGCGGCTACCCGCTCGTCCAGCGGGCACATCTGGGCCAGGATGAACTCCTTGGTCACCAGCCGCCAGCGCGGATCGCGGACGCGCTCGAAGCGCCAGAGCTTGTAGTACGGCTTCATGGATTTGGGAGCGTCGGCCATGCCGAGCATGTCCCAGATGTCCTCCTCGAACCAGGGTCGGTGGCTCCCCGGCAGCATCGTCAGGCCGGTCATGTCGGCGATGTCCGCGCCGGCGAACGGCGAGCGCGCCGACAGCTCGGGGGGAATCGGCGTGACCCGTGCCTTGGGCGTGCGGCCGGCTGCTGGCGTACTCATTCGTCCTCCTGGGGGTCGGTGCCCTCCTCGGGGCGCAGCGGGACCTCGGCGTCCGTGTCGGCGACATCGCCTGCGGCCTCCTCAAGGACGGCGTCCGGGAAGCGGGGCAGGATCTCGTGCTCCAGCCGGTCGGCGTAGGGACCGAAGACCGCGATGAACTCGGCGTTGGCCATCTGGCGGAACTGGCGGGAGAAGAACGCCTTGAGCCGCAGCAGATTCGGCACGTGCCGGGGCATGAACAGGGCCAGGGGACACAGCAGGCAGACCCAGGGCCGGGCCGGACACGGTTTGCCCTTCGGGCCGTGCACCCCGGCGAGCTGGTCCTTGCAGGAGGCGGTGAATACGTCCCGCTCACCGCCGAGCAGCTCGGCCAGTACCCCGGCATCCACCCTCATCTGCCGGGCGAGCTCGGGCAGTTCGGTGGCGAACTTGGCCGTCTCCTCGTCGGTCAGGACGGTCGGCGGCTGGGCCTTGCGCAGCATGTCGGCCTGGCCGTCCTCGATGATGGACTCCACCGCCTCCAACTGCGCCGGGGTGAGCGAGGACAGGTAGTGGTCGCCCTCGACGGCCGGGGTGTGGTTGGGGTCGATCGTCGTGGCCCCGGTCCAGCCGGCCCGGGAGAGCTGGTTGAGGTACGTGGTGCGCACCCGGCGGCTGTCGATGGGCAGGGCATTGCCGTCGTCGCCCTGGAGGCCGGTCAGGTGGACGAGCTGCCATTGGGCCCACTGCCGTCGGGAGCTCACCTCGATCGTGTCGATCAGGAAGACCCTCGGATGCTCGCGCCGGCTGTGGCGCCGGCGCGTGCGCAGCCACAGCTCCTCGACCAGGTGAGTCGGGGCGTGCAGGCGACTCAGCGCCGTCAGGGCAAGCCAGCGCTCCAGCACCCGCACCGCCCGGTCGGTCAGCGTGGACGACTCCTTGCCGCGGCGCTTCTTGACGTAATCCAGCAGCACCGTGGACTCCCCGGCCCAGGACACATCGCCCAGGCCCAGGTCCGCGATGCCGTCCGGCACGATGCCGCTGTAGGCGCCGAACAGCAGGCGGTGCGCCGCCAAGGTGATCGACGTCGGATACAGCGCGTCCTTGAGCTGGTTCACATGAACGGTGACCCACTTGTTCTTCGGCGAGCATCCGGCCATCTCGCCGAACTCCTCGCCGCTGATCGGGCCCTCCTGCAGGAGCAGCCAGGCGACGTTCTCGCGGGTCAGCGCGCCCTCGGCCGGGTGGCATCCGGCAGCAGCCAGGTTCTTCGCCTCCCGGTGCGCCGACCACGCCTGCGCCGCCACCGACCGCAGCCCATCAAGCAGCCGCGCCCACTCACCCTCGGTGTAGGGCCGGATCGGGTCCGACTTCGGGATCTTCTTGATGAGCCGGCCGGTGATGTTGTGGACCACGGGCTTCGGGATCAGCCCGGTCGCGTCCTGGACCGACAGCAACAGCCAACGCGAGCCCATGACATGGCTCGGGCTCGAGGCGAGCCAGTGCCGCACCAGCATCGGGACGGTCACCTCGCCCAGCCCGCCGGTCAGCCCGAGCGCGGTCAGGCCAGTGACCAGTTTGCGCAGGTCGCGCACGTACCGCTTGGCGGTGCGCGGCGCGGCAACCTGCCCCAGCGGATGGACGAGACCGGGCAGCCCGCGCGAGAGTTCGGCGGCCAGCTCGTCGTCCTCGGTACCGTCGAGCAGGCAGGTCAAGCGCTGCCCGTCAGGGAAGACGAACTCGACGCGTAACGGGTCCTGGTGGACGGTAGCAGGCATGTCAGAGGTCCTCCTCGTCGGTGAACTCGGCGGCGGCCTCGGCCTCTTCGGCCGGGCTGGCGAGGCCGGCGGCGCGGCCCTGACGCAGGTACGCCTCGCGGTAGATGCGCCGTACGTCCAGGCGGCGCACGTAAAGTTCCGTGGTCAGAACGCTGGAGTGACCGAGGATGTCGCGCAGCACGAGCAACGGCTCGGTGCGCGTGAGATACAGCGCCAGCGCCGCGTCCTCGTCGGTGTCCAGCACCAGCCGCGCGGCCTGCTCGTAATAGCCCTGGGTCAGCCGCTTCAGGGTCGCCATCGCCATCGTGTGGCGCAGGGTGTGGGCGGACACGATCGGGAACCTCGGCTCGAAGTCCCGCCGGATGCGCCGCGAGGTCCGACGGAAAACGGTGTCCCAGTCGGTGAACGGCACACCAGTCGACTGCAGAGCCACCAACGGCGAGCACCCGGCCTCGTCCACCAGCCGCAGCCGCTCGTCCGGCAGCACCAGGCGCCACGCCCGGCGCAGGCCGTCGACGTGGCCGCCCTCCCAGTCCGGATCGCGAACCTCCAGGCCAGGACCCCTGCCCGGGACGTATAAGCCCCGGCTCGCGGCTATCTCCCGATCCAGATCCAGGTACTGATGCATCCTCGCGAGCGCGTCGTACATCACCCACGACTCCCGGGCCTTCTTGCCCTTGGTGACCGCCCTGCTCAACGGCAGCGGCACCGGAATCGGCGTCCGCCGCGGCGGAAGTCCGGGGACCTCGTACCGCAACAGATAGGTGAATTCTTGAGCCCTCAGCCCAGCCGACAGGACGAACGTGGCCACGGCCGCGTTCCGCCCCAGCATCCGGCCGCGGAACCCGGACGGCATCCCGTCCGGCCCGAGCCCCGCCAGGGCGTTGACGAAGAGCTCCGCGAACTCCTCCTCCAGGTACTTCATCGTGACGTGCCGCTGTGCCCGGCGGATGGAGGCGTTGTTGCGCCGCACCTCGCGCGGGCCGCCCGTCTCAGTAAAGCGCCGGGCCCACGAATAGGTGAACGGCACGTTCATGCAGTGCTCGTTGTCCACGCACCAGCCGTAGAAGCGGGACATCGCGTTCACGCGCTGGTTCCAGGTCTCGACGTCCCACCGCTCCTTAAGCGGCCCGGCCAGCCGGTACTCGGCCAGGCCGCCGAGCGCAGCGCGGAGTTCCTCGCGGTCGCCGTACGGATCCACGCCGTACCGCTGGAGGAACTCCAGCCAGGCCAGGAGCGCACGAGCGTACGCCCACCAAGACCGCCACGCCGGCACCTTGTTGATCGGCAGCTCGCGCAGCCAGGTGTTGGCGACCACGGTGGCTCGCGGTCCGGACTCGTCCTCGAACCGGAGGTCGTCGTCGATCAGAATCGGCATGCGCTCAGGGATCAGTGGCTCGTAGTCCAGCCCCCACTGTTCCCACCCCTCACGGGAGAAGGAGATCAGCAACATGCCTCGGGACCGTACATGCCAACTCAGTTGAGTGCAGGAGATACAGAGAGGTTCTCGTGCGACCCCAACGACCGTGAGTCAACCAATGAGACGCAGCAGGTGTGCCGGGATAGCATGGCGGCCGTCGGCATCACCAGCCTTGCTCCCGGGATCCTGCTGCCACTGCCGGTCTACCGCTACCGCAAGCACCCTGGGCAGATGACCGCCCAGCCGGGATACGACCAGCTGGAGAGCGCCGCCCGCGAGCACGCCTGGCAGTACGGCCGCAGCCTGCGCTCGCTCCTGTGCCAGCACCGGTGACCCACCGGGTCGGGTCCAGCCGCCGACTACGCGGCACAGCTGCGGGGCGGGGCACCGGTCGGGCCCCTCCCCGAGCGGATGCGCCGGTCGCCCCGAACTCGTGATCGGGGGCTAGATGCGTGACTTCCGCACCGAGTGCCATGCCGACCCGGCCAGCGCCCGAGCCGACCGGAACACCGAGAGCTGTTCATGCTGGCGGTAGAGGTTCCAGTTGTACGGGACCAGCGACAGCTTGTTCGACGAGAGCGACCCCGCCCGCTGTGCGCGGTACACCGCCAACGGCTCCCGCAGCGCCCGCGCGGGAGTCCCATCTCGCATGATCGACAACCAGAGGGCGTAGTCCTGCCGCTTCGGCATGTCCGGCATCAGCTTCGTACCGACCACCCTGCGGTCGTACATGGCGGTCAGAGCGCCGATGTGGTCCTGGACCAGCATCGCGCTGTAGTCCACGCGCTCCGGCGCCCACACCACACGCCCGTTCGGGACGAAGTCGACGGCCTCACCCTCGAACGAGGCGTCCATCTTGTAGTAGGAGGTAAACGTCAGGGGTGTGCCGGCCTCCGCGGCGAAGGCGAGCTGCTTCTCGACCTTCGTCGGAAGCCACAGGTCGTCGCTGTCGAGAAAGGCGACGTAGTCACCCCGAGCCCGCGCGATCGCCAGGTTGCGGGCCCGAGCCGCGCCCCCCTGCCGGACCGCTGCCTCCGGCAGGACCCGCTCGTCCTGCCGCGCCAGCTCTCTCAGCAGATCCATCGACTCGTCCGAAGAGCCGTCGTCCGTGATCAGCAATTCGAGATCGGTGTGGGTCTGCGCCAGCACCGACCGAACCGCGGGCCCCAGCGTGGCCGCCGAATTGTGCACAGGCATGACCACAGAAACCAGGGGCACAGCGGTGCTCTCCTTACCCAGATTGGAGTCGTCATGGACGTTGTTGTCGCCGGTCAAGGCTACGCGGCGGACGATACGTCTTCGCACCCCGCGAGCGCCTGAGTGGCTGACGCGCAGATCACGCTCGCCTACAGCCGCAACACTGGCGTCGTCGCCATCGCGACCGGCGAGCAGTACAAGTCCGCGGAAAGCGCGCTGAACGATGCCGGTTTCCACCGGGCCGAGGCGGGGGTGTACCGCCTGACTCACGCGGACGAGGCGGCGGCCAGAGTCACCCTGGCCCACCTGGCCGAACGTGCCGAGACGCGGGGGATACAGGTGACGGCCAGCAGCCGGCGCTTCATCGGTGACACCGCCCAGGACATCGCCCGTTGTCTGCCCGGCCAGTGGGACACGCAGGTCGAGATCTACTCCCACCCGGTGTGGCAGGACGACCTCGTGCCCTATCTATGGGACTGCGGCGAACTCGCCCGCGCCGTACGGACCGACCGAATCCCCTACGCCGCCACTCTCACCGACCCGATCTCCGGCACCACCTTGCTCCTCGTCGAACGCCCCGGCCATCAACTGGGCTACCTCATCGGCGCTTTCGCGCCTGAGCCGTTCGGTGAGGGGTATGACGATCCGCACGCTCCTCGCAGCGTCACCGTGCCTCCGTTCCCCGGCCGCGCCGCGCAGGCGATCATCCAGCGCTACCTGCCCGCCTACGACCGCGCCGTCCACGAGCGCCGGATCGCACACACGGCCGAGGCCCTCGACCTCATCCAGTCGGAGTGGGACTCCTGGAACGAGTTGCGTGCCGCCGCCAAGTCCGGCGGTGCCTTGCGGTCCGAACACCCGGTGTTCACCACGGCTGCCGGCGAGTTCCTGGACAACGTGTGGCGGGAGTTTCTCACCGTCCTGGACCACGGTCCCGCGCTGCTCGACCAGTGCCGTCCGGCGACCAGCGCATGGCCGCAGGACACCGAGGTGCTCGACCAGCTCGCCGACGCGCTCCTCACCGCAGAACAGGTACGCGAGGACCAGAACAGCGGCCTTCCGCTGGCCCGCTCCGAGCACCATGCGCGGACCTGGCCGGCCATCGAGAGCTGGCTCGCCCACGGCCACCAGTTTCTCCGCCAGGCCCGCGATGCCTCCCCTCGCCCACGCCCCACTGCCGTCCTTCCCCAGCCGCCCCGCCGCCTCCCGCCCGGCCAGGCGCGCCATCGCTGACCGGCACCCGATTCTTAAGGAGACCCACCTTCTTGGACCCTGGTACTCACTTCGCCTTCGGCACTCATCCGCAGCACGGCTTCGTCGCCTCCTTCACCGCCACGATGCCCGCGCACCTGGCCCACTGGTTCCTCACTCGTGAGCAGTTCGAGCCTGTGCCTGACCGCCCGGGGCTCTTCCGCCTCACGGAGCCCGACCGTGACGGTCCGCGCCGCACCCGCCAAGCCGTCCGCGACCTGCGGGCCCAGGGCTACTCGGTGTCCGCCGACATGGGCCTGGACCCGGACGCACCGGCCGCTGCACCGCGCCCGGCCCGGCGCCACGCTGTCTCGGATCGTCGCGCCCGCACCGCCCAGGCCGCGGCCGTGCGCTCCCCCCAACGCCGTGCCGCGCCGACCACCACCGCACCGGCCCCGCGACCGATCCCGCCGATGCCCACTTACGCCCCGACCGTTCACCTGCCCGCTGGACGCTCCCGATGACACCCGGCGGTGAGACGATCCGCATCACTCACGGGCGAGGTGGCGAGATTGAGGTCACCGGCACCATCGATGCGTTCGCCCGAGACATCCTGCTCCGAGCCGGGTTCCTCTTCTTGCCGGCCCTGCGCGGGCACTGGATACGGCTGCCGTTCGACCTGGGCCAGCGCTGGGAGAACGAGCACGCGGCCTGGGCGGCAGACATGCTCACCGCCGTCCGCTACCCGGTGCACCTCGACCCCGGCCTTCGCCCTCACCCACCCGGCCAGGAGGCTCCGGCCACGCCTGCACGGCCGCCAGCCATGACCGCCCAAGCGCCGCCCGGCAGGCCACCCCGCCGCTGAAACCTTCCGCCAGGAGCACCTGATCTCTGACACCACCACACCCAGCGCGGCCAAGCTCGCCGAGCGGGGACGCGGTTTCCGGCTGCGGATGGCGGTCATCGACCGTGAGACCGAGACCGCGCTGGATGCCACCCGGGACCGCTACGGCCGCACTGTCCACCTCGGCGCGTCGGCAACTGCCCGAGGCCGCCGCACCCGAGCCGCCCTCGCCGCTTACGCCACGCATCTCGCCGAGCAGGGCCACCAGCTTCTGCACGCTGCGCGCAGCGGCCTCGACCGACTGCCTCCGGCCCCCCACACCGCGGCCTGGCGTGACCTGCTCGACGCCCTCGCCGCCTCCCACACCGAGATCACCCTCGTGCTGGACCATCCCGCCGCGCCCGGATCGGCCGGCGAATGCGAGCAGCACACGACCGTGTGGCCGCACCTGGCCTTCTGGGCCGATTACGGCTCCATCGCAGCCGATCTCGCCGACCAGCACCATCAACCCGGCCCCCAACTGTCCGCCGACGACAAGCGCCTGTGGACCGACGAGGCCCGTGCTGCCCGACGGCGGGGCGAACTGGACCCGATCGAGTCTTGGTACGCGGCCGACGGCGGTCTCATCACCCTCGCCTATCTGGTCCAGGACGACGCCTCCACCGTCATCGCCCTGGCGGGTGACCTTGATACGGCGGGCTGGGAGGTGATCGGGCACTACGACCACGAATCGGCCGCCGGCCAGGCTCTGCCCCCCCCGTTATGTTTTCCGCGGTCCTGTAAGAGGACCGCTGGCCTCCGGGCCCGGCATGACTGTTCCCCCCTGTCGAACGGATGACCCGGGGGGTG
>NZ_JBEOYR010000037.1:0-85725 GCF_040297165.1 Streptomyces sp. NPDC001851 | reverse complement strand
GTGTGGTGACGGTGTCGGGGGTGGTGTTGCCGGAGGTGGGGTGTCCTCGGGTGGTGCTGGATGATCCGGGTGTGGTGGGGGAGTTGGCGGGGTTGTCGTCGGGGGTGCTGTCGGATGCGGAGCGTGGGGCGGCGTTGGATGTGCGGCATCCGGCGTATGTGATCTACACGTCGGGTTCGACGGGCCGGCCCAAGGGTGTGGTGGTCAGCCACACCGGCATCGCCTCCCTCTCCGCGGCACAGCAGGACCTCTTCGACGTGGGCCCCGGCGCACGGGTCCTCCAGTTCGCCTCACCCAGCTTCGACGCCGCGGCCTGGGAACTGGTGATGGCGCTCACCACCGGTGCGACGCTCGTCATGGCGCCCCCCGCCCGCCTCGCCGCCGGAGAACCCCTGGCGGAACTGCTGGCCGAACAGCGCGTGACCCACGCGACCCTGCCCCCGGCCCTGCTCGCGGAGCTGCCGCCCGGTGCCCTCCCGCCCGGGATGACGCTGGTGGTGGCCGGCGAGGCCTGCGCCCCGGAACAGGTGGGGCGCTGGTCGGCGGGCCGCCGGATGGTCAACGCCTACGGACCCACCGAGACGACGGTCTGCGCCACGGCCAGCCGACCGCTGTCGGGCGCGGTGTCCCCGCCGATCGGCGGCCCGATCGTCAACGCCCGTGTCCATGTGCTGGACGCGGGGCTGCGTCCGGTACCGGACGGGGTGGCGGGGGAGCTGTACGTGTCGGGTCACGGGCTGGCCCGGGGATACCTGAACCGGCCGGGGCTCACCGCCGAGCGGTTCGTCGCGGACCCGTTCGGCCCCCCTGGCGGCCGCATGTACCGCACCGGCGACCTGGCCCGGTGGCGCACCGACGGCCAGCTGGAGTTCCTGGGGCGCACCGACCACCAGGTGAAGGTGCGGGGCTTCCGTATCGAGCCGGGCGAGATCGAAGCGGTGCTGACCGCGGCCCCGGACGTCGCCGAAGCCCTGGTGACCGTGCGCGCGGACGGCCCCGCAGGCCCCGGCCTGGTGGCGTACGTGACCCCGTCCGGCGACCGGAGTCCCGCCCCGGCGGAGCTGCGCGCCCGCGTCGCGTCGGCGCTGCCGGGCTACATGGTGCCGTCCGCCGTGGTGGTGCTGGACCGGTGGCCGCTGACCCCGAACGGCAAGGTGGACCGCAAGGCGCTGCCCGCTCCCCGGCTGGACGGCGCGGGCCCGGCCGGACGCGCACCCCGCACCTCGCGCGAGAAGATCCTGGCCCAGGTCTTCGCCGAGGTGCTGGGCGTGGAGTCGGTCGGCCTGGACGACAACTTCTTCGACCTCGGCGGCCACTCGCTGCTCGCCACCCGGCTCGTCAGCCGCGTCCGCGGGGCCCTGGGGACCGGGCTCTCCGTCCGGGCGGTGTTCGAGGCGCCGACCGTGGCACGGCTGCTGACCCTGCTGGACGCCGGACCAGCGCCCGCACGGGCACCGCTGGTGGCCGCGCCGCGCCCCGAGCTGTTGCCGATGTCGCCGGCACAGCGCCGGCTGTGGTTCGCGTTCCGGCTGGAGGGGCCGAGCCCGACGTACAACGTGCCGTTGGCGGTGCGGTTGTCGGGTGTGCTGGACCGGGCCGCGCTGACCGCCGCGGTGAACGACGTGGTGGAACGCCATGAGGTGCTGCGGACCCGGTTCGCGGAGGTCGACGGTGAGCCGGTCCAGGTGGTGGAGGCGGATGCCGCTGCGGTGATGGAGTTCGTGGAGCTGCGGGGTGACCTGGCGCGGGCGCTGGCCGAGCGGGCGGGGTACTGCTTCGACCTGGCGGCCGAGACCCCGCTGCGGGTGACGTTGTTCCGGGTGGGGGAGCGGGAACACGTGCTGCTGCTCCTGCTGCATCACATCGCGGGTGACGGCTGGTCGATGGGGCCGTTCCTGCGGGACCTGTCGACGGCGTACGCGGCGCGTCGCGAGGGCAGGGGACCGGCCTGGGAACCGCTGCCCGTGCAGTACGCCGACTACGTGCTCTGGCAGCGCAGGACGCTGGGCGCCGAAGACGATCCGGACAGCCTGCTCGCCGGTCAGCTCGCCTACTGGGAGGAGGAACTCGCGGGCGCTCCGCAGCTGCTGGAGCTGCCCCTCGACCGGCCCCGCCCCGCCGTCGCGAGCCACCGCGGGGCCGCCGTGGACCTGGGCATGGACGCCGCGCTGCACCGGCGGCTGCTGTCGCTGGCCCGCGCATCCGACGTCACGCTCTTCATGGTGCTTCAGGCGGCGCTGGCCGTGCTGCTGTCGCGACTGGGCGCCGGCACCGACATCCCGCTGGGTACGGCGGTGGCGGGCCGTACCGACGAGGCCCTGGACGATCTGGTGGGGTTCTTCGTCAACACGCTGGTGCTGCGCACGGACGTGTCGGGCGACCCGACGTTCCGCGAGCTGCTGGCACGCGTGCGCGAGACGGACCTGGCGGCCTACGCGCACCAGGACGTGCCCTTCGAACGGGTCGTGGAGGCCGCCGGGGTCACGCGGGTGCTCTCCCACACGCCCCTCGCCCAGGTGATGCTGCACCTGCAGAACAACGCCGAGGCCCGGCTCGCCCTGCCCGGTCTGCGGGTGACCGCCGAGCCGATCGGCCTGGACGCCGCCAAGACGGAACTCTCCTTCGGGTTCCGTGAGCGGTTCACCCCGGACGGAGAGCCCGCCGGGCTGACCGGTTCGCTGGAGTACGCGACCGACCTGTTCGCCCCGGCCGGAGCCCGGACGCTGACGGCGCGGCTGCTGCGCGTGCTGCGCGCTGTCACCGAGAACCCGGACCGCGCTGTGGCCGGCATCGAGATCCTGGACCCGGAGGAGCGCCGGCGCATCCTGCGCGAGTGGAACGGCACCGCCACCGAGCCCGGTGGCCCGGCGACGCTCGCGGCACTCTTCGAGGCGACGGCCGCCCGTACGCCGTCCGCCGCGGCCGTCACGTTCGAGGACGGCACGCTCTCCTACGGGGAGCTGAACGCGCGGGCCAACCGCCTGGCCCGGCTGCTCGTCGCGCACGGCGCCGGCCCCGAACGACTCGTCGCCCTCGCCCTGCCGCGCACCGCCGACCTGGTGGTGGCCGTGGTGGCCGTCGTGAAGGCGGGGGCGGCGTATGTACCGGTCGACCCGCAGTCCCCCCGGGACCGGACGGCGTACCTGCTGGGCGACGCCCGGCCCACGCTGCTGCTGACCACCTCCGGGGTGGCCGCCGGACTTCCCGCCACCCCGGTGGAAACGCTCCTGCTGGACACTCCGGACACGGCGCGGAAGCTCGCCGGACAGCACCCGGACGACCTGGCGGACGCGGACCGGGGCGGCGTCCTCGACCCCCGGAGTCCCGCGTACGTGATCTACACCTCGGGCTCCACCGGACGGCCCAAGGGCGTCGTGGTGCCGCACCGCAACGTGGTGCGGCTGTTCAGCGCCACCGAACCCTGGTTCGGGTTCGGCCCGGACGACGTCTGGACGCTGTTCCATTCCTACGCGTTCGACTTCTCGGTCTGGGAGCTGTGGGGTCCGCTGCTGAGCGGCGGCCGTCTGGTGGTGGTGCCGTACGAGGTGAGCCGGTCGCCCGGCGAGTTCCTGCGGCTGCTGGTGAAGGAGGGCGTGACCGTCCTGAACCAGACGCCGTCGGCGTTCTACCAGCTCATGCGCGCCGACGCCGAGGAACCCGCGGTGGGGCGCGAACTGGCCCTGCGGCAGGTGGTGTTCGGCGGCGAGGCGCTCGACCCGGCCCGGCTGGCCGACTGGTACGGCCGCCACCCCGACGACGCTCCGCTCCTGGTCAACATGTACGGGATCACGGAGACCACCGTGCACGTCAGCCACCTGCCGCTGGACGTGCCGGCGGCGGCGGAGGCACAGCAGCGCAGCCCGATCGGCCGCGGCATCCCCGACCTGCGGATCTACGTCCTCGACCCCGGGCTGCGACCGGTACCCCCCGGCGTGTGCGGAGAGATGTACGTGGCGGGCGCGGGCCTGGCCCGGGGCTACCTCGACCGGCCCGCGCTGACCTCCGAGCGGTTCGTCGCCGACCCGTTCGGCGAGGCGGGCACGCGGATGTACCGCACCGGAGACCTGGCGCGGTGGACGGCCGAGGGGCAGCTCGAATATCTGGGGCGCGCCGACGACCAGGTGAAGATCCGCGGCTTCCGGATCGAACTCGGTGAGGTCGAGGCGGCTGTGGAGTCGCATGCCTCGGTGGCGCAGGCCAGGGTCGTCGTCCGCGAGGACCGGCCCGGCGACCGGCGGCTGGTGGCCTACGTGGTACCGGCCGGCCCGGGCCCGCAGCCGGAGCCGTCGGCCCTGCGCGAGCACGCCGGGCGGTCCCTGCCGGAGTACATGGTCCCCTCGGCCGTCGTCACGCTGCCGGAGCTGCCTCTGACGACCAACGGCAAGCTCGACCACAGGGCACTGCCCGCCCCCGACCGTTCCGGCCGCTCCGGCGGCCGCACCGCGCGCACGGACCGGGAGAAGGCCCTGTGCGCGGTCTTCACCGAGGTCCTGGGCGTGGCCGAGGTCGGCATCGACGACAGCTTCTTCGAGCTGGGCGGCGACAGCATCAGCTCCATCAGGCTGGTCTCGCTGGCCCGTGCCGCAGGGCTGGCCGTGACGGTCCAGCAGGTCTTCCAGCTCCGCACCGTCGCCGCGCTCGCCGCCGCCGCGACCGAGGCCGCTCCTCCCGCGGCGCCCGGCGGCACCGGTGGCACGGGCGGCTTCCCGCTGACACCCGTCATGCACTGGCTGCGGGAACTCGACGGTCCCACGGACGGGTTCAACCAGACGGTCACCCTGCACGTACCGGCAGATCTGGGGACGGCACGGCTGACCGAGGCGGCAGCCGCCTGGCTGGACCGGCACGACACCCTGCGCCTGCGGATCACCACCGCGCGCGACGGCTCCTGGCAGCCCGTCGTGGGCCCGCCCGGATCGGTGCCGGCGGACTCGGTGGTCCACCGGGTCGACATCGCCGGACTGACCCGCACGGCACGCGACGAGGCCCTCGCCGAGCACGGCGAGAAGGCCCGCCTGCGGCTGTCTCCGGCCGACGGCTCGATGGTGCAGCTGGTCTGGTACGACGCCGGGCCGCACCACAGCGGCCTGCTGCAGGTCGTCGTCCACCACCTGGCCGTGGACGGGGTGTCCTGGCACATCCTGCTGCCGGACCTGCGCGCCGTCTGGGAGGCGGTCGCCGCCGGGCGGAGCCCCGGACCGGCCCCCGGGCGCACATCCTTCCGCGAGTGGGCCCACCGGCTGAGCGAGGCCGCCCGTGAACCGGCCTGGGAGGCCGGACTGCCGCTGTGGACACAGATCCTGGCCGGGCCGCCCGGGACAGTCGAACCCACGCTGGGCACCAGGCCGCTCGATCCCCGCCGGGACACCGCCCGGACGGTCCGGGAACTGAGCCTCGAACTCCCTGCCGAGCGCGCGGAACCCCTCCTCACGACGGTCCCGGCGGCCTACAACGCGGGTGTGGGTGACGTCCTGCTGACCGCGTTCGCCCTCGCCTGCCGGGAGTGGCGCCACCGGCGCGGGCAGGGACACGCGGACAGCGTCCTGGTCGACCTGGAGGGCCACGGCCGGGAGGACATCGTGCCCGGCGCCGATCTTTCCGGCACCGCCGGCTGGTTCACCAGCATCCACCCGGTACGGCTGACCCCCGTTCCGCTGAGCTGGGACGAGGTCCGCGCGGCCGGCCAGGGGGTGGGCGACTCGCTCAAGCGCGTCAAGGAACAACTGCGCGCCCTGCCGGGCAACGGCGTGGGATACGGCATGCTCCGACACCTCAACCCGCGCACCGCCGCACACCTCGCGCCGCTGGCCGCACCGCAGCTGGGTTTCAACTACCTCGGCCGGTTCACGAAGGCGGCGGACACACCCACCGGCGCACCGGAGCACCTCCCGGTGGCGGTCGACGGTCCCGCTTCCGCCGCCGCGGCCGCCGACGTGCCGATGTGGACCTGGGCGAGCGGCCTGCCCGCGCCCGCCCCACGCGACGCCGGGATGCCCGTCAGCCACGCGCTGGAGGTCAACGCCCTCACCGAGGACCGGCCGGACGGCCCCTGTCTGCGTGCCACCTGGTCCTGGCCCGGTGACCTCCTGCCCGAACCGGATGTCCGGGAACTGGGCGAGCTGTGGTTCACCGCCCTCGACGCCCTTGCCGCCCACGCCGGGAGCGCCGGTGCCGGCGGTCACACCCCGTCCGATCTCGTGCTCGGCCTGTCCCAGGAAGAGATCGACGAACTCGAAGCCGAACTGAGGTCGCTGTGATGAACCAGTCCGCGTTCGAAGACGTTCTTCCGCTGACGCCGCTGCAGGAAGGCATGTACTTCCACTCGCACTACGACGACCAGGCGGTCGACGTCTACAACGTGCAGGTGGTCCTCGCCCTGGAGGGACCGCTGCGGGCCGACGTGCTCCAGGCGTCCCTGGCGGCGCTGATCAGGCGCCACCCCAACCTGCGGGCCGGCTTCCGGCAGCGCCGCAACGGGCAGCCGTTCCAGGTTATCCACCGCGCGGTGCCGCTCCTGTGGGAGGAGACCCACCTCACGGCGGAGGAGTTCGAACGGTTCCTGGACGCCGACCGCGTGCGGCGGTTCCCGCTCGACCGGCCGCCGCTGGCGCGGTTCACCCTGGTGCGGCTGGGTCCGGACCGCCACCGCCTGGTGATGACCAGCCACCACCTGCTGCTGGACGGCTGGTCCAACCCGGTGCTCGTCCGGGAGCTGTTCACGCTCTACGAGCACGGCGGCGACGACGCCACGCTGCCCCCTCCGGTCCCCAACCGGGCCTACTTCGAGTGGCTCACCGCGCAGGACGACACCGCCGCGGAACGGGCCTGGCGGCTCGCCCTCGACGGCCTGCCCGGCCCCTGCCTGGTGGCCCCGGCGGACCGGGGCCGGGCTCCGGTCCTGCCGCAGCGGGTGACCGCCGAGTTCCCCGCCGGGTTCGGCGCCGAGCTGGACCGGCTGGTCCGCAAGACCGGGCTCACCGTGAACACCCTGGTCCAGGGCGCCTGGGGAATGGTGCTCGGCCGGCTCACCGGTCGCAGCGACGTCGTCTTCGGCACGGTCGTCTCGGGCCGTCCGGCGGAGATCGCCGGCATCGAGACGATGGTCGGGATGTTCATCAACACCATTCCGGTGCGCGTACGGCTCGACCCCGAGCGGTCCGTCCTGGAGAACCTCATCCGGCTGGGCGGCGAACAGACCGCACTGCTCGGCCACCACCACATGGGGCTGGGCCGTCTCCAGCGCATGACCGGAACGGGTGACCTCTTCGACACCTTCGCGGTCTTCGAGAACTACCCCGGGGACGCGGCGGCCAGGCCGTCGTACGCCGGGGTACGGGTGGAGGTGGAGCAGGGCCACGACGCCGCCCACTACCCCCTCCGGCTCATCGCGGCGCTGAGCGGCGAACGGTTCGAGGCCGAACTGGAGTACCGGCCGGACCTCTTCGACGAGGACGAGGCCGCTGCCGTTCTCGCCGCCGTGGTCCAGGTGCTGGGCGGGATCACGGCCGCGCCCGACCGCCGCGCCCGTGACATCGAGTGCACCGTGCCCTCCGGCTTCCGCGGGTTCACCCCGGTCAAGGACGCCGACCCGGTACCGGGACCCGTCGCCGTCCCACGGGCGCCGCAGACCCCGGTGGAGGACATCCTGTGCGGCCTCTTCGAGCAGATCACCGGCCGCCCCTGCCGCAGCGTGGACGACGACTTCTTCGCCCTGGGCGGCCAGTCGCTCACCGCGATCCGCCTGTTGAGCCGGGTGCGGAAGGTGTTCGGGGTGGAGTTGTCGGTGCGGGCGGTGTTCGAGGCGCCGACGGTGGCGGGGCTGGCGGCGCTGGTGGCGCGTGCGGGGGCGGCGCGTGCGCCGCTGGTGCGTGCGGAGCGTCCTGAGGCGTTGCCGTTGTCGCCGGCGCAGCGTGGGTTGTGGTTCGCGTTCCGGTTGGAGGGGCCGAGTCCGACGTACAACGTGCCGTTGGCGGTGCGGTTGTCGGGTGTGCTGGACCGGGCCGCGCTGACCGCCGCGGTGAACGACGTGGTGGGCCGTCATGAGGTGCTGCGGACCCGGTTCGCGGAGGTCGGCGGTGAGCCGGTCCAGGTGGTGGAGCCGGTCGCCGCTCCGGCGATGGAGTTTGTCGAGCTGGAGGGCGACCTGTCGCGGGCGCTGGCCGAACGGGCGGGGCACTGCTTCGACCTGGCGGCCGAGGTCCCGCTGCGGGTGACCGTGCTGCGGCTGGACGAGCACGACCACGTCCTGTCGGTGGTGATGCACCACATCATGAGCGACGGCTGGTCGATGGGGCCGTTCCTGCGGGACCTGTCGACGGCGTACGCGGCGCGTTGCGAGGGCGCGGTCCCGGAGTGGGAGCCGCTGCCCGTGCAGTACGCCGACTACGTGCTGTGGCAGCGGCAGGTGCTGGGCTCGGCGGACGACCCGGACAGTGTGCTGGCTCAGCAACTGGCGTTCTGGCGTGGGGCGTTGGCGGGGGCTCCGGAGTTGCTGGAGCTGCCGGTGGACCGGCCGCGTCCGGCGGTGGCCAGTCATCGGGGCGCCACGGTCCGTTTCTCGGTGGACGCCGGTACCCACAGTGGGTTGGTGGCGTTGGCCCGTGAGACGGACGTGACGCTGTTCATGGTGGTGCAGGCGGCGCTGGCCGTGCTGCTGTCGCGACTGGGCGCCGGTACGGACATTCCGCTGGGTACGGCGGTGGCGGGGCGTACCGACGAGGCCCTGGACGACCTCGTGGGGTTCTTCGTCAACACGCTGGTGCTGCGCACGGACGTGTCGGGCGACCCGACGTTCCGCGAGCTGCTGGCACGGGTGCGGGAGACGGACCTGGCGGCCTACGCGCACCAGGACGTGCCCTTCGAACGGGTCGTGGAGGCCGTCAACCCCGGCCGCTCACTCTCCCACGCACCCCTGTACCAGGTGACGCTCATCCTGCAGAACACCGAGGGCGGAAAGCTCACCCTGCCCGGCCTGAGCACCGGATTCGTGGGCGACCCGAGCAACGGCGCGAAGGTCGACCTCGCGTTCAGCGTCCGGGAGACCCGCACCGAACAGGGCGAACCGGCCGGACTGGAGGGCATGCTCGAATACGCCACCGACCTCTTCGACCCCGGGACCGCGCGCACGCTCACCGAGCGACTGACCCGGGTGATCACGCAGGTGGCGCGGGACGGCGAACAGCGGACCGGACGGCTGGAGATCCTCGCCCACGACGAGCGCCGCGAGCTGATCGGCTCCGGGTCCGGTACCGGGCGTGCGGTGCCCGTCGCGACCTTCCCGGACCTGTTCCAGGCACAGGTCGCCCGTACCCCGGACCGCCCCGCTGTCCAGGCCGGCGGTGTGACGCTGAGCTACCGGGAACTCAACGAACGGGCCAACCGGCTCGCCCGCCTGCTGGTCGCCCGCGGCGCCGGCCCCGAGAAGTACGTGGCCGTGGCCCTGCCCCGCGCCGAGACACTGATCGAGACCGTCATCGCGGTCCTGAAGACCGGCGCCGTGTACCTGCCGCTCGACCTGGAGTACCCGGCGGAACGGCTGGCCGCCATGCTGTCCGACGCCCCTCCCGCCCTGCTGGTCACCACCGGCGCGGCGGCCGCCCGGCTGCCGAGGACGCCCGCCGCCGAGGACGTGCCGCTGCTCCTGCTGGACGATCCGGCCGTCGATGCGCTGCGCGCGGCCCAGTCCGCCACCGACCTCGACGACACGGCACGCCTCGCGCCGCTGCGGGTGGCCCATCCCGCCTACACGATCTTCACCTCGGGTTCCACCGGCCGCCCCAAGGGTGTCGTGGTCACCCACACCGGTCTGGCCTCGCTCGCCGCCAACCAGGCCGCCCACTACGGGGCGGGCACCGGCAGCCGGGTGCTGCAGTTCGCCTCCCCGAGCTTCGACGTCTCCATGGCCGAACTGTGCATATCCGTGCTCTCCGGCGGCTGTCTGGTCGTCCCGGAACGCACCCCGGCCGGGCCGGAGCTGGGCGCCCTGCTGGCCGAACACCGCATCTCCCACCTGCTCATCGCGCCCTCCGTGCTGGCCGAGGTCCCCCGCACCCCGCTGCCCGACCTCCGCACGGTGATCACCGGTGCCGAGACCTGCTCGCGGGAACTGGCCGCGTTCTGGGGCCGCGACCGGCTGCTGATCAACGCCTACGGCCCCACCGAGGCGACCTGCGACGTGTCCTTCACCCCGCACGACCCGGCGTCCACCACGGGAGCGACGCTCATCGGCCGCCCCATCGACGGGGTGCGCGTCCACGTGCTGGACCGCCATCTGCAACCCGTACCGTACGGCGTCACCGGGGAGCTGTACGTCTCCGGACGCGGCCTGGCCCGCGGCTATCTCGACCGCGCGCTGACCGCACAGCGTTTCGTCGCCAACCCCTACGGCCCTCCCGGCGACCGGATGTACCGCACCGGCGACCTGGCCGAGTGGGACGCCGACGGACGGCTGCGCTTCCGCGGCCGCGCCGACACCCAGGTGAAGGTGCGCGGCTTCCGGGTCGAGACGGGTGAGGTCGAGGCGGCCCTGACCCGCTGCGCGGGGGTGGCCCGCGCCGTGGTGATGGTGCGTGAGGACCGGCCCGGCGACCAGCGGCTGGTGGGCTACGTGCAGCCGGACCCCGCGGCCCGCACACCGCTGGTCCCCGCGGCGCTGCGGGCGGAGGTCGCGGAGCTGCTGCCGGCGTACATGGTGCCCGGCGCCTTCGTCGTCGTCGGCGACTGGCCGCTCACGCCCAACGGCAAACTGGACCGCAGGGCGCTGCCCGCGCCCGCCCCGGTCACCGGCCGGTCCACCAGGCCGCCGCGCTCCCCCCAGGAGGAGCTGCTGTGCCGGCTCTTCGCCGAGGTGCTGGGGGCGCAGGACGTCGGCGTGGACGACAACTTCTTCGAACTGGGCGGCCACTCGCTGCTCGCCGCCCGGCTGGTCAGCCGGGTAGGGGCGGTCCTGGGCCGCACCCCGGCGCTGCGCGACGTCTTCGCCGCGCCCACGCCGGCCCGGCTCGCCGCGCAGCTGTCCGACGGGGACGGCAGCGCCTTCGACGTGCTGCTGCCGCTGCGCACCGAAGGCACCGCCCGCCCACTGTTCTGCGTCCATCCGGTCGCCGGTCTCAGCTGGCGCTACGCCTCCCTGCTCACCGGACTCGACGCCGACCACCCGGTGTACGGCCTGCAGGCCCGGGGGCTGCGGGGCACCGAACCGCTCGCCGCCTCGCTGGACGAACTCGCCGAGGACTACGTGCGCGAGATCCGCCGGGTGCAGCCCGAGGGCCCGTACCACCTGCTCGGCTGGTCCCTCGGCGGGATCCTCGCGCAGGCCGTGGCCACCACCCTCCAGGCCCACGGCCACGAGGTGGGGCTGCTCGCCGTGCTCGACGCCTATCCCGCCGCGCCCGGCGCCCCGGGGACGGGCGACCCGCGGCGGATCCTCAGCCAGATGCACGACGGGTACGCCGAGGTGTACGGGCTGCCCGACGGGGCCGCGCAGAGTCCGCCGGAGCCGGAGGAGATGCGGGCCCGGATCGTCGACTGGCTCGGCCGGGGCGAGAGCGAGCTGCGCCATCTCGACGACGAACAGCGGGCCGCCGCGCTCGACGTCATGGTCAACACCGTGGCGATCACGAGCGACCACAGGCCACGGCTCTTCCACGGCACCATGGTGCTGGTGGTGGCGGCACGCCGGCGGGGGGAGTGGTCGGTACCGGAGGCATGGAAGCAGCACCTCGACGGGGAACTGGAGATCCACGAGGTGGACTGCGAGCACCACCGGATGCTGGACCCGCTGCCCGCCGCGCGGATCGGCGGGATCATCGCCCCCCGGATCGCCCGATGACGCTCGTCGAAGCATCCGTACCGGGTGACCCCGGCCGCTTCGGCGGTGCGCTCGGCGTACTCGGCGGCATGGGCCCGCTGTCCTCCGCCGAGTTCCTGCGCACGCTCTACGCCTGCCCGTGGGCGGGCCCGGAGCAGACCCGCCCGAGGGTGCTGCTCGACTCGGACCCGGCCTTCCCCGACCGGACCGAGGCGATCCGGCTGGGGCGGGTCCGGGAGATGACCGAGCGGCTGGAGAACCGGCTGCGGGACCTGCTGGACCGGGGAGCCGACCGGGTGGTCGTCGTCTGCTTCACGGCCCACCACTTCCTGCGGCTGGTCGATCCCGCGTTGCGACAGCGGGTCGTGTCCCTGGTGGACGTCACGGCCGCCGAACTCGCCCTGACCTCGGGCCGGTTCCTGCTGCTCTCGACCGAGGGCAGCAGGCAGGCCCGGGTCTTCGAACAGGCGCCGGGCTGGGACGCGGTGGCGGACCGGGTGGTCCGGCCCGGCCGGGACGACCAGGCACTCGTCCACCGGCTCATCTACCGGATGAAGCACGAGGGACCGCTCCCGGACGAGGTACTGCCGCCGGTGGACCGTCTCCTGCGGCGCTACGGATGCTCAGGGGTGGTCCTCGGCTGTACCGAGTTCCACCTGGTCTCCCGTGAGCTGACGGCCCGCTACGGTCCGGACCGCACGGTCGACGCGCTGCGCACCCTGGCCCTGCGCCTGGCCGCCGGGCCGGCCGTCGCGGCGGGGTAGGCGTCGAGCCGCCGTACGGCGCCGGTCCGTCACACCGCGGCGAGCAGCGTCGCTATCCCGCCGGTCAGCCGCTGGACCTGCGGCATCAGATAGAAGTGGTCTCCCGGCAGCACCGACAGCGTGAAGCCGCCCCGGGTCACCTCGGCCCACGGGCGCATGCTCTCCGCCGTCACCTGCGGGTCCCGGTCACCGAGATACCCCGTCACCGGCGTGGCGAGCGCCGGGAGGTCGCGAGGCCGGTAGCGGTCGAGCAGCCGGTAGTCGGCGCGGATCACCGGCAGCATCAGCTCGCGCAGCTCGGGGTGGTCGAGCGCGGCGGCGAACGTGCCGCCGAGTTCGGCGACGTCGCGCAGCAGGTCGTCGTCGCTCTCCGGCGCTGCCTTGTGGCCGCCCGGGTGCCCCGGCGCGGTCCGGCTGGAGACCACGAGCCCGCCCAGGACGGGTCCATGCCGGTCCTCGATCCGCAGCGCCACCTCGTGGGCGACGGAGGCGCCCATGCTGTGCCCGAAGAGCACCGCCGGGCGGTCGAGGAGGGGGCCCAGTGCCTCGGCCACCTGGTCGGCGAGGTCGTCCATGCGGTCGACGCAGGACTCCGCTATCCGGTCCTCCCGGCCCGGGTAGCAGACCGCCTGCACCTCGACGTCGGCCGGCAGCCACCGCGGCCAGTCACGGAAGAAGCTGGCCGCACCCCCGGCGTGCGGAAAGCAGATCAGCCGCGCGCGCGGGTTCGTCACGGGCCTGGGCCGGCGCAGCCACGTCTCGTGCAGGCCGGTGTCCCGCACCAGCTGGGACCTGGGACCAGTCATGGGCACACTCCTCGGTATACGGATCGGGCCGGGACCGTACCCGCCCGCCTTATCAGCGGCGTATCGGCTCCGCCCCGCCGCGTCCGGCGCCACGGGGATAACGGCTCAATGGCGGCCGCTCCTAGCCTGCGGGAAGCCCCCAACCCGCCCAGAGGGACAAGGAGTCCACCGTGTACGACGTCATCGTGGTCGGAGCTCGCTGCGCCGGCGCCCCCACAGCCATGCTCTTCGCCCGCGCCGGATACCGGGTGCTGATGGTGGACCGGGCGACGTTCCCCAGGGAC
The DNA here is from genome assembly GCF_040297165.1 of Streptomyces sp. NPDC001851. Lineage (NCBI taxonomy): Bacteria > Bacillati > Actinomycetota > Actinomycetes > Kitasatosporales > Streptomycetaceae > Streptomyces > Streptomyces sp. NPDC001851. Next base: position 72,062 of record NZ_JBEOYR010000037.1, on the reverse strand, counting down.
ACCCTCAGCACCCTGTACATCCATCAGCCCGGGGTGGCGCTGCTGCGCCGATGGGGGGTGCTCGACAAGGTGGTCGCCACCGGCTGCCCACCGGTGGACCGGGCCGTGTACCAGGTCGCGGACATCTGGATGGAGGGCTGCTCCGTCCCGGTCGACGGGTTCCGCACCGCCTACGCGCCGCGCCGCCACCTCCTGGACCCGGTCCTCGCCGACGCGGCGGTCGCCGCGGGAGCCGAGTTCCGCCAGGGCTGCACGGTCGACGCGGTCCTGACGGAGGGCGACCGGATCTGCGGAGTCCGGTTCAGCACCCCGGACGGCGGACACCACGAGGAGCGGGCCCGGCTGGTGGTCGGCGCCGACGGGATGCGGTCCCGGTTCGCCACCCTGGTCGACGCACCGGTGATGACCGAGCATCCGCCGATGACCTGCGCCTACTACACGTACTTCGAGACGTTCACCGACCGCTTCGAGCTGCACCAGGCGCCCGGCCGCTGGGTGGGCACCGTGCCCACCAACGACGCCACGCTGGTCGCCGCGTACTTCCCGCAGTCCGAGTTCGAGCGGATACGCCGGGACGCGACGAGCGCCTACCGGGAGGCGCTGCGCACCACGTCACCGGAGCTGTTCGGGCGGATCGAGTCGCTGACGCCGCTGGAGCGGCTGCGGGGCACCGGCGACCAGCAGAACTTCTTCCGTGAACCGGCCGGGCCGGGCTGGGCCCTCGTGGGCGACGCCGGCCACCACAAGGACTCCATCACCGCCCGTGGCATCACGGACGCCTTCCGCCAGGCCCAGCTTCTCTTCGACACGGCCGTCGACCGCCTGGAGGACCCGGACAAGCTCGACGACGCCCTGGCCGAGTACGCGGACCTGCGGGACGATCTGCTGTTCGACGCCTACTACTCCACGCTCTCGGTGGCCGAACTGCGGGTACCGGTGGACCGCTTGGACGCGCTCCGGGTGATCGCGGGCCGGCAGGACTTCACGGACCGGTACTTCGGAACCCTGGCCGGGGCGGTGAGCGTCGAGGAACTGTACTCGCCCGACCTGCTCGCCCTGCTGTGAACCCCGGGCGGGGCCCCGGTCCCCAGCAGGGCGGCTCCGGCCGCGGGCAACGGATCAGCGGAAGAGGAAGCCGGACAGCAGCTCCCGGGCGCTGACCGGGTCGTCGCCGGGGCGGCAGGCCTCCTTCTTGACGAACTTCTTGACGTACGCGGCGCCTTCGGTGCCCCCGGACGCCTTGACGCCGGCCGGCAGATAGGTCCGGGCGAAGCGGTAGTGCGAACCGCGCCACCGGGACAGACCGCGGTCCAGCCGCTTCCAGCCCTCGGAGAGCACCGGGTCGTCGGTGCCGGCGAGGACGGCGGACAGGGCCCGGTAGCCGGTGACGGCGGGCGAGTTGAGAACCGAGAGATGGCCGATGGAGTCGTAGATCTCGCGCTTGCGGGGGTCGAAGCCGTAGACCGCGATCTCCATCGTGTTGTAGTTCAGGGACTGCACGGCGCTGGCCTGCCCGGTCTGGTCCCGGAAGGTCATGAACCCCTCGGGGCTCAGGGTGCGCAGGACCTGGAAGATTCCGTTGAGCAGCTCCGCGCAGTCCGCCGCCTGAGCCAGCCGGCGGCCCGCCCCGGCCCCGTCCTCGCGCGCCGTGTCGGCGACCTCCACGGCCAGCCGCCGGACCAGGAAGAACACCGACTCGCACGCCTGCACCGCCCGCAGGAACACATGCTCCTCGTGCCGGTCGGAGCGGGGGAAGCGGGTGCACTCGGCGAGCAGCGCGATCCGCCGCGCCGCCTCCGTGCCGGGTGTCGCCCGGTCCGCCAGCTCGCCCACCCGGGTCGGGGCGAACGGGTCCGCCGTCGTCTCGCGCACGGTGCCGATGAGGCCCTCCAGGAGGGCGATGCGCTCGGCGATGTGGTCCGGCCGCGGTACCGTCCCGGCGCGCCGCAGGGCCGTGCGCTCGACGTCGAGCAGATCCAGCAGCGTGGTGTGCAGGGCGAGCAGTCCGGCCCCGACCGGATCCTGCGGCCAGTGGTCCAGGAACCAGCCGTACACGTGCATGCAGGTGTACTGGTAGTACTCCGGAACGGCGAGCTCCCGGCTGAACGGCCGGGTGAGCAGCCGCAGGACCTCCGCCTCGCTCCCGGGAGCGCCCGGCGGCGTCCCGTCGTGCAGCGACCCGAGGGCCTCCCGCTCGGACGGCTCCAGCCCGGAGCGGCCGCGGGCCCGCTGGATACGGGCTATCTCCCGGTGCTGCGCGGTGAGGGGGGCGACGTCGTACACGAGCCCGCCGGACGCGTGCCCGCTCATGGTTTTCCCCCGATGACGAGGTGTTTGTCCCAGCTCGACCGGCGGGTGACGCATCCGGTGAAGCCCGCCGCCTCCAGCAGCGCGGTGTACTCCGCGGCGGTGCGGTGCCTGCCCCGCGTCTCCACGTGCATCGACAGGTTCATGGCCGCGGTCGGCAGCGGGCCGCCGTCCTCGTCGAACAGGCGCTCCATCACCAGGACCCGTCCGCCGTTCGCGCACGCCTGGTAGGCCTTGCGGAGCAGTTCGAGGCAGAACCGGTCGTCCCAGTCGGAGAGGATGTAGCCGAACGACACGCAGTCCGCCGGGGGCAGCGGGTCCCGGAAGAAGTCGCCCGCCGTGAAGCGGAGCCGGTCGCCGAGCCCCCGGGTACGCCGCGTGCGTTCCAGGTGCGGCCCGACCTGCGGCAGGTCGAAGACGGTGACGTTCAGACCGGGATACCGGCTCAGCGCGGCCACCGCGAAGGCCCCGCTGGCACCCCCGACGTCCACCAGCCGGCGCACGCCGGCCAGTTCGGCGAGGCCTGCCAGCTCCTTCGAGGGCTCGAAGCTCAGCTGCCACATGGCCTCCAGGAAGGCCCCGGTGGCCGCCTCGTCCCGGTAGATCGTCTCGAACGGCGACGGAAGCCCGGCGTCGACGGATTCCTTGCCGTGCTGGAGGTAGTCGTGCAGTCGGCGCAGCTGACCCGTCGTATTCGTCACCAAATGGTCGACGAAGCCTCCGATGTACCGAGGATCGCGGGAGTCGAGAAAAGGTACCGTTTCCTCCGCGACGCGATATCTGCCGTCCGGGTCCCGCTGGACGACGGAAACCGCGGCCAGGACCAGCAGCAGCCGCTCCAGGGTCTCCGCGTCGATCCCCAGCGCCGCCGCCGTGTCGGCGGCCGAGGCCGGTCCCCCCTCGATCAGGTGGGTGAGGACGCCGTGTCTGTCCGCCAGATGCAGCGCGTGTGTCGAGAACAGTCCGTAGACGACGCTGTCGAGAGTGCCCGGGTTCATCGACTCAGGCCCAGTCCTGGTTGTCCGTGCGGATTGCCGGAATGTGCCCGGTTATGAGTTCCATGTGTCCTTCTCGGCGTAGACCGTTTTCCCGTTTCCTCGGGAGGCTAGGTCCATCCGAATTCGAATCATTATTGCCTCGATTTCGGATGGGCTGGGCGCGGCGATTCCGCGCGTGGGATTCTTTTGTCCGCCGGTCGCCCGCGGGTCAGGAGTCGCGGCGTGTGACCAGATCGGCGATGAGGGTCAGCGCACGCGCTCCGTCCGGGTCGGGCCCCGCCACGCCCAGGCAGTCCAGTGCCGCCTCGCGCCGCCGCGCCGCCTCCCGTTCCGCCCAACGGCGCCCCCCGGCCTCCTCGATCAGCCAGGCGGCTTCCGCCACCTCGTCGTCGGTCAGGGGCTCCGGCCGGTGATAGAGCCCCGCGAGCCGGGCACCCGCCTCGGTACCGCCGGAGAGCGCGGCGACCACCGGAAGGGACTTCTTCCGCGACCGCAGGTCCGACCCGACCGGCTTGCCGGTCACCGCGCTGTCCCCCCAGATCCCCAGCAGGTCGTCGACGAGCTGGAAGGTGATCCCCAGATGCCGGCCGAACGCCCGCATCGCGTCGACCCGTTCCGGTTCCACGTCCGCCACCAGCGCGCCCAGCGCGCAGGCCCGGGCCAGCAGGCCGGCGGTCTTCCCGTTCGCCATCGCCACGCACTCGTCGAGACCGACGTCCTGCCGCGCCTCGAAGGCGATGTCGGCGGCCTGTCCGGCAACCAGTTCGAGCAGGGCTTCGCACAGTTCCCGCACGGTGGCCGCGCTCGTGCCCCCGCCCCCGCGGGTGATCACGTCGAGGGCCAGGGCCAGCAGGGCGTCACCGGTCAGCACCGCCTGGGAGCTGCCGAAGGCCGACCAGACCGTCCGGCTCCCGCGCCGGGTGGCGTCACCGTCCATCAGGTCGTCGTGGACGAGGGAGAAGTTGTGCACCAGTTCCACGGCCGTGGCGGCGGCCACGGCGTCCCCCCGGGGTGCGCCCAGCGCCTGGGCGCTCGACAGGACCAGGGCGGCCCGCACCCCCTTGCCCCAGCCGGTGTTCGCCGGCCGGCCGGCCTCGTCCGACCAGCCGAAGTGGTACCCCGCCACCGAGCGGATCGGCTCGGCGAGCCGGTCGACGGCGTCGCGCAGCTCCGGTCCGACCAGTGCTCGCGCCCGGCCGAGCAGCCGCCGGCCCTCCCGGAGCCGGGCCTGAGCGGCCTCGTCCGGTGTACGGCCGGACGGCTCGGTCCCGTCCCATGCGGCGCCGGCCCGCGCGGCCCCCGGCCGGCCGGTCCCGCTCGGCGGGGCCGCGGTCCGCGAAGTCGTGGTCACCGCTCGACCCCCATGACGGCCGCCTCCAGATACTCCTGCGGCCGCACCCGTCCGGCGCGGTCCGACGGTTGATAGCGCTTGGTGGCCCGGGACCAGTCCAGATTCCCCCGCATCCAGCTCCGCATCCCCGCGAGGCAGGGCCGCAGAACCGGGGCGTGCGCCGGGAAGGCCCGCAGCAGTTCCCGCTCCTTGGCCAGGAAACGTTCCGTCTCGGCCACGATGGCGTCGCGCACCCGGAGCAGCGCCCGGTCCCGGTCCAGCGCATGGTGGTGCCGCACGATGTGGACCAGGTTGTGGACCTCGCCCAGCGAACGCTCCTTCTCGTACGAGTAGAGGTCGTTGGTCCAGCAGACCACGTCACAGGCGGCGTTCAGCGCGTCCGTGAAGGGCGGGCTGTCGTAGAGGTCGTCCGGGACGTCGAGGCCTTCCACGACGTCGATGAAGTCCATGCAGACATAGATGGCACCCGTGTGGCGGCGCCTCGGAATGTACGTCTGCTCGTCCGGTACGACGCCGGCCAGCCGGTTGCCGGCCTCCCAGGTGGCCGCGGTGTCCAGGCAGTCCTCCAGATGCCGTACGAACCGGCGGCGCCACGCGGGGGTGGCGTCCGGGGCGGTGCGGGACCACAGGTCGGCCAGTGAGGAGACGGCCACCGGGAGGTCCCGGCCCGAGGCGGCCGTGGCCGCCCCGAAGTCCCGGCTGTCCAGCACCGCGCGCATGCCGTCCACCACCGTCCCGAACCGCTCGGGGTCCCGTCCGACCGCCCCGTCGTCCAGCTGGTCGTCGACGAGGAAGAGCCAGGCGAACCAGTCCGCCATGAGATCCACGTGGGCCGGGCTCGCGGTGGGGTAGACCATCGCCGCGAACCAGCCGAAGTCGGCGCGTTCGAACCGCTGCCGGGCTCCCTCCTGCCGCACCAGACCGATCCGCGCGGTCCACGCGGTGAGGTGCTCGCGTGCCTGCTCCACCCTGGGGTTGACCAGGTGGGGGAAGGGGCTGGAAAGCTCCGGCACCGGCTGCTGCTCGACGTTCGTCGGGGCGTTGTTCATCGGCGGCTCTCCGGACGCAGGCGGACGCCGCCCTTGGGGTGGAGGGTGATGAGGGCCTCGGGGTGCACCTCGGGGGCGCCCTGGGGCAGCACCAGTCGATGGGTGCGGGCGACGGTGGCCAGCACCAGGACCAGTTCGGTGAGCGCGAAGTGCTTCCCGATGCAGATCCGATGGCCGCTGCCGAACGGTATGTAGGCGTGCTTGGGACGCTTCGCCACCTCCTCGGGGGCGAACCGCTCGGGCACGAACCGCTCGGGGTCGTCCCAGAAGTCCGGGTGCCGGTGCAGGAAGTAGCTGTTGATCAGGACGTTGCTGCCGGCCGGCATCCGGTAGCCGTCGATGGCGTCCTCCTCCCGCGCCCTGCGCATGAACTGGTAGGCGGGGGAGTAGATCCGCAGCGTCTCCTCGGCGACCATGCGCGTGTACGCCAGCTTCGGCAGGTCCTCGAAGGCCGGGACCCGGCCGCCCAGCACCTCGTCGACCTCGGCGTGCAGCTTCGCCTCGGCCTCGGGGTGCCGGGCCAGCAGATAGAAGGCCCACGACAGGGTGTTGGTGGTCGTCTCGTAGGCGCCGATACAGATGTTGAGGACCTCGTGGTGCAGCTGCTCCAGGTCCATCCCCTTGCCGTCCTCCTCGTCCACGGAGGTCAGCAGCAGCGTCAGCAGGTCGGTCGCGTCGTCCGCGGACACCTCTTCGCTCAGCCGCTTCCTGATGAACCCGGAGACGAAGGTGTCCATCTCGTCGATCGCCCTGCGCAGCCGCCGATGGCGGGGGATCGGCACATCCAGCGGCGGGAACGGGAAGCGGAAGAACGCCCCCAGGATGCTGTTCGCCTCGGCGAAGGCGCGCTCGAAGGCCTGCGCGGACGCGCTCACGTCGGCGCTGAACAGGGATCTGTTGACGATCCGGAGGGCCAGTTGTCCGATCTCGTCCGTGACGTCGAGGGTGCCACCGGTCCCGCCCGGGGCCGGACGCCGCTCCCAGCGGTCGAGCATCTGCTCGGTCTCATCCGTCATGTTGCGGGCGAACGCGGCCACCGTACGCGGGGTGAAGTGCGGCGCCATCATGCGACGCTGGCGGCGCCACAGCTCCATGTCGGCGTTGGCGATGAGCCCCTTGCGCAGGACCGGCCGGACGATGCGGAAGAGAGCCGCGTCCTTGTCGTATCCCTCGCTGTTGTCCACCAGGATGTGCCTGATGTAGTCGGGGTGGTTGACCAGCACCATCGGAATGCCGAGCGGCCGGAAGCGGAAGATGTCGCCGTGCCGGCGGATACCGTCGTCCAGGAACCGCAGTTGGTCGCGCTTGAAGGCGAGCGTTCCCCCGACGCCGTGCAACGCTCCGGCGGTAGGGATCTCGGTGAGGGAGGAACGCGTCCGGCCCGGGACACGCCTCACCTGAGTCAGGTGCATGCGGGAACCTCGTTCGTCTGGCGTCAGCGGCGCTTGAACCGCAGGTGGATGCCGCCCTTGGGGTGCAGGGTGATCAGGGGGGCGAAACCCGCCGGCGGCTGACCGGCCGGCCGGGTGGCGTGCAGCCGTTGGGCGAGCATGACCGTGATGATGTGCAGTTCCGTCAGCGCGAAGTGCTTGCCGAGGCAATGCCGTGGTCCGCTGCCGAACGGCTGGTACACGTTCCGAGGACGCTTGGCGACCTCTTCCGGGGTGAAACGCTCGGGGTCGAACCGGTCCGGTTCCGGCCAGAACTCCGGATGGCGGTGGAACGTGAACATGTTCAGGTAGATGTCGGTACCCCGCGGGATGTGGTAGCCGCCGATCACATCGTCGTCGATGGCGTGCCGCATCGTCTGCCAGGCCGGCGTGAACATCCGCAGCGTCTCGTCGATCACCATGCGGGTGTACGCCAGCTTCGGCAGATCCTCGAAGGCGGGGACCCGTCCCGCCAGGACGCCGTCCACCTCCTCCTGCACCCGGCGCTGGACGTCCTGGTGCGCGGCGAGCTGGTAGAAGATCCAGGCGATGGAGTTGCTGGAGGTCTCGTAACCGGCGATGATCATCGAGAGGATCTCGCTCGCCAGCTGATCGTGGGTCAGCCCGGTGCCCGTCTCCTCGTCCATGGCGTTGAGCAGCAGGGTGAACAGGTCGGTCTGGCCGGTCTCGCTGTTCAGCCGCGCCTCGATCAGGTCGGCGATGAACGCGTCCAGGCTGCGGATCAACGCGCGCAGCCGGTTCCGCTTGGGCGAATACCAGGACAGCGGGGGGAAGGGGAAACGGAAGAAGTCACCCGCGATGGAGTTGACCTCGACGAAATCCTCCGCGAATCTCCGGCCCCGGTCCGGCGAGACGATCCCGAACAGTGAGCGCAGCACGATCTGAAGTGCCAGATCGGCGGTCTCCGTACTCACATCCACGACGGTGTCGTCACCGAATCGCGTCTCCCACCGGTTCAGCATCTCACCGGTCAGATCGCTGATGTTCGCGGAGAAGGACGCGACGCTCGCGTGCTGGAAAGAGGGCTGCATGAGGCGGCGATGCCGGCGCCATTCCGCGCCGCCCTTGTTGGCGACCAGTCCCTCCCGGAGCACGGTACGGGTCGCCCGGTAGAGGAAATTGTCCTTGTTGTAGTTCTGGTGGTGGTCGACCAGCACATGCTGAAGGTAGTCCGGGTGATTGACCATGACCGTCGGAAGGCCGCCCAGCCGCATATGGAAGATATCGCCCTTGTCCCGGACCGTCCGGATCAGAAATCCGAGCTGGTCGCGGCGCATGGCGGCGACTCCGGCGAGGTTCTCCCGAAGGCTGAGCCGGGGAACCCGTCCGGCTGCGGGAGCCGCCGCCGGGCGGTGCGATGGTAAGTGCTCCGTTGTCACCTGAGCGAGGTTATCCACCGCTCATTTCAAAGCGTTATCGGCGTGTGGTCCGCTGATGCGGTGTCTGTTTACCATGCGGCCATGACCGTTCTGATCCTGACGACGGGCACCCACGGGGATATCGCGCCGTTCATCGGTTTGGGAAGACGTCTCAGGGATTCCGGATACGACGTCGCCATCGCGACCTATGCGGCATTCGCCGGGCAGGTCCGGTCCAGCGGCTGTGAGTTTCGCCGGCTGACCGGTGATCCGAGCCAACTCGGTGTCGCCGAACAAGGCAGGCTGAAAAAGCCCGGACCGGGCGACACCCTGCGCGCCGGACGGTGGCTCAAGAACATCGTCCAGCACGTGGAAGAACTCAGTGGCGACCTCGTCACGGCGGCACATCAGGGCGCCGACCTGCTGCTGTGCTGCGGCCTGACCACGTTCTACGGCTACCACCTGGCCAAGGCCCTCGGCATACCGAGCATGGGACTGGCCCTGCAACCGCTGCACCCCACCGGCGACTTCCCTCCTCCGATCGGTGCGCCGTCCCTGGGGCGCCGGGGCAACCGCGCGCTGGGACGGCTCATGTTCACCACCGGGCTCACCCCGTGGCGGAGCTCGCCGCGCTTCTGCCGGGAGCTGGGGGTCCCCGCGCTCACCACCGCCCAGACCCTCCGGCAGACCGCCCGCGAACGCTGGCCGGTGCACTACGGCTTCAGCCCCACCGTGGTCCGCCGCCCCGCGGACTGGCGGCCCGGCATCGAGGTGGTCGGCTACTGGTGGCCGTACGAGCCCCCCGGCTGGCAGCCGCCCAGGGAGCTGGTCGACTTCCTGGACCGCGGACCCGAGCCGGTGCGGGTGGGGCTGGGCAGCGGCGGGGACCCGCGGGACCGCGAGGAGATCAGCGCGCTGCTGGCCACGGCGCTGCGCAGGGCGGGGGTGCGCGGCATCGTGCAGTCCGGCTGGGCCGGTCTGGAGGTCACCGGGGACGACGTCCTCACCATCGGCGACGTGCCGCACCGGTGGCTCTTCCCGCGTACCGCCGCGGTGGTGCACCACGTCGGAGCGGGCACCAGCGGGGCCGGACTGCGCGCCGGCGTGCCCGCCGTCACCCTGCCCACCTTCGGCGACGCGCCGTTCTGGGCGCGTCGGCTGGTGGCCCTGGGGGTCAGCCCCGGCTTCGTGCCGCTCAACAAGGCGGACCCCGATCGGCTCGCCGGGCTGATCCGGGCCGCCGTCGACCGGCCCGGCTACCGTGCGCGCAGCCGCCGGCTCGCGGCGGCCCTCGCCGCCGAGGACGGTGCCGGCCGTACCGTCGCGACCGTGCGGCGTCTCCTCGATCCGCCCGGCCCCCACCGTCCGACCACCATCGATCTGGGAGCGCGGGCGGCGGACCCGGACCGCGACGTCTCCGGCGGTTGAGCGGAGGGGCTACTCCGTCCGAGTGACCGCGGGCCGTTCCGGCCCGGTCCTGTCCGCCGTGCGCGAGTCTCGTCCATGTGATCGGCAAGGTGACCGCGGCCCGGCCCGGCACATCACGTGCCGGGCCGGAGTACGGAAGACCCGGCTCCGACTCGGCGCTCCCTCACCTCTTCGGCTCACCAGAAGCCGTCCCCCTCCCCGACCACACCTGCCCGGTCACCTCGGCGGCGTCCCGTCCCTGGCCTTCGCCCCTGGCGGCCCCCTCTCCTGCGCCGCAACACTCCGATAACATGTTCGACCTCGCGATGATTACCTTCATCGCTTTTCCTTTATTTAGTCCATATCGAACAAATCGGCCAGACGATTGATATCTAGAGCGTCGCGGGTGTTTTCGCGAATGAACAGCAGGACTGTGCTGTGGGCCGCAGCGGGCGTGGCGGCTCTCGGATTCCTCATCGCGCTGGAGATCGCCGCACGCTGCTACGGCCAGCCGGGGCCGCTCACCGACGAGGTGAAAGGGGTGGTCTTCGCCCCGAAACCGGGGCCGCTGTACGGCGGCATGGCGTTGATGATGGTGGTGCTCACCTGGCGGCAACGGTTCATCGCGGCCGGTGTCGCGATCGGCGTCGACGTCGTCTTCGTGCTGGTGCGGTGGGCGGTCGACGCCAAGGTGGACGACGGCCACTCCTTCGGCAACGGCGCGTTGTGGGTGATGCTGGGCTGCGCGGTCATCGCCCTCACCCGCCGCACCGGCGCCGAACGCACCCTGCTGCTGAAGGGCGTCGGACTGGGCCTGCTGCTGGTGACCGGCCGCAAGGCCGGCGACACCTGGCTGCTCATCACGTCGAAGGCCCGCCCCTCGGTGCTCGACCAGTACGTGGCGACTGCCGACCACGCACTGGGCAACCCGTCATGGCTGGTGGGCCGGATCGTCGAGGCCACCGGACCGCTCGGCCCCCGTCTCCTCCACGTGGTCTACGCACAGCTCGCGGTGGCCGCGGTCGTCGTCGCGCTGTACCAGCTGCGCGGCGTGGCCGTCGAGCGCCGCTTCCCGGGCCATCACCTGGTGCGCACCTTCCTGGTGATCGGCCTCCTCGGACCGGGCATCTACATGATCTTCCCGGTGGTCGGACCCGTCTTCGCCTACGGCCCCGGCGCCTCCGGCACCGGCGGCCTGCACTGGGCCGTGGCCGACCTGTGGCCCCACACGCCGCCGGCGATCAGCCCCCCGCACCCGATGCCGTACGACGGGATCACCCCCCGCAACTGCATGCCCAGCCTGCACACGGCGTGGGCCACCGCGATCTTCATCCACTCCCGCAAGGGCCCGCGGACTCTCCGGTGCGCGGGCACGTTCTGGCTGATCGCCACCCTCACCGCCACGCTGGGATTCGGCTACCACTACGGCGTGGACCTCGTCGCCGGCGTGGTCTTCGCGCTCACCATCGAGGCGGCGATGCGCTCGCTCGACCGCGGCTGGGACCGGTCCGGAACCCAGATGGTCCTCCACGGCACGGCGGTCTTCGCCGCACTCCTGGTGTCGTACCGCTTCCTGCCGGTGCAGATGGCCCTGCACCCGTGGCTGTTCGGGCCGCTTCTCCTCCTTGCCATGACCTCCGTGGCCTACGGCTACCTGCGGACCACCAGACTCTGGGAACCGACGGCCGCACCGACGCGGCAACCGGAACCGCAACCCGAGCCGGTGTGCTGATCGTCTGTGTCTATCCTGGTCACGCTGAACAGGGGGAAGAGCGACGATGGAATCGTACTGGTGGGTGCTGGTCTTCTTCGGAATGGGCGGCTTCGGGTGGGCCGCGGACACCGTCCGTACCGCGCTGAAGAACCGGCATGAGCGGAAACTGGAACTGATGGAGGCGGCGAAGCAGGAGCGTCTCGCTCTCGAAGCGGCCCACCGGACGCCGGAACCCGTGTGCGGGTGCACCCACCACCTGGCCAAGCACGACAAACAGGGCCACTGCCACGAACGCGTGGAGATCCCCGCGGCCTGGGACGAGAACAAGAAGCCGCTGCGCTACGAGCCGGGGCAGTGCAACTGCCAGCAGTACGTCGGCCCGCAGCCGCTGTCCCAGGTGTACGCCGAGGACCTGACCGACCGGATCTGAACCCCGCTTTCCGCTCCCCGTCTACGATCGAAGCCGCTTTGTGATCTCGGACAGAGGGTCGAAGAACAGTGACGGACAAGCGGGTTGTCATCGTGACCGGCGCGGGCTCGGGCATCGGCGAAGCCACCGCGCGGCTGCTGCGCGAGGGCGGTCACCACGTGGTGGCCTCCGGGCGGCGGGTCGAACCGCTGCGGCGGCTCGAAAAGGAGACCGGAGCGCTGGCGTGTCCGTCCGACGCGGGCGACCCCGCCGCCGCCGACGGCCTCGTGCGCGCGGCCCTGGACGCCTACGGACGGCTCGACGGACTGGTGCTCAACGCGGGCATCGGACGCGGCGGAACCGCCGCGGACCTGTCGCTGGCGGACTGGGACGACGTCATGCGGACGAACGTCACCGGTCCGATGCTCCTCCTGCGCGCGGCGATGCCGCACCTGGTGGAGGCGCGGGGAGCGGTGGTCGGCGTCGCGTCGGTCGCGGCGCTGCGCAACGGCCCGAGCAGCGCCCCGTACGCCACGTCGAAGGCCGCCCTGCTGCAGCTGTGCCGTTCCGTCGCCGTCGACTACGGGCGGCAGGGGGTGCGCGCCAACGTGGTGTGCCCCAGCTGGATCAGGACAGAGATGGCCGACCGGCGCATGGCCCGTTTCGCCCAGGAAGCGGACCTGGGGGACGGCGGCATGGAGGCGGCCTACGAGGAGGCGACCAGGCTGCTGCCCCTGGGCCGGCCGGGCGACCCGCGTGAGGTCGCCGAGGCGATCAGCTGGCTGCTGTCTCCGGCGGCGTCCTTCGTCAGCGGTGCGGTGCTCACCGTGGACGGCGGGGCCACGGCCGTCGACGTCGGCACCGTGGCGTTCGACCACCACATCGCACCGCGCGGCGGCAGCGGACTCTGACCCCCGCCACCCCTCCGCCTCTGCCGGTCAGGGGCGTTGCGGGTGCAGCGGGCCGGGCACCGAGGCGAACGGGGCGGTGCGGGAAGGCCACACCCGGGCGATCGCCAGAAGCGTTGCCGCGCTGCCGCGTTCCACGCCGGGCAGCGGGCACGGGGCGGACGGCGCCGCGCCGCTGAGCTTGGCCCGCCGGGCCTCGTCCAGCGCGCCGGCGAGTGCCGCCGCGGCCAGCCGGTCGCCCCGCATCCCCGCCCGGCCGGCCCGCCGGTGGGCCGTGTCGTACGCCTCCGGCCGGACGTACTGCTGCAGTTCCAGGAGCGCGTCGTACGTCTCGATGATCTGCCGGTGCGCCTGCAGCGCCCACGAGGAGCGGGGCCGCAGCACTGCCTGCAGCCGGCTCCGCTGCGGGGCGGCCAGGGCCACCTGGGGGACCGCGACCACCAGATCACGCCACAGTGGCCACAGCCGCCAGACGGTCCGCAGCGCCGCCATGGACCGGGCGAGGGCGGTCGCGGTCGGCACCAGCAGCGAGGCCGCGCGGAAGAAGCCGTGCACGCTGATGACCATGGACAGGTAGGGCAGCAGGTCCTGGTCGGGCACGTAGAGGTGGTAGAGGTAGCCGCACCAGAAGACCAGGGCCAGGACGCTGCCCGTCGCGAACATCCGGAGCGACCACACGAGGTCACGGTCGTCCGTCCGCAGGCTGTACGGCCAGCAGACGACGACGGCTGCGGCGTCCCCGGCCAGATGGGAGACGGCGAGGATCAACCAGTACAGGGACGAGGCGGTGGCCGGACCCTGGGGTGACGCCGGGGCAGCCGTCTGGGTGACACCGAGCAGGTCCAGGGCGAGCAGGGAACCCAGCGCCGTCACCAGACCCAGGATCACGCTGAAGCGCTGGTGCCGGGCCCGGGTGGAGTCGACGATGAAGAGGAGCACCAGGCCCGCGCTCAGCACGCCGATCAGGTTGCGGGTCAGCGAGACCGTGTGGGCGCCGACGCCGAGGGCCGCGCACCGGGCCACGACCTTTGGCTGGAAGAGCGTGATGGCGATGGTCGCGGCGAGGACCGAGAGCCACAGTCCCCGCTGGTTCGGCAGGCGCAGCGCCGGACCCGCCCGCCAGACGAGGGCGATCCACAGGGTGACGACGCTGCAGACTCCGACCTGGTTCGCCAGCTCAGTCGCTGTCAACGCCCGTCACTCCCAGGAAGGCACCGAGTCGCCCCAGGGGGCCTGCCGGGCGGCCGGACTTCCCGGCGCTCTGTATCAGACTGGCGATCATCTCGGCTTCTTGTTCCTCGCTGGTGGTGTAACTGGTCCGGGCCATGAGCCGGTTGACGAAGTGCGGCTGGAGCTGGAGATCGCCGACCAGCGGACCGGCCAGGTCCTCGGCCCGGTTGGTGACGCCCCGGTGGTGATCGCAGAGCACATGGCCGATCTCGTGGAGGATGATGTGCTCCCGGTGCAGGGGCGCGGTGCGGGCTTCGTAGAAGATGTAGTCGGCCTTGTCGGTGCCCATCCAGAGCCCGCAGACCCCGGTCTCCGCGACCTCCTCGGGCAGTTCCCGGAGCACGAGGGGGCGCCCCCTCAGCTCCTGCACCCGCTCGCGTATCGCTTCGAAGGGAAGGGAACGCCGGACGCCGAGATCGCGCAGGATGGTCAGGCACCTGCGCTGCAACGCGACGTATTCACCAGTTGTCCTCACTTACTGTCTTGACCCCCTTCCGACGAAGACAGCTCGTGGCACGTCACGTCGTGCTTGCGGCCCGAACCCGCCCCAAGCTAACCAACCGTCCGCCGCTGGGACCAAGTCCGGGCCGCCTTGTGCCCGGCCTTTGGCTCAAACCAGGCGTTCAGGCCCCGGCCGGGGGGATCGTCCGGCCCTCGAACGCCGCCAGGATGCGTTCCGCCGCCAGGGTCGCGGTCAGCCGGCCCTCCCGCACCTGCTGTTCCAGCCCCGGCGCGGCCTCGCGCACCGCCGGGTCGGCGTGCAGCCGGCCGAGCAGTTCGTCGCGGACCATCGCCCAGGTCCAGCCGACCTGCTGGTCGCGCCGCTTGGCGGCCAGCCGCCCGGTGGAGTCGAGCAGGGCGCGATGCCGCTCCAGGCGCTCCCACACCGTGTCCAGACCCGTCGACTCGCGGGCGCTGCAGTGCAGCACCGGCGGAGTCCAGAACGCGTCCTTGCCGTGCATCAGCCGCAGCGCGCCCGCCAGCTCGCGGGCCGCCGCCCGCGCGTCGCGCTCGTGCGGGCCGTCCGCCTTGTTGACGGCGATCACGTCGGCCAGCTCCAGGACGCCCTTCTTGATGCCCTGCAGCTGGTCGCCGGTGCGCGCCAGCGTCAGCAGCAGGAAGGAGTCGACCATGTCGGCGACCGCGGTCTCCGACTGGCCCACGCCGACGGTCTCGACGAGGATCACGTCGTAGCCCGCCGCCTCCATCACCACCATCGACTCCCGGGTGGCCTTCGCGACCCCGCCCAGCGTGCCCGCGCTGGGGGAGGGCCGCACGAAGGCCGCCGGGTCGACCGCCAGGCGTTCCATGCGCGTCTTGTCGCCGAGGATCGAGCCGCCGGTGCGGGTCGAGGACGGGTCGACCGCGAGGACGGCGACCCGATGGCCGAGCGAGGTCAGCAGGGTGCCGAACGCGTCGATGAACGTCGACTTGCCGACACCCGGCACCCCGCTCACACCGATCCGCCGCGCCCGGCCGCTGTGCGGGAGCAGTTCGGTGAGCAACTCCTGCGCCAGCGCCCGGTGCTGCGGCCGGGTGGACTCGACGAGCGTGATGGCGCGGGCCACCAGGGCCCGCTTGCCGTCGAGCACACCCTTCACATACGTGTCGAGATCGATCGCAGCCATCGCGGCTCTACAGCTCGTGGCCGAGGTCGGCCGACAGCCGCTTCACCAGGTCGTAGGCCGCGTCCGGGATCACCGTGCCCGGCAGGAAGACCTCCGCCGCGCCCATCTCCCGCAGCGTCGGCACGTCCTGCGGCGGGATGACACCGCCGACCACGATCATGATGTCCGCGCGGCCCTCCTCGGCGAGCTTCTCGCGCAGCGCCGGTACGAGCGTGAGGTGACCGGCGGCCAGCGAGGACACCCCGACCACGTGCACGTCCGCCTCGACCGCCTGCCGGGCGACCTCCTCCGGCGTCTGGAACAGCGGGCCGACGTCGACGTCGAAGCCGAGGTCGGCGAAGCCGGTGGCGATCACCTTCTGGCCGCGGTCGTGGCCGTCCTGGCCCATCTTGGCGACGAGGATGCGCGGGCGGCGACCCTCGGCCTCCTCGAAGGCGTCCACCAGGGCACGGGTGCGGTCCACGGACGGGGACTGGCCTGTTTCGTTGCGGTACACGCCGGAGATCGTACGGATCTGGCTCGCGTGCCGGCCGTACACCTTCTCCAGGGCGTCGGAGATCTCACCGACGGTGGCCTTGGCGCGGGCCGCGCGCACGGCCAGCTCCAGCAGGTTCTCCTTGCCGTCGGCCGCCCGGGTGAGCGCGTCCAGGGCGTCCTGGCAGGCCTGCTCGTCCCGCTCCGCGCGCAGCCGCCGCAGCTTCTCGATCTGCTGGGCGCGTACGGAGGAGTTGTCGACCTTGAGGACCTCGATCTGCTCGTCGCTGTCGACGCGGTACTTGTTCACGCCGATGACCGGCTGGCGCCCGGAGTCGATGCGGGCCTGGGTGCGGGCCGCCGCCTCCTCCACGCGCAGCTTCGGGATGCCGGCGTCGATGGCCTGCGCCATGCCGCCCGCCTGCTCGACCTCCTGGATGTGCGCCCAGGCCTTGCGCGCGAGGTCGTACGTCAGCCGCTCCACATAGGCGCTGCCGCCCCACGGATCGATGACCCGGGTCGTCCCCGACTCCTGCTGGATGAGCAGCTGGGTGTTGCGGGCGATGCGCGCCGAGAAGTCGGTCGGCAGGGCGAGGGCCTCGTCGAGGGCGTTGGTGTGCAGCGACTGGGTGTGGCCCTGGGTCGCCGCCATCGCCTCCACGGCCGTACGCGTGACGTTGTTGAACACGTCCTGCGCGGTCAGCGACCAGCCGGAGGTCTGCGAATGGGTGCGCAGCGAGAGGGACTTGGTGTTCTTCGGCTCGAACTGGCTGACCAGCTTGGCCCACAGCAGCCGGGCCGCCCTGAGCTTCGCGACCTCCATGAAGAAGTTCATGCCGATCGCCCAGAAGAACGACAGCCGGGGCGCGAACGCGTCCACGTCCAGGCCCGCCTCCCGGCCCGCGCGGATGTACTCGACGCCGTCCGCGAGCGTGTACGCCAGTTCCAGGTCGGCCGTCGCACCCGCCTCCTGGATGTGGTACCCCGAGATGGAGATCGAGTTGTACCGGGGCATCCGCTGCGAGGTGTACGCGAAGATGTCGGAGATGATCCGCATCGACGGCTTCGGCGGATAGATGTAGGTGTTGCGGACCATGAACTCCTTGAGGATGTCGTTCTGGATGGTCCCGGCCAGCTTCTCGGGCGGTACGCCCTGCTCCTCCGCCGCCACGATGTACAGCGCGAGCACCGGCAGCACGGCGCCGTTCATCGTCATCGACACCGTCATCCGGTCCAGCGGGATCCCGTCGAACAGCTGCCGCATGTCGTAGATCGAGTCGATCGCCACGCCCGCCATGCCCACGTCACCGGTCACCCGCGGGTGGTCGCTGTCGTAGCCGCGGTGCGTGGGCAGGTCGAAGGCGACCGACAGGCCCTTCTGGCCGGCCGCCAGGTTGCGCCGGTAGAAGGCGTTGGACTCCTCGGCGGTGGAGAAGCCCGCGTACTGGCGGATCGTCCAGGGCTGGTTGACGTACATCGTCGGGTACGGGCCGCGCAGATACGGCGCGATACCCGGGTACGTCCCCAGGAAGTCCAGGCCCTCCAGGTCACGGCCGGTGTACAGCGGCTTGACCCCGATGCCCTCCGGGGTCTCCCACACCTGCTCTCCGCCGCCGGCCGCCGCACGCCACTGCTCGGCACTGCCGTCGGCGACCGGCGTCCCCAGCTCGATGCCGGAGAAGTCGGGGATTCCCATCAGGACACTCCCATGCGGTCGAGGGTCGCGGACAGCACGGCCACGGCGTCGCAGCCCGCGAAGACGTACGAGTCGATGCCGGCGTACTCGGCCGGGCGGCCGGCGAGGAACACGTGCCGGGCGCCTGCCGCGCGCAGCGACTCGGCGGTCCGCTCGGCCTGCTCGGCGTACAGGGCGTCGCTGGAGCACAGCACGGCCTCGGTGGCGCCGCTGTCCTCGAAGCGGCCCTCGGTGACCGGCTCGACGCCACCCGCCTGGAAGAGGTTGGCGGCGAAGGTCGCGCGCGCGGTGTACGCGGCGGCCGGGCCGATCGTCGCGAGGAAGACGCGCGGGCGGGCGCCGGTCGCGGCCAGGTGGGCGTCGGAACGGGCGCGCAGCTCCTCGTACGCCTCGTCGCGGCGCACCCGGGGCAGACCGCCGGACGGCGGCTCGGGCGCGGGCTCGCGCTCCACCGGCTTCTCGGCGAGGAACGGGAACTCGCTGACCCCGGTGATGGGTTCGCGCCGCTTGGCGAGCTTCTTGGAGCGCTCCGCCCAGGTCGTCGCCAGGTCGGTGCGCAGCCGGCCGGAGCGCAGCACGGCCGCCTGACCGCCGTCGCGCTCGATGGTGCGGAAGAACTCCCAGGCGGCCTGGGCGAGTTGGTCGGTCAGCTGCTCGACGTACCAGGAGCCGCCCGCCGGGTCGATCACCCGGGCCAGATGGGACTCCTCGATGAGGATCGTGGAGGTGTTGCGGGCGATCCGGCGGGAGAACGCGTCGGGCAGGCCGAGCGCGTGGTCGAACGGCAGCACCGTGACGGAGTCGGCGCCGCCGACCCCGGCGGCGAGCGTCGCGACCGTCGTGCGGAGCATGTTCACCCACGGGTCGCGGCGGGTCATCATCACCGGCGAGGTCACCGCGTGCTGCACCTGCGCGCCCGGAACCGCGCAGACCTCGGCGACCCGGGCCCACAGCCGGCGCGCGGCGCGCAGCTTGGCGACGGTGAGGAACTGGTCGGCGGTGGCCGCGTAGCGGAACTCCAGCTGCGCCGCAGCCTGTTCGGGGCTCAGCCCGGCCTCGGTGAGGTCCCGCAGATAGGCCACACCGGTGGCGAGCGAGGCGCCCAGCTCCTGCGCGGCCGAGCCGCCCGCCTCGTGGTACGGCAGCGCGTCCACGGTGAGGGCGCGCAGCCCGGGGTACTGCCCGGCGCAGCGCGCGGCCAGGGCGGCGTACGGCGCGAAGTCCAGCGGGGTGCCGGTGCGGGCCTCGTACCCGAGCGGGTCGCCGCCCAGATTGCCGCGTACGGCCTCGGCGTCGACGCCGCGGTCCGCGTACAGCCGCAGCAGCGCCTCGGCGGCCTGCCCGGTGTCCCGGCCCGCGTCCAGGACCACCGGTGCCAGGTCGAGGTACACGCCCTCAAGCGCCCGGCCCAGCCCGTCGACCGGGATGCCGCCCTCGCCCAGCACCAGCCAGAGCGAGGTGCCGCCGTTCTCCAGGTCGGCCAGGACGGCGTCCTCGGTGAGGGCGGTGTGCCGCGTCCGCACGTCCCAGCCGCCCGCGGTGTTGCCCTCGGGGCGGCTGCCGCGCACATACGGGGCGAAGCCGGGCAGGCCGGGGTCGGGCGCGGCGTCGCGCGCGGTGTAGAGGGGCCGGGTGCGCAGCCCGTCCTCCAGCGTCGTGGACAGGGCGTCCTCAGCTGCCTCACCCGAGACTTCCTTGCCCGACTTGCGCAGCACGCCCTCGACCAGGCGTTGCCACTGCTCATGTGTCGCGTCAGGGAACTCGGCGGCCAGTGAGAGCCCGTCGTCAGGCAGGACCGTCATGGCTCGGATGCTAGGGCAGCGTGCTCAAGTCGGTGCAGGGCGGGGGCTGTGAGGTTTCCCTCCTTGCGCTTGTGACCTGTGCCGCTCAGTTCCCGGCGAGCCGGGCGGAGGTCCGGCTCAGCAGGTGACGGGCAGGACCGTCGCCGTGCCGGCAGGCACGCCGCACGGCCTCCCGAGGTCAGCCCTCGGGGTCGAGCTCGGCCCGCCGCACATCCCGTGTGGACAGCGTCTGCGGGGTCGCCGTGAACGCCCGCAGCCGCAGCCGGGTGCTCTTCTTCACCGGTACCGCGAACCTCCCGGACGGCGCCCGCAGGTCCACGGTCGCGGTCGTGTGCGCGGGAATCGTGGCCGGTCCGCGCACCTGCGTCCAGTACTGGTTCATGCCCTGGCCCGTGGTGATCATGTAGTGCGGGGTGAGGGCGTCGTCGCCGGTGTTGGTGACCTTCACGGACATGGTGGAGACCGTGTGCGCGGACGGGTGCCGGACCGCCGTGATGTCCATCCGGAGCGGCGGCCCGCCCGTCACGGCGAGGGTGGCGCTTACCAGGGACGGCGCCACCAGCAGCACCACGGCCGCGACCAGGGCGGGCCGACGGCGCGTGCCGGTCAGCCACCGGGGCCGCGGCTGCCAGGCGCCCGAGAAGTCCGACAGCGGCACGGTGACCGCCGCCGCCAGCCACAGCGGCGTCATCAGCAGGTAGTAGCCGTCCTGGGAGCGGGTCGCCACATAGAAGGCGCACCAGGGCAGCACGGTCGCGGCCGGGCCCAGCCGCCGGACGAACAGCACGAACAGGGCCAGCAGGGCCGCGGCGAGCAGCATGCTCGCGTGGCCGTACCAGTCGAGCCGGTCGCTGCCGTGGGTGAAGTACAGCGAGAGGCTCACCAGGCCCTGGCCGTGCAGCACCGCGCCCTGGGTCAGCGGCAGCGCGATGCCGCCCAGCCACGGACCCGGCTCGGTCACGATGAAGTACGCGTTGACCAGCAGCCAGGTGAGGACCGCGGTCCCGAGGATCCGCAGCACCACTCGCGCGGCCTGACGCCCGCCGAGTTCACCACGGCGCACGGCATAGATCCCGGCCAGCAGGAACGGCGTGACGAACCAGGGGAGTTGCTGTGCCGCGCACGCGGCGCCGAGGCACGCGGCCCGCGCGATCCCGGCCGGGCCCAGCCGCCCCCCGGCACCGAGCCGCGGCCAGCGCACCACCACCGGCACCAGCAGGACCAGGCCGACGATCGCCGGATAGCCCTGTCGCGCGTACATCGGCAGGAAACCGAAGCCCATACAGAGCATCGTGGCCGCCGAGCGCCAGGGCGCCGGCAGCAGCCGCCACAGCATGACCGTGCCCGCGATCAGCACCACCGTCACCGCCGCCGTCGCCGGCGCCCCGTTGTGGCCGAGCCCCAGGAAGGGCGCGGTGATCAGCGGGGTCAGCGGGGGATAGCCGTACGTGAAGTCGTAACCGCCGGTCGTCGTCGCCGTCAGGGCGACGCCCTTGAGGCGGAAGAGCCACGGCCACGGATGGTCGTACAACTGGTGCCCGCCCACCATCTCCTTCGCGGCCTGCGTGGTGAGGACCGCCTCGTCGCCGCCGGCGTGGTTCAGCGCCCAGGTGCACAGCGTGAGGACGATCGCCGTCCCCAGCACCACGAGGTCCAGGCGGGCCAGCGAACGCGTCCGGCGGACCGTGAGCGCGAGCACGCCGGTCACCAGGATCGAGGCGTAGCAGAGGGAGATCGCGGCCGCGAGGACCAGATGGTGCGTGGCCGCCTGTGTCCACACCGTACGCGTGCCGATGAACAGGCTGACGTCGGCGAGCAGGGTGAGCACGCGATGCCACTGCGCGGGGGGTTCATGGACCTCCGCGCGGGCGACCGGGAGGGCGGACACCGCCGACTGCGTCCGCCGGCCGGGTGTCACCTGCTGCGTTTCTGCCAAGTGCACGGGTGGACGCTAGCGGCGGCGGATGACCGGCACATGGCCGGACGTGAAAGGGACGGTGTGCGCACGGTAAGAAGCGGGCGTAAGCGTACATGTGCCGCGGTTCGCTTCCGGCGTGCGGCGCCGGAGCTGTCGCGCAGTGTGTCGTTGTTGGGCCGAACGGGTGACTTGGCGTAAGAATTGGCTGGTGCAGGCAATGAGTGCGAGTCAGGTCGGGGGGAGCCGGTGAGCCGTTACGACGTCACCGATGAACAGTGGGAAGGGCTCGCCCAGGTCGTGCCGCTGCGGGGCCGCGACGCCTGGCCGTCCGCGGTGAACCACCGCTCGCTGCCGGACGCCGAGACCGAGACCCGGCGCCGGTTCGTGGTCCTGCGGGTCAATGTCTTCGCGGACGCCCGGGAGGTCGCCGAGACCCTGATGGCCGGTGCGCCGGTCCTGCTCGACCTGACCAGCGCGGAGACCGAGGTCGCCAAGCGCGTCCTCGACTTCAGCACGGGCGTGGTCTTCGGCCTGGGCAGCGGAATGCACCGCGTCGACCGCAATGTGTTCCTCCTCACCCCACCCGGCACGGAGGTCAGCGGGCTGATGGAGGGCGTGGGCGTGTCGGGCGGCTGAGAACGCCTCCGCCGGCTGAGCCCGCGCTCTTCGCAGTGGCCTGTGCCGGTCGTGCGGTGGGTGCGCGCCGCCGTGCCGGCGGAGGAGGAGGCCGGGGCGAACGTCGCCGCGCTGTCGGCCACGGTCGCCTCTCCCGGCGGACTGCTGGAGCAGCTCGCCGACGCCGCTCCGGCCGGCTGCTGCCCGCTGTTCACCCGACCGGGTGGCCCCGGTGCCGTTTGCGCCCGCCCGGTCGCCCGATCGTAGGAAGGTGCCGGACAGGAAACGGTTCGGCAGGTGGGCCGGGTTCTACGGTCCGGGCATGGCCGTGCCCTCCGTGTCCGCCCGACCGCCGGCGGCCGACGTGTCCACCGCGACCGTCCCCGCGCAGTCCCGCGAGCCCCGTCAGTCCCCCGATGTACGCGCCCGGATCACCGAGTTGCGGCTGTCGGCCTTCGCCGGGCACCGGCGGGCCGGATTCCCGCTCGGGCCCGTCACCTTGTTCGCGGGGCCCAGCGGCTCGGGGAAGACGACCGCGCTCGCGGCCTATGAGGCGCTCGCCCGGCTCGGCGGCGGGGCCTCGCTCTACGAGGTGTTCCCGGACCCGGTGGCCTGTGTGCCGCAGCGGGCGCGCCCCGACGCCGGAGGGCGACGGGGCTTCCGGATCGGGTGTACGGCCGACGGCGCCGAGGGGCCGGTCCGGCTCGACATCGCCGTACAGGCCGAACCGGACCTCAGGATCGTGGGGGAGCGGCTGACCGCACGCGGCGTCGTCCTGCTGGAGACCGCGCTGCGCGACCCCGGGCGCGGTACCGTCCAGGCCGCCTGGCACACCGCGGGCTCCGCCCCGGTGACCCGGGCCCCGCTGCCCGACGACCGCCTCGGCACCGCCCTGCTGCCGCTGCGCGTCGCCGGCAAGACGGACGGACAGCGCCATGTGCTCGCCGCGGCCGAGCAGATGGTGGTCGCCCTGCGCTCCGTCTTCTCCTGCGACCCGCGCCCCGAGGACATGCGCGGCCCCGTGCGCACCGGCTCCGGCCGGCTGCTGCCCGGCTGCGACAACCTCGCCGACGTGCTGTGGCGCACCCGCGCGGAGTGCACCCGCCGGCACGGCCTGCTGGTCGAGGCGCTGGGCGCGGGCTGCGCCGGCCCGGTGACCGACCTGGTCGCCGAGCCGCTGCCGGACGGCACGGTACGGGCGCTGCTCGACCGCGGCGCCGGCCCGCGCACCGAACTCGCCCGGCTCGGCGACGGGGAACTGCGCTATCTCGCCCTGACGCTGGTCCTGCTGACCGGGCCCGGCGTCCTGGACCTGGACGCGCCCGGCGAGGTGCCCGACGCCCTGCGCACCCTCACCGTCCTCACCGACGGCTTCGACCGCTGCCTCGACCCGGCCCAGCGCCGCGAACTGCTGCGCACGGCCGTCCGGATGGGCGAGCGCGGGCACATCCGGTGCGTGGGCGCGGTGAGCGACGCCTCCTGGGCCGCCGGGACCGACGGCGTCACCGTGGTGCACCTGGACGCGTGACCGGCGAGGTCGCCGATGTCCTCGCCCGTCTCCCCGCGGTTCCGCGCCGCACAGCGCTTCCCGGTGCCCGGAGCGGACGGTGGCCCCGAGGTGCGCGAACTGCCGGAACGCTGAACTCCGTTATCACTCTCCGCAGTCAAATTGCCTGTCGAATCCGAATTGTTGTCCACAGATTTCCGTCTACCTCTGGCTTTTCGCCCCGGGCGCCTTCACTCTGGGTAGTGGACAAGGGATTTCAGCGGGCGTGCGACACGCACGCGGAAGGACGGGGGCGACACATGGATGCGGTACGGCTGATCCTCACGAGCCGGCGTGCGCTCGCGGCCGGCGCCGACGCGGGCGAGATCATGGCGGAGGTGTGGCAGGCCCAGGCCCTGGCCCAGGCGATCGGCAGCCGGCTCGCCGTCTCCGGTCCGCCGGAGCTGCGCGGCGAGGCGCTCGGCCTGACGGAGCTGGCGGGCCGGGGCTGCGGGGTCCTGGACCCGCCCGCACTGGAGCTGGGCGATCTGCGTGCCGCCCAGCTCACCGAGCTGGACGACGCCCGCGAGACGCTGCTGTGCCTCGGGGGTCTGCTCGGCGAGGTCGGCATGGCCCTGGTCGGCGTGGCCAGCGCCGCGGCCGACGAGACCACCTACTGGCAGTGCATGGAGGCCATCGACGCGGCCGACGAGTCCCGCGACCGCGTCCTGGAGATGCTGCGCAAGCTGGCGGCACGGGAAGCGGCGTTACAGGAGGACGGCAATCGCAACAGCCCGTCCGGCGTGTGAGGACAGGGCCGTTCAGGCGGGCGATGTTCACCCGACCGTGGACGGCCGTGCCCGGCGGTACCGGCGAGGCGGGCGCGGGGTGCGGCGTGCAGGATAGATGTATGGACCTTCGAATCTTCACCGAGCCCCAGCAGGGGGCCACCTACGACACCTTGCTCACCGTGGCGAAGGCCACCGAGGACCTGGGCTTCGACGCGTTCTTCCGCTCCGACCACTATCTCCGTATGGGCGGCTCCGACGGCCTGCCCGGCCCCACGGACGCCTGGATCACACTGGCCGGCCTGGCCCGCGAGACCAAGCGCATCCGCCTCGGCACCCTGATGACCGCAGGAACCTTCCGGCTGCCCGGCGTGCTCGCCATCCAGGTCGCCCAGGTCGACCAGATGTCCGGCGGCCGGGTGGAGCTGGGCCTCGGCGCCGGCTGGTTCGAGGAGGAGCACAAGGCGTACGGCATCCCGTTCCCGAAGGAGAAGTTCGCGCGGCTGGAGGAGCAGCTCGCGATCGTCACCGGGCTGTGGGCGACCGAGGTCGGCAAGACCTTCGACTTCCACGGCACGTACTACGACCTGACCGACTCGCCCGCGCTGCCCAAGCCCGCACAGCAGAAGGTCCCGGTGCTCATCGGCGGCCACGGAGCGACCCGCACGCCGCGGCTGGCCGCCCAGTACGCCGACGAGTTCAACATCCCGTTCGCCTCCGTCGAGGACAGCGAGCGGCAGTTCGGCCGGGTGCGGGCCGCCGCCCAGGAGGCGGGCCGCGGCGCGGACGCGCTGACGTACTCCAACGCCCTCGTCGCCTGCGTCGGCCGGGACGACCGGGAGGTCGCCCGCCGCGCCGCCGCGATCGGCCGTGAGGTGGACGAGCTGAAGGCCAACGGCCTGGCCGGTTCGCCGACCGAGGTCGTCGACAAGATCGGCCGGTACGCCGAGATCGGCTCCCGGCGGATCTATCTGCAGATGCTGGACCTCGACGACCTGGACCACCTGGAACTGATCTCGGCCCAGGTCCAGTCCCAGCTGTCCTGACCGACGGGTGAGGCCGCCGCTGCCGGGGGCAGCGGCGGCCCCGGCCCGATGTCAGCCGCGCTGGGCGAAGCCGTAGTCGAGGATCGTCGCGGCGTCCTTGAAGCGCTGGTCCATCGACGTGTCGGCGAGGATCGTGCCCACGACCGTACGGCCGCCGCGCGTCGCCGCGAACACCAGGCAGAACTTCGCCTCCGGCCCGGAGCCGGTCTTCACGCCGATCGCGCCCCGGTAGGTGCCGAGCAGCGTGTTGCTGTTGCTCCACGCCTCCATCGCGTGCGTGCCGCCGCCCGGCCGGTAGGACTTCATGTCCTTGTACACCGGGGTGCCGACGACCTTCTTGAACGTCTTGTTCTTCAGGGCGGTCGCGGCCAGCTTCGTCAGGTCACGCGACGAGGCGAAGTTGTTGCCGTTGGACACCCCGTCGAAGCCGTCGAAGTGAGTGTTGGTCAGGCCGAGTTCACGTGCCTTGCCATTCATCTCGGCGATGAACGACTTGGTCCGCTGGGCCGTCGTCGACCCCGTGCCGTAGGTGTCCGCGAGGGCGTAGGCGGCGTCGCAGCCCGAGGGCAGCAGCATCCCGTACAGCAGGTCCCCGACGCTCATCGAGTCGCCGAGGATCAGGTGGGCGCTCGAATAGCGCTGGGTCTTCGTGGCGGGGTCGATGACGTAGTCCGTGTACTCCTTCTTGATCTTCACCTTGCGGTTCAGGTCCAGATGGGGCTGGGACAGCACCACCAGAGCCGTCATGATCTTCGTCGTGGACCCGGTCCGCAGCCGTGCGTCCGGCGCCTGGCCGAACAGTGTCTTCCCCGTGGCCGGGTCGAAGGCGTACGCGCCCGCCGCCGACACCTGCGGTGCCGGAGCCGCCTGGGCGGGAGCGGCCGCGAGGACCCCCGTGCTCAGGACCGCCCCCGCCAGTGCTGCGACGACGGTCCGTCTGCGGGTGCGGACTCCGTGGCCGTTTGTCATGGTTACCCCTTGTGCCAGTGGTCAGTTGACGGCTGATCACTATGCCGTAACAGTGGATGTTCTGTGGGGGAACTGTGGGCTCCGTCACGGCGCCGGTGATCCGGGACTGATCGGATGACCCGGTGCGCAAAGTCCTCCCTCTCGCCCTCACCGGCCTGTTCGCCCTGACGGCCTGCCAGCTGGCCGACCACGCCGACCCCGCCGGCGAGGCCCGCCGCCTCGACACCATGGCGGCGCTCCCGCTGTACGCCTACATCCCGGACCCAGCGTCGGACGGCGTGCGGGCCGTCAACAGGGCTCAGTGGATCCTGGGCAAGAAGTGCATGGTCGGCCTGGGATTCGCCGGCTTCGCGATGCTCGACACCAAGGCCGTCGAGTCGACCTACCCGGTCCGGCCCGGAGCGCTCACGGGCGAGGGCTCGTCCCGTGACGACAGCCCCTACGGCGTCGTCGACCCCGACGTGACGTCCGAGCACGGCTACGACAACCCGAAGCCGGACACCTCCACCCAGCCCCAGGAGTGGCCCGACGACCAGTACGCCGCGCTGACCGGCACCTTCGCATCCGGTGACAGCCGCTTCGCCCACGGCCACCGCATTCCCGGGGGCGGGTGCCTGGGACAGGCGATGCGGAAGATCTACGGCCCCGAGCCCAAGGCGGAGAAGGCCAACGGCGTGAAGCTGACCGGCTCCTACCCGCTGGTCTTCCGGCTGTGGTACGAGTCCCACAAGAAGGCGAGCAACGATCCGGCCTGGAAGAAGGCCGACCGCGCGTGGTCGGCCTGCATGAAGAAGAAGGGCTTCTCCTACCCCGACCCGGACAAGGCCGCCATCGACTCCCACTGGCTGGGGCGCGGCACACCGTCGGACGAGGAGAAGAAGACGGCGACGGCGGACGCCCGGTGCAAGCTCGACACCGGTTATGTCCAGGCCGTGCAGTCCGTCGAGGCGCGCGCACAGAAGACCCTGATCGGCGAGAACAAGCAGAAGCTGGAGGCCATGCGGGCGGCGGTCGACCGGGCCGTACGTACCGCCCGGACGGTCATCGCCCAGGAGAAATAACGGACACTGCGAGAAAACTGGTGGTCAGCGGCACCTTCCGACCGGAAGACTCGGACGTGTGTTCCTGACGATCTCCACACGCGGCGACGCCGCCCACCCGGCCACCGACCTCGGGTACCTGCTGCACAAGCACCCCGGCAAGACCCAGAAGTTCTCCACGTCCCACGGCACGGCGCACGTCTTCTACCCCGAGGCGGACGACCGGCGCTGCACCGCCGCGCTGCTGCTGGAGATCGACACGCTCGCACTGGTCCGCCGGGGCAAGGGCAAGGGCCGCGGGGGCGCGCCCGACGCGGCGCTCGCGCAGTACGTCAACGACCGCCCGTACGCGGCCTCCTCGCTGCTCGCGGTCGCGCTGAGCAGTGTCTTCTCCAGCGCCCTGCGCGGGGTGTGCGCCGCCCGCCCCGAGCGGGCGGCCACGCCGCTGCCGCTGTGCATCGAGGTCCCCGCGCTGCCCGCCCGCGGCGGCCCGGGCCTCGTACGACAGCTGTTCGAGCCGCTCGGCTGGAGCGTGACCGCCGACCCGGTCCCGCTCGACACCGAGTTCCCGCAGTGGGGCGACTCGCGGTACGTCCGCCTCGTCCTGGAGTCGGAGACCCTGACCCTCGCCGAGGCCCTGCGCCACCTGTACGTCCTGCTGCCGGTCCTCGACGACGCCAAGCACTACTGGGTCTCCTCCGACGAGGTCGACAAGCTGCTGCGGGCCGGTGCGGGCTGGCTGCCCGCCCACCCGGAGCAGAAGCTGATCACCAGCCGGTATCTGTCCCGCCGCTGGTCGCTGACCCGGCAGGCGCAGGAGCGGCTGGAGCTGGTGCGGCTCGCCGAGGCCGACGACAGCGAGGTCGAGGAGATCGACAACGCGGTCGCCGCGGAGACGGAGACGGAGGAGAAGCCGGCGCCGCTCGCCGTCCAGCGCAGGGAGGCGATCCTCGCCGCCCTGCGCGCTTCCGGAGCCGCTCGCGTCCTCGACCTCGGCTGCGGCCAGGGCGAGCTGGTACGGGAACTGCTGAAGGACGTGTCGTTCACCGAGATCCTCGGAGTCGACGTGTCCGTGCGGGCGCTCACCATCGCCGCCCGGCGGCTGAAGCTGGACCGCATGGGGGAGCGGCAGGCGTCCCGGGTCAGGCTGGTGCAGGGCTCGCTCGCCTACACGGACAAGCGGCTCAAGGGCTACGACGCCGCCGTGCTCAGCGAGGTGATCGAACACCTCGACCTGCCCCGGCTGCCCGCCCTGGAGTACGCCGTGTTCGGGCACGCCCGCCCCCGCACGGTCCTGGTGACCACCCCGAACGTCGAGTACAACGTCCGCTGGGAGACCCTGCCCGCCGGGCACACCCGGCACGGCGACCACCGCTTCGAGTGGACCCGGGAGGAGTTCCGCACCTGGGCCCGGGCGGTGGCCGAACGGCACGGCTACGGCGTGGAGTTCGCGCCCGTCGGACCGGACGACCCCGAGGTCGGCCCGCCCACCCAGATGGCAGTGTTCACGATCAGGACCCAGAAGGAGGCGAAGGCGGCATGACCGAGAACCGAAGGGGACGGGTCCTCCCCGTCACCGACCTCTCCCTCGTCGTCCTCGTCGGCGCCTCCGGCTCCGGCAAGTCCACGTTCGCGCGCAGGCACTTCAAGCCGACCGAGGTGATCTCCTCGGACTTCTGCCGCGGTCTCGTCTCCGACGACGAGAACGACCAGAGCGCGACCCGGGACGCCTTCGACGTGCTGCACTACATCGCCGGCAAGCGGCTGGCCGCCGGCCGCCGCACCGTCGTGGACGCCACCAGCGTGCAGCAGGACGCCCGCCGTCAGCTGATCGAGCTGGCCAAGACGTACGACGTGCTGCCCATCGCCATCGTGCTGGACATGCCCGAGGAGGTGTGCGCCGAGCGCAACGCGGCCCGCACCGACCGCGCCGACATGCCCCGCCGGGTCATCCAGCGGCACATCCGCGAACTGCGCCGCTCCCTCAGGCACCTGGAGCGCGAGGGCTTCCGCAAGGTGCACGTCCTGCGCGGCACCGAGGAGGTGGAGAGCGCCACCGTCGTCACCGAGAAGCGCTTCAACGACCTCACCCACCTCACCGGCCCCTTCGACATCATCGGTGACATCCACGGCTGCTCCGCCGAACTGGAGGCGCTGCTCGCCAAGCTGGGCTACGTGGAGGGGGTGCACCCCGAGGGCCGTACCGCCGTCTTCGTCGGCGACCTGGTCGACCGCGGGCCGGACACCCCGGGCGTGCTGCGCCGGGTGATGGCGATGGTGAAGTCGGGCAACGCCCTGTGCGTGCCGGGCAACCACGAGAACAAGTACGGCCGTTACCTCAAGGGCCGCAACGTCCAGCACACCCACGGGCTCGCCGAGACCATCGCGCAGATGGAGGGCGAGAGCGAGGAGTTCAGGGCCGAGGTCCGGCAGTTCCTGGCGGGCCTGGTCAGCCACTACGTCCTCGACGGCGGCAGGCTGGTCGTCTGCCACGCCGGCCTGCCCGAGAAGTACCACGGCCGCACCTCCGGCCGGGTCCGCTCGCACGCCCTGTACGGCGACACCACCGGCGAGACCGACGAGTTCGGGCTGCCGGTGCGCTACCCGTGGGCGGAGGACTACCGCGGCCGCGCGGCGGTGGTCTACGGCCACACCCCGGTCCCCGAGGCGACCTGGCTGAACAACACCATCTGCCTGGACACCGGCGCGGTCTTCGGCGGCAAGCTGACCGCGCTGCGCTGGCCGGAGCGCGAGCTGGTCGACGTACCGGCCGAGCGGGTGTGGTACGAGCCGGCGCGTCCGCTGCGCGCCGAGGCGCCCGGCGGACAGGACGGCCGGCCGCTGGACCTGGCGGACGTGCACGGCCGCAGGGCCGTGGAGACCCGGCACGCGGGCATGGTGGCGGTCCGTGAGGAGAACGCGGCGGCGGCCCTGGAGGTCATGAGCCGCTTCGCGACCGACCCGCGGCTGCTGCCGTACCTGCCGCCGACCATGGCACCGACGGCGACCTCGCAGGTGGATAGCTACCTGGAGCACCCGGCCGAGGCCTTCGCGCAGTACGCGGCGGACGGGGTCGAACGGGTCGTGTGCGAGGAGAAGCACATGGGCTCGCGGGCCGTGGCCCTGGTGTGCCGGGACGCGGAGGCGGCGGCGAAGCGCTTCGGGGTGGACGGTCCCACGGGCTCGCTCTACACCCGTACCGGCCGCCCGTTCTTCGACGACGGGAAGGTGACCGAGGAGATCCTCGGCCGGCTCCGCTCGGCGGTCTCGGACGCCGGGCTCTGGGACGAACTGGCCACCGACTGGCTGCTGCTGGACGCCGAGCTGATGCCGTGGTCGCTGAAGGCGTCGGGTCTGCTGCGCAGCCAGTACGCGGCCGTGGGCGCCGCGTCCGGCGCGGTGTTCCCCGGTGCGCTGGCCGCCCTGGAGGCCGCCGCCGCACGGGGCGCGGACGTGCGGGACCTGCTGGACCGGCAGCGGGAACGCGCCGCGGACGCCGCCGCGTTCACCGCCGCCTACCGCCGCTACTGCTGGACCACGGACGGCCTGGACGGCGTACGCCTCGCGCCCTTCCAGCTGCTGGCGGTCCAGGGCCGCAGCCTCGCCGCGCTGCCGCACGACGAGCAACTGGCCCTGCTCGACCGGCTGGTGGAGCACGACGGCACCGGTCTGCTGCAGACCACGCGGCGGCTGTACGTCGACACCGGCGACCCGGAGTCGGTGCGCGCGGGTGTCGACTGGTGGCTGGAGATGACCGGTCGCGGCGGCGAGGGCATGGTCGTCAAGCCGGTCGGCGCGCTGGTGCGGAACAAGGACGGACGGCTGGTGCAGCCCGGCATCAAGTGCCGGGGCCGGGAGTACCTGCGGATCGTCTACGGCCCCGAGTACACCCGCCCGGACAACCTCGCCAGACTGCGGCAGCGGTTCCTGAACCACAAGCGGTCCCTCGCCCTGCGCGAGTACGCCCTCGGTCTGGAGGCCCTGGACCGGCTCGCGGACGGAGAGCCGCTGTGGCGGGTGCACGAGGCGGTGTTCGGGGTGCTGGCCCTGGAGTCGGAGCCGGTGGATCCCCGCCTGTAGGCGCGATCCGGCCGTGGTCCGGGGGACACCCGGGTGTCCCCCGGACCGCTTCTCCTCGGTCCGACGAAAACGGAAAGCGGCGGAATCGGTCGAGAAGGGCGTGAAGACGGGCGGTGACGGCCAGGATGGAGGCATGGCATACCACGTCGACTCCGAGGCCGGGCGGCTGCGCCGCGTGATCCTTCACCGGCCCGATCTTGAGCTCAAAAGGCTCACCCCCAGCAACAAGGACGCCCTCCTCTTCGACGACGTGCTGTGGGTGCGCCGGGCGCGCGCCGAGCACGACGGGTTCGCCGACGTCCTGCGCGACCGCGGGGTCGCCGTCCACCTCTTCGGCGACCTGCTCACCGAGACCCTGGAGATCCCCGAGGCCCGCACCCTCGTCCTCGACCGGGTCTTCCACGAGAAGGAGTACGGCCCCCTCGCCACCGACCACCTGCGCGCCGCCTTCGCGGCCCTGCCCGCACACGAGCTCGCCGAGGCGCTGGTGGGCGGCATGACCAAGCGGGAGTTCCTGGACGGGCACGCGGAGCCGACCTCCGTCCGCTTCCATGTGATGGACCTCGACGACTTCCTCCTCGACCCGCTCCCCAACCACCTCTTCACCCGCGACACCTCCGCCTGGATCTACGACGGGGTCGCCGTCAACGCCATGCGGCTGCCGGCCCGGCAGCGGGAGACGGTGCACTTCGAGGCGATCTACCGGCACCATCCGCTGTTCCGTGGCGAAACGTTCCATGTCTGGTCCGAGGGGCAGGTGGACCACCCCTCCACCATCGAGGGCGGCGACGTCCTGGTGATCGGCAACGGTGCCGTCCTCGTCGGCATGAGCGAGCGCACCACCCCGCAGGCCGTGGAGATGCTGGCCCACAAGCTGTTCGCGGCCGGCTCGGCACGCACGATCGTCGCGCTCGACATGCCCAAGCGGCGCGCCTTCATGCACCTCGACACCGTGATGACCATGGTCGACGGCGACACCTTCACCCAGTACGCCGGGCTCGGCATGCTGCGCTCCTACACCATCGAGCCGGGGGCCGGCGAGAAGGAGCTGAAGGTCACCGACCATCCGCCGGAGCACATGCACCGCGCGATCGCCGCCGCGCTCGGCCTCGGCGAGATCAGGGTGCTGACCGCCACCCAGGACGTGCACGCCGCCGAACGCGAGCAGTGGGACGACGGCTGCAACGTGCTCGCCGTCGAGCCCGGGGTCGTCGTCGCCTACGAGCGCAACTCGACCACCAACACCCATCTGCGCAAGCGGGGCATCGAGGTGATCGAGATCCCGGGCAGCGAGCTGGGCCGGGGCCGGGGCGGCCCCCGGTGCATGAGCTGTCCCGTGGAGCGGGACGCTGTATAGAAATGTGGAACGTCGTATAGACTTCCAGAGTCCCCCGTAGTCGTACCCCTTGGAGCGCCCCCATGGCGACAGTCCCGACCGCCCTCGGCGGCCGCCACTTCCTCAAGGAGCTCGACTTCACCGAAGAGGAGTTCCGCGGCCTGGTCGAGCTGGCGGCCGAGCTGAAGGCCGCCAGGAAGGCCGGGACCGAGACGCAGTACCTGCGCGGCCGGAACATCGCCCTGATCTTCGAGAAGACCTCGACGCGCACCCGCTGCGCGTTCGAGGTCGCCGCCGCCGACCAGGGCGCCCGCACCACCTACCTCGACCCGTCCGGCTCGCAGATCGGGCACAAGGAGTCCGTGAAGGACACCGCCCGGGTGCTCGGCCGGATGTACGACGCCATCGAGTACCGCGGGGACAGCCAGGCCAAGGTCGAGGAGCTGGCCGCCCACGCCGGCGTGCCCGTCTACAACGGCCTCACCGACGACTGGCACCCCACCCAGATGCTCGCCGACGTGCTCACCATGACCGAGCACAGCCCCAAGCCGCTCCGGCAGATCGCGTTCGCCTACCTCGGCGACGCCCGCTTCAACATGGGCAACTCCTACCTGGTCACCGGCGCGCTGCTGGGCATGGACGTGCGGATCGCCGCGCCCAGGAGCTACTGGCCCGCCCAGGAGGTCGTCGACCGCGCCCAGCGGCTGGCCGCCGCGAGCGGTGCCCGGATCACCCTCACCGAGGACGTCACGGACGGCGTCGCGGGCGCCGACTTCGTCGTCACCGACGTCTGGGTCTCCATGGGCGAGCCCAAGGAGGTCTGGGCCGAGCGGATCAAGGCCCTCGCGCCGTACGCCGTGACCATGGACGTCCTGCGCGCCACCGGCAACCCGGACGTGAAGTTCCTGCACTGCCTGCCGGCCTTCCACGACCTCGGTACCCAGGTCGGCCGCGAGATCCACGAGACCTACGGACTGGACTCGCTGGAGGTCACCGACGAGGTCTTCGAGTCCGCGCACTCGATCGTCTTCGACGAGGCCGAGAACCGGCTGCACACCATCAAGGCGGTGCTGGTCGCCACACTCGCCCGGTAACCCCTGGTCACTGCCCCGACCAGCACTTATCCTGACCGACGGCCCGGAACCACCCATTCCGGCCGTCGCCGCGACCTCACCGGGTCGCCCGCACCACCAGAAACGAGCACCACCCGCATGCCCGCTCCCCGCATCAAGTCCCCGCACCTGCTGGTCGCCGAGTCCGGCGCCGACCGCGAGGGACACGGCCTGAAGCGCACGATGGGCCTCTTCCAGCTCATCTGCTTCGGCGTCGGCGCCATCGTCGGCACCGGCATCTTCGTCGGTCTCTCCGACTCCGTCGCCCAGGCCGGTCCGGCCGTCGTCGTCTCGTTCATCCTCGCCGCGATCACCTGCGTCTTCACCGCCTTCTCCTTCGCGGAGCTGGGCGGCGCGATCCCGGTCTCCGGCTCCTCGTACTCCTTCGCCTACGCCGGTCTCGGCGAGTCCACCGCCTTCCTGGTCGGCTGGTGCCTGCTGCTGGAGTACGGCATCTCGATCTCGGCCGTCGCGGTCGGCTGGAGCCAGTACGTCAACGAACTGCTGCACAGCCTCACCGGCGTCCAGCTCCCGGCCGCCCTGTCCGCCGGACCCGGCGACGGCGGGATCGTCAACCTCCCGGCCGTGATCGTCATCGCCATGGCCTCCGTACTGCTGGTGCGCGGGGTGCGCGAG
Source organism: Streptomyces sp. NPDC001851 (assembly GCF_040297165.1). Classification (NCBI taxonomy): domain Bacteria; kingdom Bacillati; phylum Actinomycetota; class Actinomycetes; order Kitasatosporales; family Streptomycetaceae; genus Streptomyces; species Streptomyces sp. NPDC001851. The sequence continues at coordinate 37,254 of NZ_JBEOYR010000037.1, read as the reverse complement.
AGCGCCCGGGCGACGGCCGCCATGGCCGCGGTCAAGCTCGTCATCCTGCTGGCCTTCTGCGCCATCGGCTACAGCGCCTTCAAGCACGGCAACCTCACTCCGTTCTCCCCGGCTGGCCTCGGCGGCATCGGCGCGGGCACCACGGCCGCGTTCTTCTCCTACATCGGCTTCGACGCGATCACCACCGCCGGCGAGGAGGCCAAGAACCCGCGCCGGGACATCCCGGTCGCGATCATGGTCTGCATGGGCATCGTCACTCTGCTGTACTGCGCGGTCGCGCTCGCCGCGATCGGCGCCATCGGCGGCAAGCAGGTCGCCGGCCGCCCCGCGGCCCTCTCCTTCGTCGTCAACGAGGTCACCGGCTCGGCCATCGGCGGCGGAGTGATCGCCTTCGGCGCGGTCGTCGCCATCGCCTCGGTCGTCCTGGCGGTGATGTACGGCCAGACCCGCATCCTGATGTCGATGTCCCGGGACGGCCTGATCCCGCGCGTCTTCGAGAAGGTGAACCCGAAGACCTCCACGCCCGTGGCCGGCACGCTGATCGTCGCGGTCGTCTTCGCGGTCCCGGCGGCCTTCGCCTCCCTCGACGCGGTGATGAACCTGTGCACCATCGGCACGCTCGCCATCATGGCCGTCGTCAACATCGCCGTGATCGCCCTCCGCCGCCGCGAACCGGGCCTCAGCCGCAGCTTCCGCGTCCCGCTCTACCCCGTGGGACCGCTGCTCGGCGTCGCCTTCTGCCTGTACCTGATGTACGAGACCGGCTGGCAGACCTGGATCCAGTTCGCGGTGTTCCTCGCGGTGGGCCTGGCGCTCTACGCCGGCTACGGCCGCCGGCACTCCACGCTGGCGCGGACGGCCGCCCCCGGGGTCACGCCGAGCGCCGCCGCTGAGCGGGAACCGCAGGCAGTCTGAACCACACCGCCTTGCCCGACGGGGTGGGGCGGTGACCGCAGGACGAGCTGAGGGCGCGGATCAGCAGCAGCCCGCGCCCGCCCTCCTGCCAGGGGTCGGGCTCCTCGATCACCGGGCGGGTCAGATGGCCGGGCGGCGCCGGGTCCGGGTCGTGCACCTCGACCTGGCAGCCGGTCGGCAACAGCTCCACCACCAGCTCGATCGGGCCGCGCCCGGCGGTGTGCTCCACCGCGTTGGCCACCAGCTCCGCCGTGAGCAGTTCCGCGGTGTCGCAGTCGGCCGGGTGCTCCACCTCGGCGAGGGCCGTACGCACCAGGGCGCGGGCCACGGGCACCGCGGCGGCGGTGTGCGGCAGCGCGATGCGCCAGGAGGCCGGTTCGGTGGGGCGTTCGTGCAAGGCGAGTCCGTTCATGGAGCAGGCTGTCCTGCTTTCAACTGGAGGAATGGTACGGGTCCGGCCACCGCAGACCGTCGTCGGGCCCCGCCCGGAACCTTCGGCCCCGGTACCGGCGGCCTACCCCGGCGAACGCCCCGCCTCGCCCGCCGGTGCCCACTGTTACGGCCCTGTCGAGGACCGGTGACGCCCGTGACCGGACTCGGCCGGTCGGACGAACCTCTGTCGCGCACTCGTGACGACAGTCACGAACAAGTGATAGCTTCGGAGGACAGCGCAACGTACGGCACCGCCCCCCTAGGAGGCCGCACGTCATGAGTCCCTTCACCGGCTCCGCCGCCCGCACCTCCGACTGGGAGCACCTGCGGCTCCAGCTCGCCGACGGGGTCGCCACCGTCACCCTCGCCCGCCCCGAGAAGCTCAACGCGCTCACCTTCGGCGCCTACGCCGACCTGCGCGACCTGCTGGCCGAGCTGTCCCGGGAGCGCGCCGTGCGCGCCCTGGTGCTGGCCGGCGAGGGACGGGGGTTCTGCTCCGGCGGCGACGTCGACGAGATCATCGGTGCGACCCTCGGCATGGACACCGCCCAGCTGCTCGACTTCAACCGGATGACCGGCCAGGTGGTGCGGGCGATCCGCGAGTGCCCGTTCCCGGTGATCGCCGCGGTGCACGGCGTGGCGGCCGGCGCGGGCGCGGTCCTCGCCCTGGCGGCCGACTTCCGGGTGGCGGACCCGTCCGCCCGCTTCGCCTTCCTCTTCACCCGCGTCGGCCTGTCCGGCGGCGACATGGGCGCGGCCTACCTGCTGCCCCGCGTCGTCGGCCTCGGCCACGCCACCCGCCTGCTCATGCTGGGCGAACCCGTCCGCGCCCCCGAGGCCGAGCGCATCGGCCTGATCAGCGAGCTGACGGAGGAGGGCCGCGCCGACGAGGCGGCCCTCGGACTGGCCCGCCGCCTCGCCGACGGCCCCGCCCTGGCCCACGCCCAGACCAAGGCCCTCCTGACGGCCGAACTGGACATGCCGCTGGCGGCCTCGATCGAGCTGGACGCCTCGACCCAGGCCCTGCTCATGAACGGCGAGGACTACGCGGAGTTCCACGCGGCCTTCACGGAGAAGCGCCCGCCGAAGTGGCGGGGGAGGTGACCTCTCATGCGTGTGGCGGTCATCGGCGGCGGCCCCGGCGGCCTGTACGCGGCGGCGTTGCTGAAACGGCTCGACCCGAGCCGTGAGATCACGGTCTGGGAGCGCAACGCCCCGGACGAAACGTTCGGCTTCGGCGTGGTCCTCTCCGACGAGACACTCGGCGGCATCGAACACGCCGACCCCGTCGTCTACGACGCCCTGCAACGCCACTTCGTCCGCTGGGACGACATCGACATCGTCCACCGGGGTGCCACCCACCGCTCCGGCGGCCACGGCTTCGCCGCCCTCGGCAGGCGCCGCCTGCTGCAGATCCTGCACGACCGCTGCCGGTCCCTCGGCGTGGACCTGAGGTTCTCCACCGAGGCCCCGCACCCGGACACCCTCTCCGCCGGGTACGACCTGGTCATCGCCGCGGACGGAGTCCACAGCACCACCCGCGCCGCCTACGCCGACGCCTTCCGCCCGCGGCTGACCGAACACCGCTGCCGCTACATCTGGCTCGCCGCCGACTTCCCCTTCGACGCCTTCCGTTTCGAGATCGCCGAGACGGAACACGGCGTGATGCAGCTGCACGGCTACCCGTACGCGGCCGACGCCTCGACCGTGATCGTCGAGATGCGCGAGGAGGTCTGGAAGGCGGCGGGATTCGACGACGCCACCCCGCGGGAATCCATCGAACGCTGCGCCAAGATCTTCGCCGACGCCCTCCGCGGCCGGCCCCTGCACTCCAACAACTCGGTGTGGACGACCTTCCGCACGGTCGTCAACGAGCACTGGTCGCACGCCAACGTCGTCCTGCTCGGCGACGCCGCGCACACCGCGCACTTCTCGATCGGCTCCGGCACCAAGCTCGCCGTGGAGGACGCGCTGGCCCTGGCCGCGTGCCTGGAGGAACAGCCCGATACGGCGCGCGCGTCGGCGGCGTACGAGCAGGAGCGCAAACCGGTCGTCGCCTCCACCCAGCGGGCCGCCCGGGCGAGCCTGGAGTGGTTCGAGAACCTGGGCCTCTACCTCGGCCAGCCGCCCCGCCAGTTCGCCTTCAACCTGCTCACCCGCAGCCGCCGCGTCACCCACGACAACCTCCGGCTGCGCGACGCCCGCTTCACCGAGGCCGTGGAGCGCGAGTTCGGCTGCCCGCCCGCGACGCCCCCGATGTTCACCCCCTTCCGGCTGCGCGGTCTGACCCTGCGCAACCGGGTCGTGGTGTCGCCGATGGACATGTACTCCGCCACCGACGGCGTCCCGGGCGACTTCCACCTCGTGCACCTCGGCGCCCGCGCCCTCGGCGGGGCCGGGCTCGTCATGACCGAGATGGTGTGCGTCAGCGAGGAGGGCCGGATCACGCCCGGCTGCACCGGCCTCTACACCGGCCGGCAGGCCGAGGGGTGGCGGCGCGTCACCGACTTCGTGCACACCCAGGCACCCGGCACCGCGATCGGCGTCCAGCTCGGCCACGCCGGCCGCAAGGGCTCCACGAAGCCGATGTGGGAGGGCATGGACGAGCCGCTGCCGCGCGGCAACTGGCCGCTCGTCGCCGCCTCCCCGCTGCCGTACAAGCCGGACAGCCAGACCCCCCGGCAGCTCTCCCGGGCCCAACTGACCGACATCCGCGAGCAGTTCACGGCCGCCGCGTGGCGGGCCGCCCGCGCCGGTTTCGACCTGCTGGAACTGCACTGCGCCCACGGCTATCTGCTCTCCGGCTTCCTCTCGCCGCTCACCAACCACCGCACCGACGCCTACGGCGGCTCACCGGAGCGGCGGCTGAGGTTTCCGCTGGAGGTCTTCGACGCCGTACGCGCGGTGTGGCCGGCGGAGCGGCCCATGACGGTCCGCATCTCCGCCACGGACTGGGCCGAGGGCGGCACGAGGGCCGAGGACGCGGTGGAGACCGCCCGCGCCTTCGCCGCGCACGGCGCCGACGCGATCGACGTGTCCACCGGGCAGGTGGTGGCCGAGGAGCGGCCGGAGTTCGGGCGGTCGTACCAGACCCCGTTCGCCGACCGCATCCGGCACGAGGCGGGGGTCCCGGTGATCGCGGTCGGCGCGATCTCCTCCTGGGACGACGTCAACTCACTCATTCTCGCCGGGCGCACGGACCTGTGCGCGCTGGGCCGCCCGCACCTGTACGACCCGCACTGGACCCTGCACGCGGCGGCCGAGCAGGGCTACGACGGCCCCGGCGCCGTCTGGCCCGCACCCTACCGCGCGGGCAGCAGACGCCCGCAGACCGGCCGCACGGACGCCCCGAAGCCCCGGTTGTCGCTCACAGGCTTCTGAGGCGCCGGCCGCTCACAGGCCCGCGAACTCCGCACCCGCGTCCCGCAGGCGGGTGTGCAGTGCCCGGAAGACCTCCGCCGAGCGCACGCCCGGCCAGCCCGTGGGCAGCAGCCGGGTGGGCAGGCCGGGGTCGGTGTAGGGCAGGTGGCGCCAGGAGTCGAGGGCGAGGAGGTAGTCGCGGTAGGCCTCCTCGGGCGGGGTGTCCGGGCGGCGCTCCCAGGCGTGCAGGACCGGGGCGTGCGCGTCCAGGAAGCGTTCGTGCTCCTTGGCGATCGCGGCCAGGTCCCACCAGCGGGCCACCGCCTCGGCCGTGGGCGCGAACCCCAGGTGCTCGCCGCGGAAGAAGTCCACGTACGGATCCAGCCGCAGCCGGCTCAGGGTGTGCCGGGTCTCCTCGTACAGCCGGGCCGGGGCGATCCACACCCCGGGCGCCGCCGTGCCGAAGCCCAGGCCCGCCAGCCGGGAGCGCAGCACATGCCGCTTCTGCCGCTCCGACTCGGGCACCGAGAACACCGCGAGCACCCAGCCGGCGTCCTCCACCGGTGGGGTCGCGTAGATGCGCCGGTCGCCGTCCTCCAGCAACTGGCGTGCCGCCGCGGAGAGTTCGTACCCGGCCGCGCCCGTCCGCGTGCGGGCCGGCGCCAGCAGGCCGCGCCGTTTGAGCCGGGACACCGAGGAACGGACGGAGGGCGCGTCCACGCCGACCGCGGCCAGCAGCCGGATCAGCTCGGCGACGGGCACCGGACCGGGCATGAAGCGGCCGTACGCGCCGTAGAGCGTGACGATGAGGGACCTGGGGGCGTGCTGGTCGGACACGTTGATCATTTTAGGTCGTCGGTCTCACCGCGGGTCACCTTCGGTGCGCAGCCGGAACCGCTGCAGCTTTCCGGTGGCCGTGCGGGGCAGGGCGTCGAGGAAGACGAACCGGCGTGGACACTTGTACGGCGCCAGCTCCGACTTGAGGAAGGCGCGCAGGGCCTCCGGGTCGCGCACGGCCCCCTCGCGCAGCACGGTGTAGGCCACGACCACCTGTCCGCGGGCCTCGTCGGGCCGGCCCACGACCGCCGCCTCCACCACGTCCCGGTGCCGCAGCAGCGCGTCCTCCACCTCCGGTCCGGCGATGTTGTACCCGGCCGAGATGATCATGTCGTCGGCGCGGGCCACATAGCGGAAGTAGCCGTCGGGCTCGCGGACGTAGGTGTCGCCGGTGATGTTCCAGCCCCCGCGCACGTACTCCCGTTGCCGCGGGTCGGCGAGGTAGCGGCAGCCGACCGGGCCGCGCACGGCGAGCAGGCCCGGCTCGCCGTCGGGCACCGGTGTGCCCTGCGCGTCCTGCACCCGCGCCTGCCAGCCCGGCACCGCAACGCCGGTGGTGCCCGGCCGGATGTGCTCGTCGGCGGCCGAGACGAAGATGTGCAGCAGCTCGGTCGCGCCGATGCCGTTGATGAGGCGCAGGCCGGTGCGCTCGTGCCAGGCCCGCCAGGTGGCCGCGGGCAGGTTCTCACCGGCCGACACACAGCGCCGCAGCGACGTCAGGTCGTACCCGTCCAGCAGCTCCAGCATGGCGCGGTAGGCGGTCGGGGCGGTGAAGAGGACCGAGACGCGGTGCTCGGCGATCGCGGGCAGCAGCCGGCGCGGGCCCGCGTCCTCCAGGAGCAGGGAGCTGGCGCCCGCCCGCATCGGGAAGACCACCAGCCCGCCCAGGCCGAAGGTGAAGCCGAGCGGGGGAGAGCCGGTGAAGACGTCGTCCGCCCGGGGGCGCAGCACATGCCGCGAGAAGGTGTCCGCGATCGCCAGCACATCCCGGTGGAAGTGCATGCACCCTTTCGGGCGACCGGTGGTGCCCGAGGTGAACGCGATCAGGGCCACGTCGTCGGCCGCGGTGTCGACCGCCGGGAACGGCGTGCCGGGCCCGGGGCGGTTGAGCAGGTCGTCGGGGCCGTCGCCGCCGTACGTCGTGATGCGCAGCCCGGGTACGTCGGCCTTCGCCAGGTCCGCCACCGACCGGACGTCGCACAGCGCGTGCCGCGCCAGGGCGATGTCGCACAGGGTGGCCAGCTCGTGCGGGCGCTGCCGGTCCAGCACGGTGACCGCTATCGCGCCCGCCTTCAGCACGGCGAGCCAGCAGGCGGCCAGCCAGGGCGTGGTGGGGCCGCGCAGCAGGACCCGGTTGCCGGGGACCACGCCCAGGTCGCCGGTGAGCACGTGCGCGATCCGGTCGACGTGCCCGCGCAGCTCGCCGTAGGTCCAGCTGGGGCCGTCCGGGGTGTGGAAGACCGGGCGGGCCGCATCGGCGTGGTCCAGGAGCGCGGCGGCGCAGTTCAGCCGGTCGGGGTAGTGCAGCTCCGGCAGGTCGAACCGCAGCTCGGGCCACTCGTGGGGCGGCGGCAGATGGTCGCGCGCGAAGGTGTCGACATGGGCCGAGCGATGCATGGCGGTTCGCCCCCTTGCCGTGGCTGGCGTCGAGACGGGCGTCGTGGTGGGCACCGGCGTCCTGGTGGGCTCGCGATCCGAGCGTATCGTGTTGGTGACGGCAGTCAACCTTGCGCGATAGCGTCGGGGATGAGAGGAAGCGAGACGGGGTACGGTCCTGGCGGCCCGCCCCGGAGGGAGGACCCCCAGGTGCCCGCATTCTCACTCGATCCGCAGCAGCTCGCCTGGTGTGCCGAGCTGCGCGCGCTGGCCGCCGAACGGCTGCGCCCGCTCGTCGGCAAGGGCGAACCGGCACACGTCAACCGCCCGCTCCTCGCCGAACTCGGCCGGCTCGGCCTGCTGGCCCGGCTGTTCACCTCCGGCGCGCTCGGCCTCTGCCTGATGCGCGAGTCCCTCGCCCAGGCCTGCACCGAGGCCGAGACCGCGCTGGCCCTGCAGGGCCTCGGCGCCCACCCGGTGCACGCCCACGGCAGCCCCGCCCAGCGCGAGCGCTGGCTGCCGCGGGTCGCCGACGGCAGCGCGGTCGCCGCCTTCGCGCTGAGCGAGCCGGGGGCCGGTTCGGACGCCGCCGCGCTGGCCCTCGCGGCCGAGCCCGACGGCGGCGCCGGCTGGCGGCTCACCGGCGCCAAGTGCTGGATCTCCAACGCCCCCGAAGCCGACTTCTACACCGTCTTCGCCCGCACCACACCCGGCGCCGGAGCCCGCGGTGTCACCGCGTTCCTCGTCCCGGCCGACCGGCCCGGGCTCACCGGCAGCGCGCTGGAGATGCTCTCGCCGCACCCCATCGGCGCCCTGGACTTCGACGCCGTGCCCGTCGGCGCCGACGACGTGCTCGGCGAGCCCGACCGCGGCTTCGCCGTCGCCATGGGCACCCTCAACCTCTTCCGGCCCAGCGTCGGCGCGTTCGCGGTCGGCATGGCCCAGGCGGCACTGGACGCGACCCTCGCGCACACCCGGCGACGGGAGGCGTTCCACGGGCGGCTGATGGATCTGCAGGCCGTGTCCCACCAGGTCGCCGAGATGGCGCTGCGCACCGAGGCGGCCCGGCTGATGGTGTACGCGGCGGCGAGCGCGTACGACGAGGGCGCCGCCGACGTCCCCCGGCGCGCCGCGATGGCCAAGCTGCTCGCCACCGAGACCGCGCAGTTCGTGGTCGACACCGCCGTCCAGCTGCACGGCGCCCGCGCCCTGCGCCGCGGCCACCTCCTCGAACACCTCTACCGCGAGGTGCGCGCCCCGCGCATCTACGAGGGGGCGAGCGAGGTCCAGCGGGGCATCATCGCCAAGGAGTTGTACGCCGAGGAGCCGTACGGCGCGGAACTCCGTGCCGAGGAGCTCCCCGCCGAGGAGCTCCCGGCCAAGGAGCAGGAGGAGACCCGGTGACGACCGAGCGTGTCAACCCGCCCGAGCTGTCCCCGCCCACGGGTTTCTCGCACGCCGTCGTCGCGGCCGGCTCCCGCGTGGTGTTCCTCGCCGGCCAGACCGCCCTCGACCCCGACGGCAAGATCACCGGCGGTACGCTCCCCGAGCAGTTCGAGCGGGCCCTCGCCAACCTCCTCACCGCCCTGCGCGCCGCCGGCGGCACCCCCGCCGACCTCGCCCGCGTCACCGTCTACGCCACGGATGTGGCCGCCTACCGCGCCCACGCCCCGCAACTCGGCCGTGTCTGGCACAGGTTGGCGGGCCGGGACTATCCCGCGATGGCCGTCGTGGAGGTCGTACGGCTGTGGGACGAGCAGGCGCTGGTGGAGCTGGACGGGTTCGCCGTACTGCCGTAGGGCCTGCCGTCGAGGACGGGGGAGCCGTCGCGGCGCGCGGACGGCTCCCGGACGGTTCCGTGACGCGCCACCGAAGGAGTGACGGTCACGCCCCGCGGCCCGGCCGCCCGGTACCAGTGGAGCCGTCAGTCCACGAACACCGGGAGGTATCCCATGCCGGCACGCCCCGTCCTCGCCGCGGCATTCGGCGCAGCGGCCCTGCTGTGCGCCGCCGTCGCCCCCGCCACCGCCGACACGTCCGAGACCGTGACCGTCGACAAGACCGGCCATGTCGCCGAGGACGGCACCGTCACCCTGTCCGGCACCTACCGGTGCACCGGGGCCAAGGGCGTCGCCTTCGTCAGCTCCTCGATCAGCCAGAGCGACAAGACCCGCAAGGTCGTCTACGGCATCGGCGGCAGCGCCGCCGAGTGCGACGGCGCCCTGCACCGGTGGGAGAACACCGGCAAGGTCTCGCCGGGCTCCCTCAAGGCCGGCAAGGCCCACGTCCAGGCCACGGTGACGGAACTGCACTCCGACGAGCTCCTGCTGTTGCAGCCGTCCTTCCACGCCGTCCAGGAGAAGGACATCAAGCTGACCCGGTCCTGACCGGGGCCGGACGGGGTCTGCGGAGGGCGGCCACGAACTTGTAGCGGGAACCCCGGTACACCGAGCGCACCCATTCCACCGGCCGGCCCTCCGCGTCCCGTGAGTGGCGGGACAGCAACAGCATCGGCAGGCCCACGTCGGTGGCGAGCAACAGCGCCTCTCGCGGGGTCGACAGCGAGGTCTCGATGGTCTCGTCGGCCTCCGCGAGACGGACGCCGTACACCTCGGCGAGCGCCGTGTACAGGGACGGGTACGTGGTCAGGGAGGCGCGCAGTCCGGGGAAGCGGCGTGCCGACAGGTGGGTCGTCTCGATCGCCATGGGGTCGCCGCCGGCCAGCCGCAGCCGCTCGATGCGCAGCACCCGCTCGCCGGTGCCGATGCCGAGCAGGCCGGAGAGCCGCTCGTCCGCCGGCACCTCCCCGATGTCCAGCACCTGCGAGGCGGGCGTCAGGCCCTGCGCGCGCATGTCCTCGGTGTGCGAGGTGAGCTGGAGCGTGCGGTACAGCTTGGGCTGGGCGACGAAGGTGCCCTTGCCCTGGATCCGGTCCAGCCGGCCCTCGCCCACGAGTTCGGTGAGCGCCTGCCGGACGGTGGTCCGGGACGTGTCGAAGCGGACGGCGAGCAGGCGCTCGGCCGGCATCGCCGAGCCGGGCTGCAGCTCCTCGGCCATGGCGAGCAGCCGCTGTTTGATCCGGTAGTACTTCGGCACGCGCGCGGTGCGGCCGCTTACGTGGGTGGCCATGCCTGCCTTCCGGGCTGTGGGGGCGGGCTCTCGTTATAACGACCAACTGCCTGATGGTCTAGGCCAATCGCCCGAGGTGACGTTCCCGTAACGGACGAAACGGCTTCCCGGACCACCCTTGACACCCCGAAAGGTCTAGGCCAAGCTCCACCCTACTGGTCTACACCATTAGTGGCCAGGTCCCGAGCCCTACGTGCAACAGCGTCGTACGCAGGTCACCGCCGAGGGCGTGGGGGGTTAGTGGCATCCCTGAGGAGGGTGGCGTGAAGCGCAAGCTCGCTGCCGCGATCGTGATCGCGGGCATGATGGTCTCCGTTGCGGCGTGTGGCGGAAACGACGGCAAGGACAGCGGCAAGGACGCGGGACCGGACAGCTGGAAGGGGCAGACCCTGACGGTCTGGACCATGGACGGCTCCGCTCCGCCCCAGTGGAGCAAGGACGTCCAGGCCGCGTTCGAGAAGAAGACCGGCGCGAAGCTGAAGTTCGAGACCCAGAAGTGGGACGGGATCCAGCAGAAGATCACCACCGCCCTCTCCGAGGACAACCCGCCGGACGTTCTGGAGGTCGGCAACACCCAGACCCCCGCCTACGCGGCCACCGGCGGTCTCGCCGACCTCGGCGACCTCAAGAAGGAGATCGGCGCCGACTGGACGCCGTCGGTCTCCCAGTCCTCCGTCTACGACGGCAAGCAGTACGCCGCCCCCTGGTACTTCGCCAACCGCGTCGTCATCTACAACAAGAAGATCTGGGCCCAGGCCGGTATCAAGGACACCCCGAAGACCCGCGACGAGTTCTTCAAGGACCTGGACACCATCGGCAAGAAGACCGACGCCGAGCCGCTCTACCTGCCGGGCCAGAACTGGTACTTCCTCGACGGCCTGATCATCGGCCAGGGCGGCGACCTGGTGAAGAAGCAGGGCACCAAGTACGTCTCCAACCTCGCCGACCCGAAGGTCGCCGCGGCCATGGAGATCTACAAGAAGTACGCCTCCTACTCCAAGGCCCCCAAGGACAAGGACGAGGCCAACCCGCAGCAGGCCCAGGTCTTCGCCAAGGGCAGGACCGGCGCGTTCATCGGCATGGGCTGGGAGGCCGGCACCGCGGTCCAGGCCGACAAGGCCATCGAGAAGGACCTCGGCTACTTCACCATCCCGGGCGCGAGCGCCGGCAAGCCCGAGGGCGTCTTCCTCGGCGGCTCCAACCTCGCCATCGCCCAGGGCAGCAAGAAGCAGTCGCTGGCCAAGGAGTTCCTGAAGACCGCCCTGTCCGACCAGTACGAGGGCGAACTGGCCAAGCTCAGCGGCATCGTCCCGAACAAGACGTCGCTGCAGTCCAACCTCAAGGGCAACGCCGTCGCCGAGGCCGCCGCGCCCGCCGCGGCGGGCGGCGGCACCACCCCGCTGATCCCGGAGTGGGCCGCGGTGGAGAACACCCCGAACCCCATCAAGTCCTACATGACCTCCGTGCTCAACGGTAAGTCCCCGGCGGACGCCGCGAAGCAGGTCGAGGCCGAGATCAACAAGCGCCTGGCCCAGCAGAACTGATGACCCGCCGGGGGCGCCCGAGAGTGCCCCCGGCCCAGTCGTCCGTACGGCCGGTTCGGCCATGGAAGAGATGGCAACTCATGTCAGTGCAGACCCAGGGCACGGACACGGCCGGGGAGCCCGCTGTCCGCAAGGCCCGGATACCGGGGCCGCCGCGGGGTGCGGACCGTGACTCCGGATCCCCGTCCCGCCGCGGCACCGCCGCCGCCCCCTACCTCCTGCTGCTGCCCGCGCTGCTGGCCACACTGGTCCTGCTCGGCTGGCCCCTGGTCAAGAACGGCATGCTGTCGTTCCAGAACCTCAACCCCCGGCAGCTCATCCAGCACCTCACCGAGTGGAACGGCGTCGAGAACTACCGGCAGGTGCTCTCCGAGCCGGAGTTCTGGCACGTCGCCGAGCGCTCCGTCTTCTTCACCGCCGCCAACGTCGTCCTGATCACGGGCCTCGGCACCCTGATCGGCCTGCTGCTGGCCCGGCTCGGCAAGAGGATGCGGCTGCTCCTCATGACCGGCCTCGTCCTCGCCTGGGCCATGCCCTACGTCGCCGCCACCACCGTCTACCAGTGGCTGTTCGCCCAGCGCTTCGGCGTCGTCAACTGGACGCTGGACAGGCTCGGCTGGCACTCCATGGCCGACTACAACTGGATGGGCAGCCAGCTCTCCACGTTCTCCGTGGTCATCCTGCTGATCGTGTGGCAGTCGGTCCCGTTCGTGGCGATCAACCTGTACGCCGCCACCACCACGATCCCCAAGGAGCTGTACGAGGCCGCCTCCCTGGACGGCGCCGGCGCCTGGCAGAGCTTCACCTCGGTCACCCTGCCCTTCCTGCGGCCGTTCCTGTACTCCACGACCTTCCTTGAGGTCATCTGGGTCTTCAAGTCGTTCACGCAGCTCTTCGCGATGAACGCGGGCGGCCCGGACCACCTCACCGAGACCCTGCCGATCTACGCCTATGTCGAGGGCGTCGGCAACCAGCACTTCGGGGTCGGCGCGGCGATCTCCTTCCTGACCATCCTGGCCCTGCTCGTCATCACCTCGTACTACCTGCGCATGGTGCTCAAACAAGAGGAGGACGAGCTGTGAAGCGCTCGCTCTTCGGCCGTATCTGGCCCAACGCGACCGCCGTCGTCCTCTTCGCCGGCTTCGTGTTCCCCGTCTACTGGATGTTCGCGACGGCCTTCAAACCGACCGGCGACATCATCGCGGACACCCCGGTGTGGTTCCCGACGCACGTCACCCTCGGTCACTTCGAGAAGGCCGTCGACGCCGACCACTTCTGGACCCTGGTCGCCAACTCCGTCACCGTCACGGTCCTGTCGGTCGTCTTCGCGCTCGTCATCGCCCTGGTCGCGGCCTTCGCGCTCGCCCGGATGCGGTTCAGGGGCAGGCGCGGGCTCATCGTGACGTTCATGCTGGCGCAGATGGCCCCCTGGGAAGTCATGATCATCGCCATCTACATGACCGTCCGCGACAGCGACATGCTGGACAGCCTGGTCCCGCTCACCGTCTTCTACACGATGATGGTGCTCCCGCTGACCATCCTGACGCTGCGCGGCTATGTGGCGGCCGTGCCGAAGGACCTGGAGGAGGCGGCCATGGTCGACGGCTGCACCCGCACCCAGGCGTTCGTCCGGGTCATCTTCCCGCTGCTGGCCCCCGGTCTGATGGCGACCTCGCTGTTCGGGTTCATCACCGCCTGGAACGAGTTCCCGCTCGTCCTGATCCTCAACAAGGACGTCGAGAAGCAGACGCTGCCGCTGTGGCTGTCGCAGTTCCAGACCGCCTTCGGCGACGACTGGGGCGCCACCATGGCCGCCTCGTCCCTGTTCGCGCTGCCCATCCTGATCCTCTTCATCTTCCTGCAACGCAAGGCGGTCAGCGGTCTCACCGACGGCGCCGTGAAGGGATGACCCTGCCGATGACCACAGTCACGACCACCGCATCCGACAGCGGCTCCGCCGCGGGCGACACCCTGACCCGCGACGCCCTCGCCGTGCTGCAGCCCGGGTTCGACGGCACCACCGCACCCGACTGGGTGCGCCGCCGCCTCGGCGAAGGCCTCGCCTCCGTCGCCCTGTTCGGCCGCAACGTCGTCAGCGAGGACCAGGTCACCGCGCTCACCGCCCAGTTGCGAGCCGAACGCGACGACCTGCTGGTCGCCATCGACGAGGAGAGCGGCGACGTCACCCGCCTCGACGTACGCACCGGCTCCGCCTTCCCCGGCAACCACGCCCTCGGCGCCGTCGACGACCCCGCCCTCACCCGGGCCGTCGCCCGCGAGCTGGGCCGGCGCCTGGCCGCCTGCGGCGTCACCTTCGACTGGGCGCCCTCCGCCGACGTCAACGCCAACCCGGACAACCCCGTCATCGGCGTCCGCTCCTTCGGCGCGAGCACCGACCTGGTCGCCCGGCACACCGCCGCCTGGGTCGAGGGCCTGCAGTCCACCGGAGTCGCCGCCTGCACCAAGCACTTCCCGGGCCACGGCGACACCAACGTCGACTCCCACCACGCCCTGCCCCGCATCGACGTCGACACCGACACCCTGTACGAGCGTGAGCTGCCCCCGTTCCGCGCGGCCATCGCCGCCGGCACCCGCGCCGTCATGAGCGCCCACATCCTCGTGCCCGCCCTCGACCCCGACCGCCCCGCCACCCTCTCCCACCGCGTCCTCACCGAGCTGCTGCGCGAGGAACTCGGCTACCAGGGGCTGATCGTCACGGACGGCATGGAGATGCGGGCGATATCCGGCACCTACGGTATGGAGCGGGGTGTGGTCCTCGCGATCGCGGCCGGTGCCGACGCCATCTGCGTCGGCGGCGGGCTGTGCGACGAGGGCACCGTGCTGAGGCTGCGGGACGCGCTCGTGGCCGCCGTACGCTCCGGTGCACTGCCCGAGGAACGGCTCGCGGACGCGGCCGCCCGGGTCCGCGAGCTCGCCGCGTGGACCGCCGCGGGCCGCGGTGACGCGGCGAAGACCGCGCCCGACCCCGGGATCGGCCTGGTCGCGGCCCGCCGCGCCCTGACCGTGACCCGCACCGGCGCCGCCGCACCGGTCACCGAGCCGGTGTACGTCGCCCGGTTCGACCCCGTACCCAACGTCGCCGTCGGCGACCAGACCCCGTGGGGCGTGGCCGCCGAGCTGGCGCGGCTGCTGCCCGGCACCGCCTGCGGCTCCTTCACCGGCGACGGCGCCGCCGCACAGGCCGTCGCCGCCGCCGACGGCCGGCGGATCGTCGCCGTGGTCCGCGACGCACACCGGCACGCCTGGATGCGCTCCGCCCTCGACACCCTGCTCGCCGCCCGCCCCGACACCGTCGTCGTGGAGATGGGCCTGCCCCGGGCCGCCCCGCGCGGCGCCCTGCACATCGCCACGTACGGCGCCGCCCGGGTGTGCGGTGTGGCGGCGGCGGAGGCCGTCGTCACGGGCTGACTCCCGCGGCCCTGCCGGCCGCCCGCCCCCACTGCGGGCGGCCCTAGGGTCTGCGCCGGCGGCCCGTCGCCCGGGACGCGGACCTGGGCTCGCGGGGCGTGCCGCGCGTCTCCCCGGTTCCGAGTTCGCCGTCGAGCACATGGTCGCCGTACAGGTCCCGCAGCCAGTTGCTCTGGTAGACGGTGTCGAGATAGCGCTCGCCGAGGTCCGGCGCGACGGCCACCGCGGTGAGGCCACGGGTGTCGTGCCGGGCCAGCCAGTCCGTCGCGCCGCTGACCACCGTCCCGGTGGAGCCGCCGAACAGGAAGCCGTGCCTGGCCATGCGGTGACAGGTCCGGATGGTGTCGGTCTCCTCGACACGGAGCACCTCGTCCACGTAGGACTCGTCGAGCAGCGGCGGGCGCATGCTCATCCCGAGGCCCGGGATCATCCGGCGGCCGGGCTCGCCGCCGAACGCCACCGAGCCCACGGCGTCCACGGCGACGATCCGCACCGGCCGGTGCCACTGCCGGAACCACCGGGCGCAGCCCATCAGGGTGCCGGTGGTGCCCGCCCCGACGAAGAGGACGTCCAGTTCCGGGAACTGGGAGGCGATCTCCGGGGCGGTGGTGCGGTAGTGCGCCAGCCAGTTGCCCGCGTTGGTGTACTGGCTGAGCCAGACGTACCGGTCGTCGGACGCGCACAGCGCACGGACGTACTCGATGCGCATGCCCAGGAACCCGCCGTTGGCGTCCTTGTCGGACACGATGTGCACGTCGCTGCCGAGCGCCTCCATCAGCAGTCTGGTCGACAGGTTGCACCGGGAGTCCGTCACACACAGGAACCGGTAGCCCTTGCTGGCGGCGATCATGCTGAGCGCGACGCCGAGGTTCCCGGACGAGGACTCGACGAGGATGGAATCCGGCGTCAGGAGTCCGTCACGCTCGGCGCTCTCCACCATCTCGTTCGCGGCCTTCAGCTTGATGGAGCCGGCGAAGTTGAAACCCTCGCACTTCAGGTAGAGGGGGTACCCGCAGATCGACTTCAGGTCGACGAAGAGATGGCCCTCGTTGAAGGCGTAGGGAGCGGATATGACAGGCACGGCGGGCCTCCTGGTGCCAGGCCGAGGACAGCGGCCTCAGCCGTATCGGCGCAGGTCGTGGAAGAAGTCGTCGATGAGGCGGAGGTTTCCCGCCCGGGCTACCTCGTCGTAGACGTACTTGCCGACGACGAGGTCGAGGACGCCGAGCCCGAAGGGCGAGAAGACCACCGGCCGGTCGGTCGGCGGTGCGGCCCGTCCGAGCATCACGTCGTTGAGGGTTCCGTTCAGGAAGTCCCGGTTGCCGGTCCGCTGTTCGACCAGGTGGGGGGACGTGTCGGCCTTCAGGCAGTGCTCGACGTCGTCCACGAAGTTGGCCGAGCCGAGCAGGATCTCGGGGGCGAGGTCGCGCAGGGACACGTGCAGGACCAGCGGGTTGTGCGTGAACCAGGCCGGGTCGGTGACATGCGGCTCGCCCGCGACGGTGGCGAACACCACGAGGTCGCTGGCGCGGACCAGGTCCTCGGCGCGGTCGTGGACGGTGATCCGCGCACCGGTGCCGGTCTGCCGCAGGTAGCCGCGGAAGCCGTCGGCGCTGTCGCGGGACACGTCGTGCACGCCGACCGTCTCGAAGTCCCAGCCCGTGCCGGCCAGGAAGGTGTGGATGTAACGGGCGATCAGGCCGGTGCCGAAGAAGCCGACCCGGGCCGGGCGGGGCCGGCCGCGGCTGAGCCAGTCGGCCGCCAGCGCCGCGGACGCCGCCGTACGGGTGGCGCTGATGATCGAGCTCTCCAGACAGGCGAACGGGTAGCCCGTGTCGTGGTCGTTGAGGATCAGTACCGCGGAGGCCCGCGGCAGCCCGGCGTTCACGTTCTCCGGAAAGCTGGAGATCCACTTCAGGCCGTCCACCCGGACCGGCCCGCCGATGGACGCCGGCAGCGCGATGATCCGCGCGGTGGGGCGGTCGGGGAACCGCAGGAAGTACGACGGCGGATTCACCGAGTCCCCGGCGCCGTGCAGCCGGTAGGCGGTCCCGACCAGCTCCACGAGCTCCTTCTCGCGCCCGCTCAGCGCGCCCTGCACCTGCTCACCGGAGATCACCGCGAAGGACGGCACCGAAGGCCGGCCGGGCACGGACCGCCGGGCGGTGCTCGACAGTACATCGGTCATCGTTCACTCGCCTCCGGGGTCGGGCAGCCGTCGGCCAGGCGAAGGGGCTCGGCCATGCCCACCAGGACCTGCCGCTCTCCGCTGAAGGGCTCCCGGCTGTGCGCGGTGCGGATGTTGTCCACGAGCAGCAGATCACCGGCCTGCCAGGGCTCGCGCCGGGTGTGCGCCTCGTAGGTGCCGTTCAGCAGCTCGACCACGTCCTCGCCGATCGGACTGCCGTCGCCGTAGCGGGTGTTGAACGGCAGACCGTCCGGGCCGTAGACGTCCACCAGGTACTCGCGCACCTCCGGGGCCAGCGTCCACTCGTTGAGGAAGGCGATCTGGTTGAACCAGCAGCGCCGGCCGGTGACCGGGTGCCGTACGACGGCGGCGCGGCGCTGCTCGGTGTGCAGCGACCCGTCGGCCAGCCAGGTGAAGTCGATGCCGTTGGCACGGCAGTAGCGCTCGATCCCGGCGCGGTCGGTGGTGCCGAACGACTCGGCGAGCGACGCCCCGATCTCGTCGTTGTAGGAGCGGGTCAGCAGCCAGCCCTCCCGCTCGAACCGTTCGGTCAGACCGGTGGGCAGCGCCGCGAGGACCTGTTCGGCGTCGGCGACCCCGGTCGCCCCGCCCTGCTCGGGCGCGGTCAGACACGCGAACAGCATCAAGCCGGGCACCTGGAGCCGGTAACTGAGCTCGTGGTGCATGCACATCGGCTGGTTGTCCGGCCAGGGGGTCGAGGAGTACAGCCCCGGCCCGTGCGCCGCACGCGGGGCGAACGCCTCCCGCTCCGTGATCAGGTCACCGGCCAGGGACGCGAAGACGGCGCCGACGGTGTCCGTGTCCCGCAGCCCGAGGCCGCGGACGACCAGCGCCCCGTGCTCGGTGACCTGCGCACGCAGCGCCTGGCGGTGCTCGGCTGCCCAGCTCGGGGCATCGCCCGGGACGTCGACGCGCAGCAGCGCGGGCCGGTCCGGCCGCAGCTCCGCATCGAGCGGGGATGCCAGGGATGAGGACGGCATCTCGGTTTCCTTTCGGTCGGCCGCCTGGGTTCAGGAGGAGGCGAGGGGGACGACGGCGCTCAGGACGGCCTGCGCCGCCTCGGCCGGACGGGCACGGAGGAAGTAGTGGCCGCCTTCGGCCAGTTCGTACAGATCGACGTGTTCGGCCAGCAGCAGCCAGTCACGGTGGCGCTGGGCGTAACCCCGCGTGTACGGGTCGTCGGCGGCGACGACCGCCAGGACGGGAGCGGTCAGCCGCACCGGCGGCGGGCTTTCCAGAGCGGCGCGGAAATAGGTGTGCGCGGACACGCAGTCGTGCCGGTAGGCGGCCCCGATGTGCCGGGCGTGCTGCTCGTTCAGCTCCGCGAGTTCGGCGTAGCCGCCGTCCGCGGTCAGCCGCGCCGCGACCTCGGCGTCGCTCCGGCCCGCCAGTTCGGCGATGGCGGCGTTCCGCTCGTCGGCGGTCCCGAGCAGGTGCGCACCGAGGAACACCCGCGTCACCCGGACACCGCGCTCCTGCAGCCTCCTGGCCGTCTCGACGGCCGGCGCGGTGCCCGAGGAGTGGCCCCACAGCATGACCCGGGCCGGGCCGCGCGCCGTGATCTCGGCGGCGACCTGCTCGGCCACCTGCTCGATCGTCGCGAACGGCTCGGGGTGCGCGGACAGCTGGTGACCGGGCGGCTCGACCGCGAGGACCGCGATCCCGCTGCCCGCCAACGCGCTCGCCAGCGGCTGGTAGTTGACCGCGTTGCCGCCCGCGTAGGGGAAGCACACCAGGACGCACTCCGGCGTACCGCCCGCTGCCGTCAGCGGCTGCAGCAGCTCCGTTCGCCGGTGGGACGTGCCGTCGAGGAGGGCCGCCAGGTCGGCGAGCACGGGGTGCCGGGTGATGTCCTTCAGGGACACCGCGCGGTCCAGGGCGATGCTCAGCTTGACCGCGGTCAGGGAGGTGCCGCCGGAGTCGAAGAAGTGGTCCGTGCGGCAGATCTGCCGCTCGGGTACCCCCAGCAGTTCGGCCCAGGCCGCCGCGAGTCTCCGCTCGGCCGGGCTGAGCACGTCCTCTCCCGCCGCGTCCGCTTCGGGGGCCGGCGCCGTCCGTTCCGCCAGCCCGGTCAGGGCCTTGCGGTCGGTCTTGCCGTTGGCGGTCAGCGGAAGGCCGTCCCGCCAGTGGAAGGCCGAGGGGACCATGTAGGCGGGCAGCGCCGCGCCGAGTGCCTCGCGCAGCACCTCCGGCCGCTGCCGCGCGCCGGTGTAGAAGGCGATGAGCTGCTTGCTCCCGCCGGCCCGCTCGGCGACGACCACCGCGCCGTCCCGGACACCGTCCACCCGCAGCAGACAGTTCTCGATCTCGCCGATCTCGATGCGGAAGCCCCGGATCTTCACCTGGTTGTCCCGCCGGCCGAGGAACTCCAGCTTGCCGCCGGGGTGCCAGCGCCCCCAGTCACCGCCCAGGTAGAGCCGCTCACCGGGCCGGTACGGGTCCGCCCGGTACGCCTCACGGGTCCGCTCGGGATCGTTGACGTACCCCCGGCCCACACAGACACCGGAGAACGCGATCAGCCCCGGGGCGCCCAGCGGCACCAGGGACAGCTGCTCGTCCACGACGTAGACGCGCACGTTGCCCACCGGACGCCCCAGCAGCACCCGGTCCGGTACGGCGTCCAGGACCTCGTGGTTGGTGTCGTCCGAAGTCTCGGTCAGCCCATAGGCGTTGAGCAGCCTGATCCCCGGCTGGACCGCGAACCAGCGCTGCACCAGCTCCCGCTTCAGCGCCTCCCCGGTCACCGACACACACCGCAGGTCCGGCAGCGCCCGGGGGTGCCGCTCCAGGTACGAGACGACGACCTCCAGGTAGGAGGGCACGACCTGCGCCACGCCGACCCGGCCGCGCTCCAGGGTGTCGACGAACCGCTCCACGTCCGTGATCACGTCCTGCTCGACCAGCAGGGTCCGGCCGCCGACCAGCAGGGCCGAGATCAGCTGCCACAGGGAGATGTCGAAGCACTGCGGCGCCGTCTGCGCCACGACACTGCCCTCGCCGATACCCAGGTCGTCGATCTTGGCGTGGAGATGGTTGAGCAGCCCCGCGTGCTCGCACATCGCCCCCTTCGGCTCGCCGGTGGAGCCGGAGGTGAAGTAGATGTAGGCCAGCCGGCCGGCGTCGATCGGGAGGCCGAGGTCGCCGTCCTCGTGCGGTTCCGCGTACGCCGCGTCGATCAGCAGCTTCCCGCATCCGGGCAGGGCGGCCAGCGCCTGGTCGAGGGTGCGGGTGCTGCCGGATTCGGTCAGGACCAGCCGGCACCCCGCGCGCGACAACGTTGCCGTGATCCGGCCGGCCGGGAAGTGCGGCTCGACCGGCAGGTAGGTGCCGCCCGCCTTGAAGACCGCCAGCGTCGCCGCCAGCCAGTCGAGGTTGCGTTCGGTGACGACGGAGACCACGTCCTCCGCGCCCAGCCCCCGTGCCAGCAGCGCCCGCGCCAGCCTGTTCGCGCGCCGGTTGAGTTCTCCGTACGTCCACTCCCGCCCGCCGTGCACGGCCGCCACCGCCTGGGGATGGGCCCGTACGCGTTCCTCGAAGAGCTCGTGGGCCCGCGCGTCCGGCAGCGGCCGGCGGGGACCGGCCAGGCCTTCCAGCTGCTCGTGCACCTCGTCCGCGGACAGCAGGCTCTGCCGTGTGTGGTCGGCGTGCACGTCCGCCGCCATCGACCGCAGCGCCGCCAGGTGGTAGCCGGCGATCCGCGCCGCGGCCGTGGCGTCCAGCACGTCCGTGCGGTGCCTCAGGCGCAGCATCAGCCGTCCGCCCCGGTCCGACCAGCGCACCTGCAGCACACCGTCGTCGACATGGGCCTCGTCGTCCCCCATCGGCCCGAACACGACCTCGTACGACGGCTCCGTCAGCCCCAGCTCGCGGCGCAGCTCGGCCACCGGGAACTCCCGGGCCGCCAGCAGCTCCGCCTCGGTGTGTTCGGTGGCCGCCACCAGGTCCCGCCAGGACCCGGGGGCGACGGTCAGGCGGCAGGGCAGCGGCTCGCCGTGCACTCCGGCGGTGTACCCCGTCACCACCTCCTGCTCGCCGGACAGCGCGGCCAGCACCTTGGCGTGCGCCGCCAGCAGCAGCGCGCTGATCGGCACGCCCGACCGCCGTACCAGTGCGCGCACCGCGTCCGCCAGGTCGTCGGGGACGGCCGTCTCCTGCTCGGCCGTTCCGGCGACCCGCTGCCGTGTCCAGCGGGGCACGGCGGTGGTACCGCCGGCGGTCAGCACACGGCTCCAGAACTCCCGGTCCGGCCGGTCCGTCTGCACGCGCGTTCCCATCGCACGTCCTTCCTCAACTCGCGGTCGCCGCGGAGGCGTTGGCTGTCGACGTGGCTTGGCCGGTGCCGCGGGGCAGGCTGCGGGCCTGCGGCATGTCCACGGCGGGGTTGCCGCCCCACTGGGCGTCCGGGGGGACTTCCTCGCCCTTCATGAGGAAGGAATCGGGTGCCAGCACCGCACCGTCGCCCATGGTCACGCCGTAGTGCACATGGGCGCCGACGCCCAGCGTGCAGCGGGCGCCGAGCGTGGAGCGGTCGGACTTGAAGGTGCCGTCCTCCTGCGAATGGCACTGGATCTTGCTGCCGGCGTTGAGGGTGCACTCGTCGCCGATGGTGGTGAGGGTCCGCTCGGTCAGGTAGCAGCCGTCGTCGAACACCCTGCGGCCGATGCGCACGCCCAGCAGCCGCCAGACCAGGGCCTTGAAGGGCGTGCCGTTGAAAATGTTGAGGTAGTGGTCCGGTACCTTCCACAGGCGCTCGTGCCACCAGAAGTACGGGTCGTAGATGGAGCACAACCGGGGCCGCAACCCACGGAACACCGCGATGCACCGCTCCACCAGGACGAAGTAGAGGGTGCTGAACGCGAGCGTGACGGCCAGGTATCCGGCGATCACCACGTGTCCGAGCGCTCCGTACAGATCCACGGACACGAGCCCGAACAGGGTGAGGGCGAAGGTGTGCAGCCACCGCACGCCCAGCATCACGGCCATCGAGCGCAGGTTGTAGCGGTTCTTCGCGGCGAGGCTGCGGCGCAGTGCGTCGCCGGTCCGCAGGTCGTCGAACCGCGCGTCCCGTTCCACCGACCGGGGTATCTCGAAGCAGGGCGAGCCCAGGAGCCCCACGTTCTCCCGGACCTCGCCGTCGAGGGGGACCATCACCTTCGTCGCGAGCAGGCAGTTGGCGCCCGTTCTGCCGCCCGCGGGATAGGCGATGTTGTTGCCGAGGAAGTTGCGCGGCCCGATCGACGCGCGGGCCAGCCGGAAGGACGTACTGGAATAGTCGGCGTTGAGGACGGACAGCCCGTCGGCCACCATCGTTCCGCTGCCCACCGAGACCAGGAACGGGGTCTCGTGCTGCACTTCGGTGCCGAAGTTCGACCCGGTCTGCTCGACCCGCGACAGGTCGTATCCGATCCCCTGGAGATAGGGGACGATGTAGGAGCTGTCGCCGAACAGCCAGGCGAAGAACCTGATGTTCGTCATGCGGGCCGTCGCCCGGTGGACCGCGTAGTGGAATCCGTACAGGGGATAGACCCGGTCCGGCTTGACGACCAGCGCCAGCAGCCGGGGAACGGTGCACAGGGCCGCCAGTCCCAGGACGACGAAGCCGCAGAACAGCACGAGCGAGAGCTCCAGCGCGTCCGGGATCAGCTCCGACCGCTTCAGCGGGGCCGTCTGCGGATCGAGGCGGTTGCCGATCGCCGGTACCTCGGTGAACAGCATGTACACCCCGCCGACGGTCAGCGGTATGTACACGAGGAACAGCTGCAGCAGCGTCCCTAGGCCGAACCAGGCCCGGCGGGCGGTCCCGCAGCGGGCCGGCGCGACCCGCACGTAGTCGGTCCGCGTGGGCTCCGCGGGCGAGCCGTGCCAGTGCTCACCGTCGGGTACCGCCTGGCCGCGGTGCAGGGCGGAGGCGTGACCGAGCTGTGCGCCGTCGCCCATCGCGGTGTCGATGTCCAGGACGGTCTTCTCACCGATGTACACGTCCCGGCCGAGCGTGATCCGGCCGGTCTGGACGCGCCCCGCGTGGGCCCGGTAGCCGAGGAGGAAGGAGTCCTTGCGGATCACCGTGCCGGCGCCGATGGTCAGCAGATCGGTGCAGACCGGGACGGAGTGGGAGAGGATCGTGACGCCCTTGCCGATCCGCGCGCCGAGGGCCCGCAGATACAGCACGTACAGCGGGGTTCCGGCGAGGAAGACCATCGGGTTCGCGTGGAGCAGTACCTTGACGAGCCAGAAACGCAGATACGTCAGGCCCCAGACGGAGAACTCATCCGGTTTCCAGCGGCCCACGAGAAGCCATTTCGCGACGATGGGGAACGCGCACAGAACGAGGAACCCGATGCCTCCGAAGAGGAACGACCGCAGATAGACGTCGGCCAGCCCCGAACCGGTGGCGATCCACTCGTATCCCGCGGCGGTGGCGAACCCGGAGACGAGGGAGTAGCCGAGAAAGGCCAGCAACTGGACGGTGCCGCAGAGGAAATGAACCAGCCGCTTTCCGCGCTCCGTCAGAGCGGGCGGCGCCTTGCGCCCCGGGGAGGGCACGGTCGCTGGGGCCGCCGGTGCGGTCGCCGCCTGGACGGGTGCGGCTCCGACGGTCGCCGCTTCGGCGGGCGCCGCGGGAACGGCTTCCCCGAGGGCCGCCGTCAGGCTGCGGATGGTCGGATGCCGGTAGATGTCCTTCATGGACGGGGACGGCAGATCCGCTCTTTTCCGAATGCGCGCGCAGAACTGGGCCATGACCAGGGAATTGGCGCCGAGGTCGGTGAAGAAGTGGCTGTCGACGGGGACCCGCTCGGCGCCCGTGACGTCGGCCAGTGCCTCCGCGAGCCTGCGCTCGGTCTCCGCTATATGGACCTCGGAGGACTGCTCCACCATGCGATCTCCCGGAGAACGTGTGAAACGCCAGTGGCTGGTTCTTTTCTGGTCATGAACCGGCAGATCAAGTCTGGCCAGGCGGACGGGAGGCTGCCACTTCTGCTCGGCCGCCCACCGCGCGCAGAATGCCCGGGGGGTCCGTATTCCTTGGTGCCGCACACGAATGGGGCACACGGGGAATCACCCGAACGGCGGTCCTCGCCGCCGCGCGCATCCCTCGGTCCCAGGGTGGGCCTCAGGCGGCGAGCCGCTCCCGTGCCGCGGTCCGCGCCGCGCACACCATGGGGGATGCGGGCGGGGGTGGCCGGACCCTGGCGTGTTTACGACAGTCATGTTGCAGGGCGCCCGTTCCCGTGTCGCAGGGTGGGGGAGTGCGAGACGATGGCGGCTCGGAGGAGGACGACTGGTGAACACCGCTGTCGGAGTGGGGAACGGGAGTCAGGTGGACCATGGCGGTACCGCCGGAGCCCGGGCGTCCGAGCCGCTGACCCGGCCGCACATCGTGGCGGCGGGGCTGCGGCTGCTGGAGCGCGAGGGCGCGGCCGGGATCAGTATGCGCAAGCTGGCCGTCGAACTGGGCAAGGCCCCGGCCGCCGTCTACCGGCACGTCAGCAACAAGCGGGAACTGATGTCCCTGCTGCTCGACGAGGTGACCCGCCGGATCGTCATCCCGGACGCCGGGGACGACCCCCGCGCGGTCGTGCTGGAGGCGGCGCAGAGCGCGCACCGCGTGCTGGAGGAGCACGGGTGGATCGCCACCGGCATGCTCGACGGGGAACTGCTGGACGCCACCTCCCTGCGGCTCTCCGAGTTCATCCTGGAGACCCTGGTCCGGGGCGGGATGAGCGACGCGCAGGCAGCGCGCCTGCACGTCGCCATCTGGCAGTACCTGGTGGGGCATCTGGTCGCCGAGCGGTCCGGGACACCGTACGGAGCGGCCACGGCGCCAGGTGAGGGCGGGGACGAGGAGTACCCGACCGTGCGCCGGGTCGCCCCGCTCATCCGAGGGATGAGCGATCAGGAACGGTTCACGGCCGGGCTGCGGGCCCTGCTCGACGGGGCGTTCGCGGAGCTGGGCGCCGCGCGCCGCGCCCCGGCCGCCGGCGCCGCACCGCGCGTCAGCCCGTCCGCAGCTGCGTCAGCGGGGTGAGCGCGGCCCGGTGCGGGTGGATCAGCACCGGAGCTGGGGCAGGCCCCTCCTCGGGGGGAAAGAACTTGGCCAGTTCGTGCCGTCCGCTGATGCGCAACTTCCGGTAGGAGTGGGTGAGATGGGACTCGACGTTGCGCAGGGTCACCTTCAGCTGCTGCGCGATGCTGCGGTTGCTCAGCCCGCGTGAGGCCAGCTCGGAGACCTGTCGCTCGGTGGGCGTCAGCAGCGATTCCGTGGAGTCCTTGCGCGGGTCCGGCCGGCCGCCCGCGCCCCGCAACTCCTGCTGCACCGCCGCCACCAGGCCGCCGGCACCCAGCGAGATGCCGACCTCGTTGGCGCGGTGCAGCAGTTCGCGGGCGCGTCCGGTCTTGCCGATGCGCCGGTGGGCGGTGCCCGCCGCGTAGAGGGCGTGCGCGAACAGCAGGGGCGCCGGGGCGGGTTCGAGGAGTTCCACGGCCTGGCCGGCGAGCTGGAGCGCCTCGTGTCCCGAGCCGGCCGCGGCCTGGGCGACCAGGGCCCGGCCCAGGGCGAAGGGCACGCCCCAGCGGCGGGCCAGTTCCGTCTCCTCCTGGGCGATACGGCGGGCACCGGCCACGTCGCTGAGGGCCAGCTGGAGCGCGGCCCGGGTGGAACGCCAGGGCAGGATCGCCGGGTTGACCACCCCCCGGCGTTCCAGCTCCGCCGCGCAGTGGGCGATCAGGGCGAGCCCGCGCCGGGTCTCGCCGAGCCGCCCCAGCGCCCGCCCGGCGCTGTGCAGGAGGTGCAGCCGCCACCAGGTGACGGGCTGGTCACCGGGCAGCGGCGGACCTTCGTCGAGGAGGGCGCCGGCACCGGCGATGTCGTCCTTCTCCAGGGCCACGTCGATGAGCACACTGCGGGCGAGCGCCCCGGTGTGGTGGGTGTCGGCACCGATCCGGGAGAGCAGTTCCAGCGCCTCCCCGGCGTCGTCCCCGGCCTCCGTCAGCAGACCACGGTGGAGCTGGACCAGGCCGCGCACGGCGAGCGCCTCGGCGGTCCGGGCCACATTGCCCTCGGCGCGCGCGAGCCGCACCTCGGTGTCCATGCGCTGCTGGGCGTCGTCCACATCGCCCGCCCACAGCAGGGCGAGCAGCGCGTGGTACCAGGTGGGTGAGCCGTACGGGGCACGGGGCACGGACAGGATGCGGTGGGCGATCCGCCGTACCGCGGGCGCGGAGTCGCCGCGGGCGGTACGGAGCAGCAGCACCCGCTCCAGCCGGTCCTCGTCCCCGTCCCCGGGCCGGTAGCTGCCCTCGTGGAGCCGGATGTGGGTGAGCCCCTGGCGCAGCCGCGCGGCGGCCGCGGGGTCAAGGGCCCCGACCTCCCGTTGCGCCTCCTCCAGCACCCGGCGGGCACGCGGGAGTTCGTCGAGGCGCAGCAGGATGTCGGCCAGCCGCAGCGCCTGGCGGCTCCGCTCGGCGGGCCCGGAGGCGACGGCGGTGTGCGCGGTCAGGGCGCCGGCGGCCGCGGGCAGGTCGAGGCGGGTGAGCACCTGGATGCGCAGGTCCTCGGCGCGCGCGGCCAGTTCCGGAGGCAGGCCGTGCAGGACGGCCTTCTCGATCAGCCGGCGGGCGCCCGCCGGATCGGGCCCGGCCATGCCGTGGGCGATGTCCAGCAGCAGCCGGGTCATCCACGGTTCGTCCAGGCGGTGCGAGCGCAGGAGATGGGTGGCGATGTCCTCGCAGGGGGCGCCGCGCAGCCGGAGGCAGTGCGCGGCGAGCCGGTGCAGCTCGGCGCGCTCGGCGCACGGGATGTCCTGGTAGAGGAGTTCGGCCAGCAGCGGGTGGCGGAATCTCAGGTCGTGGGGCCGCAGCAGCCCCGACTCGGTGAGCCGGCCCAGACATCGGCAGGCGTGCTCCGTGGGGATGCCGCACAGGGCGGCGAGCAGGGCGGCGTCCAGCGGGGCGCCCAGGACGCTGGCCGCCCGGGCGACCTGTACGCCGTGCGGGTCGAGCCGCCGGAGCAGGCACAGGATGCGCTCCTTGACCGCCTGGAGCCGGGTCCGTTCCTCCGGCGGGTCCGCCGGTCCGTGGCCCGCGGGGTGCTCGTCCCCGGTGGTGCAGGGCGGGGCGGTGCGGACCGCGGGCACGGTCCGTATCTGCTCGGTCAGGAGATACGGGTTGCCCCCGCTCTCCGCGATCAGGGCGTCCACGGACTCCTGGCCGTGGCCGCAGAGCGCGGCGGCGAGGTCGAAGGCGGCACTCGGGCTCAGGTCGTGCAGATGGATGTGGCGGTCGGGGCGGACGCCCTCCAGGAACTCGACCAGCAGATGCTGGTCGGACGCCGGTTCCCCGCAGCGCTTGGTGGCGAGCAGGACCACCGGGAGGTTCTCCAGACGGCGGGTCAGAAAGCCGAGCCACAGCAGGGACTGACGGTCGGCGTGCTGGACGCAGTCGACCGTCAGCAGGATCGCGGTGCGCCCGGCCGCCCGGCCCAGACACGCGCACAGCTCCGCGAGGAGCGGGTAGTCGGGGGCGGCCGGGTCCGTGGCGCCGTCGGACGCGCCGCACAGCGCGAAAGCCCGCTCCCACACGTGTGCCGCTTCGGGCAGCGTCCCGAGGAGCTGGTGCACGACCCCGAAAGGAAAGCGCTGCTCGGTCGGGGACGCGGTCGCCGACAGCACGGCCATCCCCTGCTCGCGGGCGCTCGCCTCGGCCCAGCGCAGGAGTGTCGTCTTGCCGGTCCCGATGATGCCCTCCACCAGTGCGACCGCTCCCGTGCCGGCTCTGGTGGCGTCGAGCAACTCGCTGATGATCTTCGCTTCTTCGCTCCTGCCGAACAGTTCCCGGGGCACCGGCCCCACACCTCCTGCCTGAACAGTGAACGACCTGGGTGACAAGGAATTCGGATGAGGCCCAGAAAGCCAGAATCTTTGAACACGCCAAACCGGCGCCGTCAAGCCCGTCTTCCGGTCATGGCGGGACCGGCGCCGGCACCGTGGAAAAGATTTCGCCAGGGGGCACGGGAAGCGCGTGCGAGATCTCCCCCATTGCTCCCCCTGGACACCGGTGAACGGCGTACACGTCCGATGCGCCCGACGCTAGCACGAGAACCCGTTGAATTTGTACAGCTTGTTCGACCCGTCGGTTCCGGAGCGTGTTTCTTCGGCCAGTGCTTCGGTCCCACCGTATTGATCTCCGCGGGTACCGCACGGATACGGTCGGCACGGCTCAGAGCCGGTGACCGGTGGCCTGTACACGGAACGCGGCCACCGCGTATCCCGGCCCATTCCCCCGTCGTGTTGGCGGAATCTGGTGGAAGGAGCGGTCCCCCCGTGTCCGTGATCAGTCAGGAGCTCGGCGGCGGTCGTGCCGAGCAGTTCGTGTTGTCCCTGGCCGGTATCCTGCCGTACGTCTACGAGCAGGCCTGGCAGTCCGTGCTGGAGGGCTCGCCCGTGCTGCGCGAGGCCCTGCCCGAGTCCCGGTTCCCGCTGCAGGTCGTGGACTGGCGGGCCACCCGCACAGCCGTGCAGGACGTGCGGCTCGCCGAACGGCTGGCCCGGGAGGCCGCCGCCGGACTCGGCTGCGACGGGGGGCCGTCGATGCGCGCCACCCTCATCCGGCGCACCGACCGGACCTGGACCTTCGCCTGGCGGTATGCCCGCGGGCTGCTGGACCGCGGGACCGGACTGCGCCTGCTGGAGGAGGCCGCCGACGCGTACGGCGTGCTGCTGCGCGGCGGCACCCCGGGGCGAGCGCGGACCCGGCTCGCGGCCGGCACCCCGCAGCGCCCCGGTGCCCGTCTCGCCGAGCCGGTGAGCGGCTGATGAGCGACTCCTCGGTGCGCCTGTTCTGCCTGCCGTTCGAGGGCGTCTCGGCGGGCGTCTATCTGCCCTGGTGCGAGGCACTCGGCCCCTCGGTGGTCGTCACCCCTGTCGAACTGCCCGGACGCGGGCGCCATCCCCGAACCCGCCTCCACTCCCGGATGGAGCCGCTGCTCGCCGACGTCATGCCGTACGTGGCCCGCATGTGCGACCGGCCGTTCGCGCTGTACGGACACGGCTTCGGCGCCCTCGTCGCGTACGAGATCGCCGCCCGGCTGGAGTGGGAGCACGACGCCGTGGCCGAACGGCTCTACGTCTCCGGCGCCGGCCTGCCGCACCGCCCGGCACCCGATCGGGCGGTCGGCGGACTGCCGGACACCGAGATGCTGCGCCGGCTCGGCGAGCACGGCCGGATCCCCCCGGGCGCCCGGGACCCCCGGCGGGCGGCCCGGGTGCTCACCGCGCTGCGCGCGGACCGCACCGTCCTGGAGACGTACCGGCGCGATCCACGCCATGTCGTGCACTGCCCCGTCACCGTCATGACCGGGCGGGACGACCGCAGCGTCACCGCCGCCGACCTCGCCGGATGGCGCCGGTGCACCCGGCGTCCGCTGCGCACGGAAACGTTCCCCGGCGGCCACTACTTCCCGCTCACGGCCGGCTGGGAACTCCTGGACACCTTCGGCCGGGACCTGATCCGCCCGCAGGCGGCGCGCCGTGCCATGGCGGCCTCGGCCGCGGCCTATTGACCGGCCGGCGCCTGTCACCATTCCGGAAACGGCAACAGGAATTGCCCGGCGGTCACGGCATGCTCATGCTGGCCACCGGAGGTGACCGTATGACCACACACCACACCGAGGACGTCGACGGCGACGCCCTCGGCACCGAGCCGGAACTGGAGGCGGAACTGCACTCCGGTCTCCTGGCGGACGCGGCCCGCTGGCTGCGGGGCCTGCTCGGGCCCGAGGAAGGGGTGGCGGCGGCGGTCCGCCGGGTGCTGGACGTGGGCAGCGGGCCGGGAGCGGCCTCCTGCGAGCTGGCCCGCGCCTTCCCGCGGGCGGAGGTCGTCGCCGTGGACCGGTCCCCGTCGCAGCTGGCCCGGGCCAGGATCAGGGCCGCGGAACTCGGGCTGACCGGTCGGCTCACCACGCTGCCGGCCGAACGGCCCGAGGAGTTCGGCGAACTGGGCCCGGCCGACCTGATCTGGACCGGCAACGTCTGCCGTCACCTGGGCGACCAGCAGGCAGCCCTGACGAGCCTGGCGTCCGCCCTGCGCCCCGGCGGCCTGCTCGCCGTCTGCGAACGCGGTCTCCCGCCCCGCTTCCTGCCCCGCGACATAGGCATCGGACGGCCCGGTCTGCAGGCCAGGCTGGACGCGGCGCTGGAGGACCGGTTCGCCGACCGGCGGGCCCGGCTGCTCGGTGCCACCTCCGTGGTCGAGGACTGGTCGCGCCTGCTGGCCGCGGCCGGGCTCGTCCCGGCCGGCACCCGCACCTTCCTGATCGACCTCCCCGCCCCGCTGGGCCCGTCCGCGCGCCTGTACCTGCACACCCGGCTGACCCGGCTGCTCGCCGAGATCGGTGACCGGCTCGACCTCGCCGACCGGCTGACCGTGGAGCAGCTCGTGGACGGCGACGCCTGCACCGGCATCCTGTGGCGGCCCGACGCCTTCTACCTCACGGCGGTCACGGTGCACACCGCCCGCCTGTGCACGGGCCGCGCCTGAGCGACCCGCGGGGCCGCGCCCCCTGACCGCGGGCCGCCCGGACCGGCAGGCGCCATTCACCGTGCGCCGCATTCACCGAAGAGCGCGTTCTCTTTTCCTTTCCGCACCGCGGAGAACGCGCCCTGCGGCATACCCGGATTCCGGGAACACCCCCGTACGCCCTTCCCGCCACTTTTCCGGAACCCCCGGACGGCCCGCCCGCCCCCGGGGGCGCACCGGTATGCCGGCGTGCGCTACGGCCCAGATTCTTCGGTCAGCCCTACGGTGCCACCGTATTGAGGCGCCCACCCCCGCACTCCTACGTTCCTCCCGTGGCCACCGCCACGAGGAATTGCTGAAACCGGACGCTTCACGGTGAGTTACGGAGGTCTCGTGGAGATTCAGGTTCTGGGCCCCCTGCACGCAGCGGTCAGCGGAGTTCCGGTCACCCCGACGGCGGGAAAGGAACGGCAGATCCTGGCGCTCCTCGCCCTGCACCCGGGGCGGCTCGTGCCGGTGACCACCCTGATCGAGGAGGTATGGGGGCCCCGGCCGCCGCGCACCGCGCACACCACCGTCCAGACGTACGTCCTGCGGCTGCGCCGCGCCCTGGCCGCCGCCCTCGGCGGTCCGGACGGCCCGCACCGCGCCCGCCGGCTGCTGGCCACCGGGCACGGGGGCTATCTGCTGCGGACCGCGGAGGACGACGTCGACGCCTTCGCGTTCCAGCGGGCGGCGCAGGCCGGCCACGCGGCCTTCGCCGACGGCGACGGCGAGCGGGCCGCCCGGCTGCTGCGCGACGCGCTGGCGCTGTGGCGGGGGCCGGTCCTGGTCGACGTGCCCACCGGGAAGCCGCTGCGCGTCCAGGCGGCCCGCCTGGAGGAGTGCCGGCTGCTCGCCACCGAGCGGCGCGTCGACGCCGAGCTGCGCCTCGGCCGCCACGGCGAACTCCTCCCGGAACTCACCGAACTGACAGCGCGTCATCCCGCCAACGAGCGGCTGCACGCGCAGGCCATGGTCGCGTTCTACCGCTCGGGGCGGCAGGCCTCGGCGCTGGAGCTGTACCGCGCCCTGCGCCAGAGGCTGGTCGGCGAACTGGGCCTGGAGCCCTCGCCGCAGCTCCAGCGGCTGCACCAGGCGATGCTCGCGGTCGATCCCCGGCTGGACGTCCTCACCCAGGGCGGCAGGCCCACGCCGACCTTCGACCTGTACGCGGCCTGACCACCACGACACCCCCACCGCACCCCGGCACCCGTCCCAGCGAAAGGTGACACCGTGACGGACCAGGACCAGATCCCCACCCTCTACGAGTGGGCCGGCGGCGCCGAGGCGCTGAGCCGGCTGACCGAGGAGTTCTACTCCCGCGTCCGCGAGGACGACCTGCTCGCCCCGCTCTTCGCCGGGATGTCGGACGACCACCCCCAGCACGTCGCCACCTTCCTCGGCGAGGTGCTCGGCGGCCCGGACGACTACACCCGGCACCACGGCGGCTACCGGCACATGCTCTCCCGGCACCGCAACCGGGCCATCCGGCCCGAGCAGCGGGAACGCTGGGTGGAGCTGATGCGCCAGGCCATGGACGTGGTGGGACTCCCGCAGGACGCGGAGTTCCGCTCGGCGTTCATCGGCTACATCGAGTTCGGCTCGCGCCGCGCCATGGCCAACTCCCAGCCGGGCGCCGGGCCCACCCGCCGCACGACCATCAAGGAGTGGGGCTGGGGCGAGGCCGTGCCCGGCGACGACTGACCGACGGCCGCCCCTGGACGTCCCGGTATCGGCAACAAATGTTGTCCGTCCGCCACGCCCGGTCCCAGCATGGGCACCACTGGTGATCACCACGGATACGCGGATCGCCGAGGCACCGCCCAGCGCGTGGCCGCGACTCCCCCCGCCCGGCAGGCCGCCGCGCCACCCGCCCCGATCCGCCCGCCCGAACAACCCGAACAAGGAGTTCGCCCATGCGTATGACCACTCCCGGGCCGGCGCGCCGCGATACCGCGCAGACCGGTCCCGAGCAGTCCGGAGGTGGCCGCCGATGAGCGCCCAGACCGAACAGCTCCAGGCAGTTGCCCGCAAGACCACCGACCGGCTGCCGCTCGGGGTCTACCTGCTCGCGTTCAGCCTGTTCGCGATGGGCAGCGCCGAGTTCCTGCTCGCCGGCGTCCTGCCGGACATCGCCGACGACCTGGGGATCTCCCTGTCCGAGGCGGGCGCGCTGATCTCGGCGTTCGCGGTCGGCGTGGTGATCGGCGGTCCGCCGCTGGCCGTCCTGACCCTGCGCTGGCCGCGCCGCACCACCCTGGTGGTCTCGCAGGGCCTCTTCGCCGTCTGCGTGGCGATCGGCCTGGTCACCGACAACTTCGCGGTGCTGCTGGTCACCCGCTTCCTGTGCGGCCTCGCCTACGCCGGGTTCTGGGCGGTCGCCGCGGTCACCGCGATCAGCCTCGTCACACCCGACCGCACCGCCCGCGCCTCGGGCGTGGTGGTCAGCGGCCTCAGCGTCGCCATGGTGGCCGGCGGCCCGGCCGGCGCGCTGCTGAGCCACTTCACCTCCTGGCAGGGCGGCTTCTGGGCGGTCGTCGCCCTCACCGCCGTCGGTGCGCTGTCCACGGTCGTCGCCGTGCCCGCCACCCGGGCCGCGCAGGAGCCCAGTGTGCGGCGGGAGCTGCGCACGATGAAGCAGCCGCAGCTGTGGGTGGTGTACGCCGCGACCCTGCTGAGCACCGCCGCCTACATGATCTCGTACAACTACCTCGCGGCCTTCCTCACCGACATCACCGGCGTCCGCGCGGTGTGGGTGCCCGCGATCCTGGTCCTGTTCGGCATCGGCGCCTTCGTCGGGCTGTCCATCGGCGGCCGGATCTCCGACGGGCGCCCCCATCACGCGCTGCTGACCGGAGCGGCCGGAATCCTGGTCGCGTCCGTGCTGCTCGCGCTGCTCGCCCACCACGCGGTGGCCGTCATCCCGCTGGTGCTGATCCTCGGCGTCGCGGGATTCGTGCTCAACCCGGCCGTCTACGGGCGGGTGTTCACCGTCGCGGCCGGGGCGCCCACCCTCGCCGGTGCCACCGCCGTCTCCATGTTCCAGCTCGGCATCAGCCTGGTGCCCGTCCTCGCCGGAGTGGCCCTCGGCGCCGGTGCCGGTCTGACCTCGATTCCCTGGCTCGGTGCCGGCCTGGCCGTCCTCACCGTCCCGGTCGTCCTGATCGACCGGGCGATAGCCCGTGGCCGGGCCGGGAACTCCCCGTCCGGCGACGACTGATCCGCTGCCGCCGTTGCGCACATTCCACCGTCGAGAGCCGTGGAGCACGTCCCGGAGCGAGCTGCTCCACGGCTCTTCCCAAGGAGGATCGAATGGACAACAAGCTCGGCTACGAACTCGGTAACTGGGTCGTGTCGCAGATCCAGAGCCCGGACCGCCCGACGCACACGACGTTCTCGCTGCTCGACCGGGAATGGGAGCTGCTGCCCGAGGTGTTCCCCCCGTTCACGGACCCGGGACCCGGTCTGTTCGCCTCCTGGGTGCCGTACGAGAAGGGCAGCCGGTTCCTGGAGATGGGCTGCGGCGCCGGGCTCTCCGCGGTGCTCGCCGCACAGCAGGGCGCCGAGCGGGTGCTGGCGCTGGACGTCAACCCGGCGGCCGTGGAGAACACCCGCCGCAACGCCGCCCGGCACGGCGTGTCCGACCGGGTGACGGCCCTGCACAGCGACCTGTTCGACGCCCTGGACCCGGCCGAGGTGCTGGACCTCGTCTTCTGGAACACCCCGTTCATCGAGGCGCCCGAGGACCGCCCCTACGGCGGCGGGATCGAGCGGGCGGTCTTCGATCCCGGCTACGCACTGGTGCGCCGGTTCTTCCGGGACGCGGTGCCCCACCTCTCGGCCGAGGGGCGGGTGTATCTCGGCACCAGCGAGGCGATGGGAAATCCACGGAAAATGCTGCGGGCCGCCGCCGACGCCGGTTTCGAGGGCCACCGGTACCGCAGCGAGACCGTCGAACTCCGGGCGGCGGATTTCCCCGAGTCCCCGGTGGTGGAGGCCCACACCAACGAGCGCGGAACCGTGGACATGGACTTCACGATGTACGAGTTCCTGCGCCGCTGACCCGTAGGGCCCGGCCTGGAAGGAAACCCGGCGCGACGCCCCCCGAACCATCAGATCCGACGGAATCGATTCGCTTTTACTCGATCCGGGCGATACGCCAGCGCCCTGGAAGATTGGAATGTGATGAACGCCATCGGAAAGGCAGACGGCAACAGCTTCGACGTGGTCATCGCCGGCAACGGAGTCCTCGGGCTGTCGCTCGCCTGGGTCCTCGCCCGGCGCGGACAGCGGGTCGCCGTGCTCGGCCGGCCGCACCGCCCCTGGGCCGGCTCCACCGCGGCCGGCGCCATGCTCGGCTGCTTCGGCGAGGTCACCACCTCCCTGCTGGCCAGCGAACACGGCCGGGCCAAGCTGGAACTCGGCATCCAGGCCGCCGCGTTGTGGCCGCAGTGGCTGGCCGAGCTGGAGGACCGGACCGAGGGCGCCCCCGTCAAGACCGCGCAGGGCACCACCGTCATCCTCAACACCATCGGCACGGCCGAGATCGACGACGCCAACTACAACGCCATCCGCGCCGAACTCACCCGCTACTCCGAGCCGTTCGAGGACGTCGAGCCCGCCGACCTCGACTGGGTGGACGCCGAACCGATCTCCCGCCCGCTGAAGGCCTTCCACATACCCGGCGAGCACGCGGTCAACGCCGCCGCCCTGCTGGAGCGCCTGGAGGCGGCCGTCGTACAGGCCGGGGGCACCCTCGTCCCCGAGTTCGCCACCCGCGTCGAGTACCAGGGCGACCGCGTCACCGGGGTCGTCCTCTCCGACGGGGAGCGGATCGCCGCCGGCCACGTCATGCTGGCCGCCGGAGCCCGCACCCAGGAGCTCCTGGACAGCCTGCCCGTCGGCCCCCGCATCCCCCGCCTGGTGAGCGGCTACGGAGTCTCCTCCCTGATCAGGACCGTGGACGGCACCACCCCGGACAGCGTCATCCGCACCCCGAACCGCTCCTTCGCCTGCGGCCTGCACATCGTCCCGCGCGGCGAAGGGCACGTCTACGTCGGTGCCACCAACGTCATCTCGGTCGAGCCCCGCGACACCGCGGAGATGCGCGACCTGGTCTTCCTCCTGCAGTGCGCCCACCGCCAGGTCCGCCGCAGCCTGTGGAACAGCGACGTCACCAAGGTCCAGGTCGGCAACCGCCCGGTGTCCATGGACGCCTTCCCGCTGCTCGGTGAGGGCGGTATGCGCAACCTGTGGATCATGACCGGCACCTACCGGGACGGCCTGCACCTCTCCCCGCTGCTGGCCCAGGACTTCGCCGCCCGCATCCTCGGCGAGGAGCCCCAGGCCGACCTGGCCCGGTTCGCCCCCGTACGGCAACCGCTGCAGACCGGGACCCGCGAGGAGATCGTGGACGTCCTCATCGACCACCAGATGGGCATCGGCTACGAGCAGGACTGGACGATCCCGGTCGAGTGGCACCAGTGGATCGAGATGGACCTGCGGCCCGGCACCCTCGCCTGGGCGAACGAACTCGACCCCGAGTTCACCCCGCCGGCCGAGCTGCTCTTCGCGTCCCGCTTCGAACCGGAGCTGGTCAGCGTCCTCCGGAAGTACTACGCCACCTGCCGCGAGTACAGCTGACCCGCAGCGGGCGAGCTCCCTGACGCAACCCCTGAACCGCCGTACGGGCCGGCCTCGGTTCGCCACCTGCCCGTACCGCCCGTCGAGAAAGGACAGTGCAATGGCAGTCGAGACGATCGACCCGCCCGGCCTTCCCGAGCCCTACGGCTGGCGGCAGCTGGCCGTCGGCACCGGCAGCCGGGTGGTCTTCCTCAGCGGCCAGACGCCGCGCACCGCCGACGGTGAGCCGGTGGGCATGGGCGACCTCGCGGCCCAGACCGAGCAGGTCTACCTCAACATCGCCACCGGACTGGCCGCGGCCGGCGCCACCTTCGACGACGTGCTCCGCCTGACCATGTACGTCGTGGACTGGTCGCTGCCCAAGTGGGAGGAGATCACCGCGGGCGCCAAGCGCGCCGCCGCCAAGCTCGGCGTCGACGTCGTCCGGCCCACCACCCTGGTCGGGGTCGCCACCCTCGCCGAGCCCGACTTCCTCATCGAGGTCGAGGCCACGGCCATCGCCTCCTGAGCAGCGCTCCGCGGGGCGCCGGGACCGCCGCCCGGCGCCCCGCGGAGCCCGTTGTGCCGATGTGCGCGGTGCCCCGCACCCCCGGAAGGGGTGCGGGG
>NZ_JBEOYR010000036.1:0-88442 GCF_040297165.1 Streptomyces sp. NPDC001851 | reverse complement strand
CCCCCCGGGTCATCCGTTCGACAGGGGGGAACAGTCATGCCGGGCCCGGAGGCCAGCGGTCCTCTTACAGGACCGCGGAAAACATAACGGGGGGGAGGGGCCTGGGAGCGGCAGTACCGGCGAGCGCCGGCCCCCTCGGGCCAGGGCCCGGCGGCGCCGGGCTTCAGCGGGCGGCAGGCCGCCGAGCGCCCTACCCTGGGGTCCGGACCCGGTCGGCGCCGGGCCTGGGCGAGCGGCAATCCTCGGGAGCGCCAGGTGCCGCCGGCCCCCGGGGCCGGCCCCGGCGGTGTGAGTGTCCGGCCCGGGGGAGGCGGAGACCCTGACGGGCCTCAGGCGCCCGAGCGGGCCGTCATGCGGGCCTTGCGGGCGGCGAGCCTCTCGTCGAACTTGGCGGCTTCCGCGTCCAGGCCGCCCATGAAGAGGCCGAGTTCCTCCTGCGCCTGGCGTCCCTCGGGGCCGAGGCCGTCGATCTCCATGACCTTCAGGAAGCGGAGGACCGGCTGGAGGACGTCGTCGTGGTGGATGCGCAGGTTGTACACCTCGCCGATGGCCATCTGCGCGGCCGCCCGCTCGAAGCCGGGGATGCCGTGGCCGGGCATGCGGAAGTTCACCACGACGTCCCGGACCGCCTGCATCGTCAGGTCGGGGGCCAGTTCGAAGGCCGCCTTCAGCAGGTTGCGGTAGAAGACCATGTGCAGGTTCTCGTCGGTCGCGATGCGGGCCAGCATGCGGTCGCAGACCGGATCGCCGGACTGGTGGCCGGTGTTGCGGTGCGAGATGCGCGTGGCCAGCTCCTGGAAGGCGACGTAGGCGATCGAGTGCAGCATCGAGTGACGGTTGTCGGACTCGAAGCCCTCGCTCATGTGCGCCATGCGGAACTGTTCCAGCTTGTCCGGGTCCACCGCCCGCGAGGCGAGCAGATAGTCGCGCATCACGATGCCGTGGCGGCCCTCCTCGGCCGTCCACCGGTGCACCCAGGTGCCCCACGCGCCGTCGCGGCCGAAGAGCGTGGCGATCTCGTGGTGGTAGCTCGGCAGGTTGTCCTCGGTGAGCAGGTTGACCACCAGGGCGATGCGGCCGATCTCCGTCACGCCGGACTGGTTCTTGTCCCAGGCCTCCCCGTCCTCGAACAGGCCCGGGAAGTTGCGCGCGTCGCTCCACGGCACGTACTCGTGCGGCATCCAGTCCTTGGCGATCTTCAGGTGCCGGTTCAGTTCGGTCTCGACCACTTCCTCCAGCGCGAACAGCAGCCGCGCGTCGGTCCATGCGGACGGGCTGCCGAGGTGAGGGGAGGTGATCGTCATAGGAACTCCAGGGGGACGGCGAACAATGGGGGAGAAAGAGCGGCGGTCCGGCGAGCGGCGCCGGGAAACCTACGAGATCGTAGGCTACGAAGCCGTAGGTTACGAAGCCGTAGCTTAAGGCCGTCGTAAAGAGCACTGATCAGCACGGCGACGGCGGGTGTCCCGGCGTGTTCCGCCCGCCGTCGCCGCTCGGCTCCCGGACATGCCGACGGCCCCGGAACCAGGCGTTCCGGGGCCGTCGGCATGACGGGATCAACCACTCAGGCGTACAGCTCGCGCAGTCGTACCGAGAGGCAGGTCACACAGCCTTCGAGTTTCTCGAACTCGCTGATGTCCACCGTGACCACCTCGTGGCCGAGGTCGGTCAGCAGTTCCGCCGTCTTCGGGGCGCTCGCCGCCATCAGCAGCGTGTGCCCGCCGAGCAGCACCACGTGGGCGCCGGACTCCTCCGGTACCGACAGGAAGCCGGGGAACAGCGACGGCCGGTCGATCTTCGGGATGTGCCCGATCACGGTGCCGTCGGGCAGCGCGGTCACCGCCGACTTCAGGTGCAGCACCTTGCTCACGGGCACGGGGACCACCCGCGCGCCCAGCGGCTCGAAGGCGGCCCGCAGCTGCTGCACCCCGGCCGCGTTGGTACGTCCGCCCCGGCCGACGTACACAGTCTCGCCGACCTTCAGCACGTCACCGCCGTCCAGCGTGCCCGGTTCCCATATCCAGTTCACCGAGCAGCCGAGGCTGGCCACCGCCTCCTCCACTCCGACGGTCTCCGCGCGCCGGGACTCCGCGCCGGGCCGGGTGATCAACGCCACGTTCCTGTACATGACGACGGTGTCCTCGACGAACACCGAGTCGGGGCAGTCGTCCTCCGGGTCGACCTCGATCGTCTCCCAGCCGTGCGTGCGCAGGGCCTCGACGTAGGCCTCCCACTGCTCGACGGCCCGCCCCACATCGACCTTCTCCCGCTCGATGTGCGTCACCAGGCCTTCGGCGAGGCGGGGGCTGGGGCGGCGGACGAGGGCCTTCTTGCTGCGCACGAGGGGCCTTTCGAATCGGTGCGAGTCGGTGATGCGGTGGTGGCGCCGCAGGCTGCGGCACCGGTCCGCCATCATGCAGCCCGCTCCGGCCTGGACAAAACCCTCGTCATCAGGCTGTGCCCCTCCTGAGACGTCACCCTGTCGTCCGGCGCAGATGCTCCGCGGTGGCCGAGCCCCGGGCCGTGAGCAACTGCCGCGGGGTTCCCGTGAAGACCACCTCGCCGCCGTCCCGGCCGCCGCCGGGCCCGAGGTCGACGACCCAGTCGGCGTGCCGGACGACGTCCAGGTGGTGTTCGACCACCACGACCGTGTTGCCCGCGTCGACCAGCCGGTCGAGCAGGGCCAGCAGGGCGCCGACGTCCGCCAGGTGCAGGCCCGTGGTCGGCTCGTCCAGGACGTACACCGCGCCGGTCCGGTGCAGCCGGGTGGCGAGCTTGATCCGTTGCCGTTCGCCGCCGGAGAGGGTGGACAGCGGCCGGCCGAGGGACAGATGGGTCAGGCCGACGTCCCGCAGGGCCCGCAGCGGGCGCAGCACGGTGTCCTCGGGGACGTCCAGGTCGCCGAAGAAGTCCAGTGCCTGCTCCGGGCCCATGTCGAGGACGTCCGCGACCGAGGCCCCGCGGACGGTGAGCCGGAGCACCTGGTCCTGGAAGCGGCGCCCGGCGCAGCCGGGGCAGACGGTCGTCACCGGGTCCATGAAGGCGAGGTCGGTGACGATGACACCGCGCCCCTCGCAGTCGCCGCACGCCCCGGCCGAGTTGAAGCTGAACAGCGCCGGTGACGTCCCCGTCGAGCGGGCGAAGAGCCTGCGTACGGTGTCCATGATCCCCAGGTAGGTCGCCGGTGTGGACCGCCCGGAGACCCCGATGGCCGACTGGTCCACCACCACGGCCTCGGGGTGGGCGGCGGTCAGTTCGCCGGTCAGCGTGCTCTTGCCCGAACCGGCCACCCCGGTCACCACGGTCAGCACGCCCGTCGGGAACTCCACCGTGACCTCGCGCAGGTTGTGCCGGCTCGCGCCCTTCACCCACAGCCCGCCCGTCGCCCGCCGCACCCGGCGTTTCACCCCGGCGCGGCGGCGCAGACACCGGCCCGTGCGGGTGCCCGAGGCGGCCAGCGCGGCGGGCGTGCCCTCGAAGACGACCTGTCCGCCGTCTGCGCCTGCCCCCGGGCCCATGTCG
Organism: Streptomyces sp. NPDC001851; assembly: GCF_040297165.1. NCBI lineage: Bacteria > Bacillati > Actinomycetota > Actinomycetes > Kitasatosporales > Streptomycetaceae > Streptomyces > Streptomyces sp. NPDC001851. The sequence continues at coordinate 84,920 of NZ_JBEOYR010000036.1, read as the reverse complement.
ACGACGTGGTCGGCCAGGGCGATGAGATCGGGGTCGTGCTCCACGACCAGCACCGTGTTGCCCCGGTCGCGCAGCCGCAGCAGCAGCTCGCCCAGGCGGCCCACGTCGCGCGGGTGCAGTCCGGCGCTGGGTTCGTCGAAGACGTACGTCAGTCCGCTCAGGCTGGAGCCGAGGTGCCGTACGGTCTTCAGCCGCTGGCCCTCGCCGCCGGAGAGGGTCGCGGTCTCCCGGTCCAGGCTGAGATAGCCCAGGCCGATCGCCTCGATGCGCTCCAGACCGTCCACGGCGGCCCGGGCGACGGGTGCCGCCACCGGGTCGTCGATCCGCCGCAGTACGGCGATGAGGTCGGTGACCTGCATCCGGGCGCAGTCGGCGAGGGACAGTCCGCACACGCGCGTGGCGAGCGCGGCCGCGTTCAGCCGGGCTCCCCGGCACACCGGGCACAGGTCCTCGGTGAGGAACTCCCGGACGAGATCGCGGGTGCGCCGGCTGAGCGCGGACAGGTCGCGTTTGAGGTAGAGCCGTTCGAACCGGTCGGCGAGGCCCTCGTAGTCGATGTCCCGTGAGCCGCCGGTGTTGCGGACGCGGACGCGCGCGCCCCGCCCGTGCAGCAGGAACGCGCGCTCGTCGGCGGTGAACGCGCCGACCGGCTTGTGCACGTCGAGGTGGGTGGTGTGGGTGTAGGTCTGGCCGTGCCAGGTGCCCGCGGCGAACGGCGGGAACCGGACCGCCCCGCCGGCCAGCGACCTGGCCGGGTCGAGGATGCGGTCCCAGTCGGGCCGTACCGTACGGCCCAGGCCGTCGCACTCGGGGCACATCCCCGACGGGTCGTTGAACGAGTAGGCCGTGGCCGGTCCGGCGCTCGGGGTGCCGTACCGGGAGAACAGCACCCGGAGCACCGCCTGGATGTCGGTCATGGTGCCGACCGTCGACCGCGCGTGGCCGCCGACCGGCCGCTGGTCGACGACGACCGCCGGCGAGAGGTCCGTCAGCGACTCGATGTGCGGGCGCTCGAACCGGGGCAGCCGGTTGCGTACGAACGAGGGGTAGGTCTCGTTGAGCTGGCGCTGGGACTCGACGGCGATCGTGTCGAAGACGAGCGAGGACTTGCCCGATCCCGAAACGCCGGTGAACACGGTCAGCCGGCCTTTCGGGATGCGCAGATCGACGTTCTTGAGGTTGTTCTCCCTGGCTCCGGTGAGGGTGATGAAATCGGGCATGCCGCCGACGCTAGGCGGGATACCCGACATCCTCCGGCGTGATTTCCCTCAGTTCTCCCTCCTCCATCAGCAGCCAGCGGGTGATGCCGATCGACTCCAGGAACGGCAGGTCGTGGCTGGCCACGAGCAGCGCGCCCTGGTACGACTCCAGGGCCGAGGTCAGCTGCCGCACGCTCGCCATGTCGAGGTTGTTGGTCGGCTCGTCGAGCAGCAGCAGCTGGGGCGCCGGCTCGGCGAGCATCAGCGCGGCCAGGGCCGCCCGGAACCGCTCGCCGCCCGACAGGGTGGCCGCCTGCTGGTCGGCCCGCGCGCCCCGGAACAGGAAGCGGGCCAGCCGCGCCCGGATCCGGTTGTTGGTGGCGCCCGGCGCGAACCGGGCCACGTTCTCGGCGACCGTCAGCGCGTCGTCCAGCACGTCCAGCCGCTGGGGCAGGAAGCGCAGGGCAACGTGCGCCCGCGCCTCGCCGGACACCGGGGCCAGTTCCCCGGCGACCGTCCGCAGCAGCGTCGTCTTGCCGGCGCCGTTCCGGCCGACCAGTGCGATCCGCTCCGGACCGCGCAGGTCGAGGATCCCCTCGACCCGCGCCCCGTGGGCCATCGCCAGGTTCTCCAGGGTGAGCACCTGCCGGCCGGGCGGCACGGCGGTGTACGGCAGGTCGACGCGGATCTCGTCGTCGTCCCGTACCGCTTCCGCCGCCTCGTCCAGGCGCTCCCTGGCCTCGGCGAGCTTCTCCTCGTGCATGATGCGGTGCTTGCCGGCGGAGACCTGGGCCTGGCGTTTGCGCTCGCCCATGACCACCTTGGGCTCGCGTTTGGTGTCCCACATCTTCTGTCCGTACCGCTTGCGGCGGGCCAGCTTGACCTGGGCGTCGGCCAGTTCGCGCTTCTGCTTGCGCAGATCCGCCTCGGCGACGCGCACCATCCGCTCAGCCGCCTCCTGCTCGACGGCCAGCGCCTCCTCGTAGGCCGAGAAGTTGCCGCCGTACCAGGTGACCTCCCCGGAGCGCAGCTCCGCGATCTGGTCGACCAGGTCGAGCAGTTCCCGGTCGTGGCTGACCACGACCAGCACGCCCGGCCAGGCGGCGACGGCCTGGTACAGCCGGCGGCGCGCGTACAGGTCGAGGTTGTTGGTGGGCTCGTCCAGCAGCAGCACGTCCGGGCGGCGCAGCAGCAGTGCGGCCAGCCGCAGCAGCACCGACTCGCCGCCGGAGACCTCGCCGACGGTGCGGTCCAGGCCGATGTGGCCGAGTCCCAGTTCGCCGAGGGTGACGAGGGCGCGTTCCTCGACGTCCCAGTCGTCGCCGAGCGTCTCGAAGTGTTCCTCGGCGACGTCGCCCGCCTCGATGGCGTGCAGCGCGGCCCGCCGGGCGGCGATGCCCAGGGCCTCGTCGACGCGGAGCGCGGTGTCGAGGCTGACGTTCTGCGGGAGGTGGCCGACCTCGCCGGCCGTCCTGACGGTGCCGTCGGCCGGGGTGAGTTCACCGGCGAGCAGCTTCAACAGGGTTGACTTCCCCGATCCGTTGACGCCGACGAGTCCGGTGCGGCCGAGGCCGAAGGCGATGTCCAGGCCGTCGAAGACGGCGGTGCCGTCGGCCCAGGTGAAGGACAGGGACGTACAGGTGAGGGAAGATGACATGAGGGCCTCGCGAAGGGTGTCGTGCGGTCGGTGGGCGCATGTCGAGACACCGCGAGGCGGGAACCGAAGGTCGTGGGGCACGGAGAGGCCGCGAAAAAAGGCCTGTGCCGAGGGACGGCTCGGACGCCGAGGTCGTACGCCGCGCACACACCTCACCAGTGCGACGCGGTGCCTCAGGACCTCAGACGAGCAACGTCCTTCTCCAATCGACGGCAACAGGACCGATGTACACCGTACGAGGGGGCCTGGGGGCTGTCAACGGGATTGATCAAGGGCTGCACGCGCGCGTGGCGCTCAGCAGGCGTCCCGCATCAGTTCGGCCAGGCCGTGGTCCAGGTCGAGCTGGAGGTGTTCGAGGCCGGCGGGCACGAGTGCGTCGGCCGCCTCCAGGAAGCGCCGGATCTCACCCGAGCGCACATGCACGATCGCGGTGCCCTCGGGGGCGTGGAACTCCAGCACGGTGCGGTCGTAGCCGTACGGCCGCACCCGTACGTCCCCGTGGCCCGCCGGGCCCTGCAGTCCGGCCGTGAGCAGCTCGCGGGAGAAGGTCCAGCAGACGTCGACCCCTTCCAGGGTGGCCGGGGCCGGGAAGGTCATGACGACGGCGAACGGATCGCGCCGGTCGTAGCGCAGCGTCGCGGGAATGCTCGGCATGCGCGGTGCTGCGGCGACGAGACGGGCCTCTACGGGCTGCTCGATGACGGTGGACAACGCCTTGCTCCCTCGTGACGGCTGGACTACGCCCGGGTGTGCGCGACCCGGCACTGGAAGAGACGACGGATCCGGCCAATGCGTGCACACGGAGACCGAGTGACCTCGGTCACCGCATTCATGCACGGCGAAGGGCCGGGTGTTCTCCCGCGTGACGGCGGGCACTTGCCCTCTGGACGGCGCGGAACCGGTGGGCTAGCTTCGCCCGCCATGAGGCGCTTGGGCGGCACGCGACGCAGAGGACGTACGAGCAGGCTGGTGGCGGCGGGGGTGGCGGGCGGGGCGGCGCTGGCCGCGCTGACCGTTCCGGCGGCCGAGGCCGGGCCGCTGAGGCAGGGCAGCCCGCACTGGGCGCCGAAGGACCCGGGCACCCCGCAGGTCCGCTTCCGGGGCCTCGCGGCCGTGGACCGGCGCACCGCCTGGCTGGCCGGTACCGGCGGCACGGTACTGCGCACGACGGACGGCGGGACGAGCTGGCGGAACGTCTCTCCTCCGGGCACGGGGGACCTGCAGTTCCGGGACGTCGAGGCGTTCGGCGCGCGGCGCGCGGTGGTGCTGGCCATCGGCGAGGGCGAGGCGTCCCGCGTGTACCGCACCGACGACGGCGGAGCGACCTGGACGGAGTCCTTCCGCAACACCGACCCGAAGGCGTTCTACGACTGTCTGGCCTTCTTCGACCGGCGGCACGGCCTCGCGATGGGCGACCCCGTGGACGGAAGGTTCCGCATCCTGTCCACGAGCGACGGCGGCCGCTCCTGGCGGGTGCTGCCCGCCGAAGGCATGCCGCCCGCCCTGGACGGCGAGGCCGGCTTCGCCGCGAGCGGCCAGTGCCTGGTCACCTCGGGTCCGCGGGACGTCTGGCTGGCCACCGGCGGCGGCGCCCACGCGCGCGTGCTGCACTCCGCCGACCGAGGGCTGACCTGGACGGCCGCGGACACACCGGTCCCGGCCGGCGATCCCGCCAAGGGCGTCTTCGCGCTCGCCTTCCGCGACCGCACCCACGGCCTCGCCGTCGGCGGCGACTACCGCCCCGGCCGGCCCTCGCCGCAGGCGGCCGCCGTCACCGCGGACGGGGGCCGCACCTGGACCCCGGCCGCCACCCCGCCGCCCTCCTACCGCTCCGGGGCCGCCTGGCTGCCGCACAGCCGCACCGTGGCGCTCGCCGTCGGCCCGACCGGCACCGACCTCACCACCGACGCCGGCCGCACCTGGCGGACGATCGGCACCGGCTCGTACGACACCGTGGACTGCGCGCCCGACCTCGGCTGCTGGGCCGCCGGTGAGCAGGGCAGGGTGGCACGGCTGGAACGCTGACGTGAGCGCCCGGAACCCGGGTACTCGTTCCCACGGAAAGCGACAGGAAGGGAGCGATCATGCCCGCCGGTTCCAGCTCCAAGCGCGAGCGCCAGTACGAGCACATCAAGAAGAGCGCGCAGGACCGGGGCGAGAGCACCGAGCGCGCCAAGGAGATCGCGGCGCGGACGGTCAACAAGGAACGCGCCCGCTCCGGCGAGTCGAAGACCGCGAGCCGCAGCTCGACGCAGGACATGTCGTCGGCCAAGCGCGGCGGTCAGCGGTCGGGCAACCGGGTCGGCTCCCACGGCCCGACCCGCGACCAGCTGTACAACGAGGCGAGGCAGCGAGGCATCGAGGGCCGTTCGCACATGAACAAGGACGAGCTGCAGCGCGCGCTGGACGCCAAGAAGGGATGAGCGGCGGCGGTCAGCCGAGCGTCTGCCGGTGGCGGGCGAGCTCGGGAGCCGTCTTCGTGGCGGTGAACTCGGTGACGCGGTAGGTGCACACGCCGCCGACGGTGAACGGGTCGCCCGCGACGATCTCCTCGATCCGGGCGCGGTCCTCCGCGACGGCGATGATCACCCCGCCGTCACGGGGGTTCTTGCGCCCGGAGGCCAGGAAGAAGCCCTTCTCGTACTGCTCCTCCAGCCAGGCCACATGGTCGGCGAGCAGCGCGTCGACGGCGTCGAGGGGTGCGGTGTAGGTCAGCTCCAGTACGAACATGATCGGGAGCCTACCCCCCGGCTCCGACAGCCGTCGCGGGCCCGTAGAGTCGGCGTCACCATGACGACCGTAGGCGTACCCGCGGGCTGGCCCGCGACCGAGGAAGAGGCCCGGGCGGTCCAGGACGAGCTGCGCGGCCGGGTGGTGCTCGACGAGAGCGGGCCCGAGCCCGGTACGGGCCGTGTCACCGGGGTCGACGTCGCCTACGACGACGCCCTCGACCTCGTCGCGGCGGCGGCCGTCGTGCTGGACGCCGCCACCCTGGAGGTGGTGGCCGAGGCGACGGCCGTCGGCCGGGTGTCCTTCCCGTACGTGCCCGGCCTGCTGGCCTTCCGCGAGATCCCGACCGTCCGGGCCGCCCTGGAACGGCTCCCGTGCCCGCCCGGCCTGGTCGTCTGCGACGGCTACGGCCTGGCCCATCCGCGCCGCTTCGGCCTGGCGAGCCACCTCGGGGTGCTCACCGGCCTGCCGGTCATCGGGGTCGCGAAGAACCCGTTCACCTTCACCTACGACGAGCCCGGTCCGCGGCGGGGCGCTTCCGCTGCGCTGCTCGCGGGGACCGAGGAGGTCGGGCGGGCGCTGCGCACCCGCGACGGGGTCAAACCGGTCTTCGTCTCCGTCGGCCACCGGGTGGGCCTGGACAACGCCCTGGCCCACACCCTGGCCCTGACCCCGCGCTACCGGCTGCCGGAGACCACCCGCCGGGCGGACGCCCTGTGCCGCCGTGCCCTGCGCGAGGCGGCACAGAGCGCCGGGGACGGCGCTCAGGAGGCCACGATCCGCCAGGCGCCGACCTCCTGGTACGCCGAGTCGTAGACGGCCGAGCCGTCTCCCGCCTCCAGGGCGTAGTGGCCGAGGTTCCCGCCCCAGTAGCGCAGGATCCGCCCCAGTTCGCCGGCGCGGTCCTGCGCCGGCGCGTCGTCGTCCACGGTCACTTCGAGCACGAACTTCATGCCTTTCCCGCCTCCTTCGGCTCTCCTGCCTGGGCCTCCATCGTTTCATTGAAGAAGCGTGTGAGACTTTCGCCGCGGTGGCCGCGGGAAGCCGGGGATTCTCGGGTGAGCAAGTCTCAAACGGGGGAGGAGGCGGGGCGGATGGCCGCCACCCGGAAGGTGATGCCCGCGGCGCGCAGCCGCCCGGTCAGGGCGTCGCCCATCGCCTGTGCCGTGGTGACCTGCCCGGCGGTCGGCGGCAGGTCGTCGAAGGCCAGACTGAGGGCCGCCTCGGCGAACATCTTCGCCGTCTCGTCGTAGCCGGGGTCGCCGCCCGCCACCTCGGTGAACACCCGCCGTCCGCCGCCCTCGCCGACGAAGCGCACCGCGAACCGGCTCCGCGCCCGCCGCTCCGCGCTCGGCCCGTCCCCCGGCTGCAGCCGGCCCGACAGCCAGCGCCGCGCGGGCGGCAGTTGCGCGGCCGCCAGTACCGCGCCGGCGGCGGCGATCCCGCCGACGGCGACCGGCAGATGCCGCACCGCCGCGTAGTGCCGGTAGCGGAAGTCGGGGCCGTACCGTTCGAGCGCCCTCGCCGAGCGGCGCACGATCTGCGGGTCGAGGGTCGGCAGCGGCAGCGCCCACGCGCCGACCTCCTCGGCGAACCGGGGCGCACCGGTGGGCACCGAGACCCGGCGCCCCGTCAGCCGCGGCTCGTGCCGTCTCCGGTCGCGGGCGGCGGCCAGCACCCGCCGGCCGCGGGCGAACTGGTTCAGCGCCGAGGCCAGGGTGCCCCCGGAGAAGGCCGCGTCGGCGGTCACATAGCCGTCCACGGTCAGCGGCACACCCTCCGGCAGCTGCTGGACCGTGTAGTACACGCCCAGGTCGTGGGGCACGGAGTCGAAGCCGCACGCGTGCACCAGACGGGCGCCCGTCTCCCGTGCGCGCGTGTCGTGCCGGACGTACACCAGGTCCACGAACTCCGGCTCGCCGGTCAGGTCCAGATAGTCGGTCCCGGTGTCCGCGCAGGCGGCGACCAGCTCCCCGCCGTGCAGCAGGTACGGTCCGACGGCCGTGGCCACCACGCGCGCGTGCTCGGCGAGGGCGCGCAGACCGGCCGGTTCGGTGACGTCGGCGTGCAGGACGCCGACCTCCGCCCCGCCGGGCAGCCGCTCGCGCAACCGCTCCAGCTTCCCCTCGTCGTGCCCGGCCACCGCCCAGCGCAGGTCCTTCGGGGCGTGCGCGGCGAGATACTCCGCCGTGAGAGTGCCGACGAACCCGGTGGCTCCGAAGAGCACGAGGTCGTAGGGACGGTCCGTCCTGTTCAGCCTGCTCATGGCACCCCTTGGTCCCGTAGCCCGCGCCGCTGTCGGGGGCTGAGGCTAGCGTGAGAGCAGTCGGCGACGAGGACCAGCCCGGAGGCAACGGTGGCCGCAGCGCGCAGGCGCCGGCAGCGCACGCGGGGGCGGGCCGGGGTGCACCCGTCCCTCACCCTTCCGGGTGATACGCGCGCCGCCGGGCACTTGGCTAAGCGCTTGCTCGTTGGGGCTTGTGTCCGGTGCGGTGCGTTCTTAGCATCGCCGGTGTTACATCAGTTGTGTCACACGTGTGGAGGGGGCTGGACGCATGACGACGGCAGGGACGCCGGCGGCGCCGGGCGGCGGTCCGCTCTCCGGTGTGCGCGTGGTCGAGCTGGCCGGCATCGGGCCGGGCCCGTTCGCCGCCATGCTCCTCGCGGACCTGGGTGCCGATGTGGTCCGGGTGGACCGGCCGGGCGGCCCCGGACTCGCGATCGACCCCGCCCACGACGTGACCAACCGCAACAAGCGCTCGATCGTGGTCGACCTGAAGGCCGCGGACGGCCCCGCGCGCGTGCTGGACCTCGCCGAGCGGGCCGACATCCTCATCGAGGGCTACCGCCCGGGCGTCGCCGAGCGCCTCGGCGTCGGCCCCGAGGAGTGCCACGCCCGCAACCCCCGCCTGGTCTACGGCCGCATGACCGGCTGGGGGCAGGACGGCCCGCTCGCCGACCGCGCGGGCCACGACGTGGCCTACATCGCGCTCACCGGCACCCTCGGCATGATCGGCCGCCCGGACGAGCCCCCGGCGGTCCCGGCCAACCTGCTCGGGGACTACGCGGGCGGCTCCCTCTACCTGGTCGTCGGCGTCCTCGCCGCCCTGCACCACGCGCGCGTGACCGGCACGGGACAGGTCGTCGACGCCGCCATCGTGGACGGCACGGCCCACCTGTCCGCGATGATCCACGGCATGCTCGCGGCCGGCGGCTGGCAGGACCGGCGCGCCGCCAACCTCCTCGACGGCGGCTGCCCCTACTACGGCACCTATGAGACCGCCGACGGCGGATACATGGCGGTCGGCGCCCTGGAGAGCCAGTTCTACGCGGAGTTCCTGCGCCTTCTGGACCTGGAGGACCTGGCCGACGCCCGCAAGGACCGGACCCGCTGGGAGGAGCTGCGCGAGCGGATCGCCGCCCGCTTCAAGTCCCGTACCCGGGACGAGTGGACGGCGGTCTTCGAGGGCACGGACGCGTGCGTGGCCCCCGTGCTGTCCCTGCGCGAGGCCCCGCACCACCCGCACCTCGCCGCCCGCGGCACCTTCACCGACCACGCCGGCATCACCCAGCCCGCCCCCGCCCCCCGCTTCTCCGCGACCCCCACCGCCCTGCGCACCGGCCCGGCCCGGCCGGGCGCCGACACGCAGACGGTGGCCCGCGACTGGGGAATACCCGCGCTCGTGAACGAGGACCCGGTCACCGACGCCGACTGACCCCGCCCACCCCGCTCGGCCCACCCTTTCGAAAGGCACACCAGTGAGCACCGAAGCGTATGTGTACGACGCGATCCGCACCCCGCGCGGCCGCGGCAAGGCGAACGGCGCCCTGCACGGCACGAAGCCCATCGACCTGGTCGTCGGGCTCATCCACGAGATCCGCGACCGTTTCCCCGGCCTCGACCCCGCCGCGATCGACGACATCGTGCTCGGTGTCGTCGGACCGGTGGGCGACCAGGGCTCGGACATCGCCCGGATCGCCGCGATCGCCGCCGGCCTGCCCGACACGGTCGCGGGCGTGCAGGAGAACCGCTTCTGTGCCTCGGGCCTGGAGGCCGTCAACCTGGCCGCGGCCAAGGTCCGTTCCGGCTGGGAGGACCTGGTCCTCGCGGGCGGTGTGGAGTCCATGTCCCGCGTCCCGATGGCCTCCGACGGCGGTGCCTGGTTCAACGACCCGATGACCAACCTCGCCGTGAACTTCGTGCCGCAGGGCATCGGCGCCGACCTGATCGCCACCATCGAGGGCTTCACCCGCCGGGACGTCGACGAGTACGCGGCCCTGTCCCAGGAGCGCGCCGCCACCGCCTGGAAGGAGGGCCGCTTCGACCGCTCCGTCGTCCCCGTCAAGGACCGCAGCGGCCTGGTCGTCCTCGACCACGACGAGCACCCGCGCCCCGGCACCACCGCCGACTCCCTCGCGAAGCTCAAGCCGTCGTTCGCGGACATCGGAGAGCTGGGCGGCTTCGACGCCGTCGCGCTGCAGAAGTACCACTGGGTGGAGAAGATCGACCACGTCCACCACGCGGGCAACTCCTCCGGCATCGTGGACGGCGCCTCGCTCGTCGCGATCGGCTCCAAGGAGGTCGGCGAGCGCTACGGCCTCACCCCGCGCGCGCGGATCGTCTCCGCCGCCGTCTCCGGCTCCGAGCCGACCATCATGCTCACCGGCCCCGCCCCCGCCACCCGCAAGGCCCTGGCGAAGGCCGGCCTCACCATCGACGACATCGACCTGGTCGAGATCAACGAGGCGTTCGCCGCGGTCGTGCTGCGCTTCGTCAAGGACATGGGCCTCACCCTGGACAAGGTCAACGTCAACGGCGGCGCCATCGCGCTGGGCCACCCGCTCGGCGCGACCGGCGCGATGATCCTCGGCACCCTCGTGGACGAACTGGAGCGCCAGGACAAGCGCTACGGCCTGGCCACCCTGTGCGTCGGCGGTGGCATGGGCATCGCCACCATCGTCGAGCGCATCTGAACTCCCCGCGGAACCAACGGACTTCAACGGAGACGACTGTCATGACCGAGAGCACCACCATCCGCTGGGAGCAGGACGACACCGGTGTCGTCACCCTCGTCCTGGACGACCCGAACCAGTCCGCGAACACCATGAACCAGGCGTTCCGGTCCTCCATCACGGCGATCGCCGCGCGCGCGGAGTCCGAGAAGGACTCCATCCGCGGCATCATCTACACCTCCGCCAAGAAGACGTTCTTCGCGGGCGGCGACCTCAAGGACATGATCAAGGCCGGTCCCGAGGACGCCCAGCAGGTCTTCGACACCGCCACCGAGATCAAGAACGCGCTGCGCCGCATCGAGACCCTCGGCAAGCCGGTCGTCGCAGCCATCAACGGCGCGGCCCTCGGCGGCGGCTACGAGATCGCCCTCGCCTCCCACCACCGCATCGCCCTGGACGCCCCCGGCTCCAAGATCGGCCTGCCCGAGGTCACCCTCGGCCTGCTGCCCGCCGGCGGCGGCGTCACCCGCACCGTACGCCTGATGGGCATCACGGACGCGCTGCTGAAGGTGCTGCTGCAGGGCACCCAGTACAACCCCCGCCGCGCCCTGGACAACGGCCTGGTCCACGAGGTGGCCGCCACCCCGGAGGAGATGCTCGCCAAGGCCCGCGCCTTCATCGACGCGCACCCCGAGTCGCACCAGCCCTGGGACGTCCCCGGCTACAAGATCCCCGGCGGTACCCCCGCCCACCCGAAGTTCGCCGCCAACCTGCCCGCCTTCCCGGCCAACCTGCGCAAGCAGACGAACGGAGCCCCCTACCCGGCGCCGCGCAACATCATGGCCGCGGCCGTCGAGGGCTCCCAGGTCGACTTCGAGACCGCGATCACCATCGAGACCCGCTACTTCACCGAGCTGGTCACCGGGCAGACCGCGAAGAACATGATCCAGGCGTTCTTCTTCGACCTCCAGGCCGTCAACTCCGGCGCGAACCGCCCCAAGGGCATCGAGCCCCGCCAGGTCCGCAGGGTCGCCGTCCTCGGCGCCGGCATGATGGGCGCCGGCATCGCCTACTCCTGCGCCCGCGCGGGCATCGACGTCGTCCTGAAGGACGTCTCCCTGGAGGCGGCCGTCAAGGGCAAGGGCTACTCCGAGAAGCTGTGCGCCAAGGCTGTCGCCAAGGGCCGTACCAGCCAGGAGAAGGCCGACGCACTGCTCGCCCGGATCACGCCCACCGCCGACGCCGCCGACCTCGCGGGCTGCGACGCGGTGATCGAGGCCGTCTTCGAGGACACCACGCTGAAGCACAAGGTGTTCCAGGAGATCGAGTCCGTCGTCGCGCCGGACGCGCTGCTGTGCTCCAACACCTCCACCCTGCCCATCACCACCCTGGCCGAGGGCGTGCAGCGCCAGGACGACTTCATCGGGCTGCACTTCTTCTCGCCGGTCGACAAGATGCCGCTGGTGGAGATCATCAAGGGCGCACGCACCGGCGACGAGGCCCTCGCCCGGGCCTTCGACCTGGTCCGGCAGATCAACAAGACGCCGATCGTCGTCAACGACTCGCGCGGCTTCTTCACCTCCCGGGTGATCGGCCACTTCATCAACGAGGGCGTCGCGATGGTCGGCGAGGGCATCGAGCCCGCCTCCGTGGAGCAGGCCGCCGCCCAGGCGGGCTACCCGGCGAAGGTCCTCTCGCTCATGGACGAGCTCACCCTCACCCTGCCCCGCAAGATCCGGGGCGAGACCAGGCGGGCCGTCGAGGAGGCGGGCGGCACCTGGACGGCGCACCCGGCGGAGGCGGTCATCGACCGCATGGTCGACGAGTTCGGCCGCACCGGCCGCAGCGGCGGCGCCGGCTTCTACGACTACACCGAGGACGGCAAGCGGGCGGCACTCTGGCCGGGTCTGCGCGAGCACTTCACGAAGCCCGGATACGAGATCCCGTTCCGGGACATGCAGGAGCGGATGCTCTTCTCCGAGGCGCTCGACACCGTGCGGCTCCTCGAAGAGGGCGTCCTGACCTCGGTCGCCGACGCCAACATCGGCTCCATCCTCGGCATCGGCTTCCCCGGCTGGACCGGCGGTGTGCTCCAGTACATCAACGGCTACGAAGGGGGCCTGCCCGGATTCGTGGCACGCGCGCGTGAACTGGCCGAGCGCTACGGCGAGCGGTTCACCCCGCCCGCGCTGCTCGTCGAGAAGGCGGAGAAGGGGGAGCCGTTCAGCGACTCAGTCCGCTCCTGACCCGGTGACCCACTCGCCCAGCTCTTCCCGCAGCGAACGCTGGAACGTCGTCAGCAGCGCCTGCACCACAAGGGGGTGCATGTGCGCCGACAGGGACCTCACGTCCTGGGCGTCGCGCTCCGCCACCTCGCCGCGGAAGAGCTGGGAGAGCTCGTGAGCCGCGGCGCGCGAGTGCTCGATGAGCACCCTGCGCGCCGCGAGGATCGCCTCCTGCGACAGCGGTACGTCTAGGAGCTGCACGCCGAGCCGGAGCAGGCCCGAGTCCACCCGGAAGGTGTCACCCTCCGCCTCCGTGACGACGTTCATCGCCGCCAGCCGGTCCACGTCCCCGGCGGTGAGCGGCCGGCCCGCCCGCCGTTCCAGTTCCTCCAGGGACACCGTCTCCACCACGTCCGGCGCCCAGGACGCCACCACCGCCCGGTGGATGGCCAGGTCGTGCGGGGTGAGGTCGTGCGGCAGCTGCTTCAGGTACCGCTCGATCGCCGACAGGGTCATGCCCTGCTGCTGCAGCTCCTCGATGAGGGCCAGCCGCGCCACGTGGTCCGGCCCGTAGTGCCCCACCCGGCGCGGGCCGATCACCGGCGGCGGCAGCAGCCCCTTGCTGCCGTAGAAACGCACGGTACGGACCGTGACGCCCGCCCGGGCGGCCAGCTCGTCGATCGTGAGGGGCGTCTCCCCGGCATCCGTCGTCATGTGCAGCAGTATCGCTGTCTCACCAAAGGTGTGAAACCTCGGGTGAACGACGCGTGAAGGCCGGGTTGATCGTGTGAGAAGCAACGCTCTGTGATGTAGGCCACCGCGTACGGGCGGGTTTCTCTGAGAAGGTGCTGCCTTGGTTTGTGCCGCGACTCATCAGGTCGGCGCGGGCCAAGCCCTGCACGTCCCCCGCGGCCCACGAGGCCCGGGCGCACCAGGAAGTGGAACCACCCGTGAGCAAGGACGCCGTGGATTCGGCACAGGCCGTAGCCCCTGCCCAGGCGGCCGCGAAGCCCGCGGACGCGGGCGACGCCGGTTACAGCAAGGACCTCAAGGCCCGCCACGTAAACATGATCGCCATCGGCGGCGCCATCGGCACCGGACTCCTCCTGGGCGCCGGCGGCCGACTGCACAACGCCGGCCCGGCCCTCGCGCTGGCCTACCTGGTCTGCGGCGTCTTCGCCTTCTTCGTCGTGCGGGCCCTGGGCGAGCTGGTCCTGTACCGGCCGTCCTCCGGGTCCTTCGTGTCGTACGCGCGCGAGTTCCTCGGCGAGAAGGGCGCCTACGTCGCCGGCTGGATGTACTTCCTGAACTGGTCGACGACCGGCATCGCCGACATCACCGCGATCGCGCTCTACACGCACTACTGGTCCATGTTCACCAGCATTCCCCAGTGGGTGCTCGCCCTGATCGCCCTCGCGGTGGTCCTGGCCGTGAACCTGATCTCGGTGAAGATCTTCGGCGAGATGGAGTTCTGGTTCGCGATCATCAAGGTCGCCACCATCGTCGGCTTCATGCTGATCAGCATTTTCCTGCTCGCCACCCAGCACAAGGTCGGCGGCCACACCCCCGGCCTGAGCGTGATCACCGACCACGGCGGTGTCTTCCCGCACGGCGCGATGCCGGTCGTCCTGGTCATGCAGGGCGTGATCTTCGCCTACGCGGCCCTGGAGCTGGTCGGTGTCGCCGCCGGCGAGACCGCCGAGCCGGAGAAGGTCGTCCCGCGCGCGGTCAACTCGATCATGTGGCGGGTGGGCCTCTTCTACGTCGGCTCGGTCGTGCTGCTCGCCCTGCTGCTGCCCGGCTCGGTGTACTCCGCCGACCAGAGCCCCTTCGTGACGGTCCTGTCGAAGATCGGCGTCCCGGCGGCCGGCGACGTGATGAACCTGGTCGTGCTGACCGCGGCCATGTCCTCGCTGAACTCCGGCCTGTACTCCACCGGCCGCATCCTGCGCTCCATGGCCATGGCGGGCTCCGCCCCGAAGTTCACCGCGCGCATGAACCGCAGCCAGGTGCCCTACGGCGGCATCCTGCTGACCTGCGCGGTCTGCGTGCTCGGCGTCGGCCTGAACTACCTGATGCCCAGCCAGGCCTTCGAGATCGTGCTGAACGTCGCCTCCCTCGGCATCATCAGCACCTGGGTGATCATCATGGTCTGCCACATGGTCTTCGTCCGCCGCGCCCGCGTGGGCCTGGCGACCCGGCCGAGCTTCCAGCTGAAGTTCAGCCCGGTCACCGAGATCGCCACGATCGTGTTCCTGCTGGCCTGCCTCGGCATGATGTGGAACGACCCCGACGTGGGCCGCAAGACCATCCTGCTGATCCCGGTGATCGCCCTCATGCTGGTCGCCGGCTGGTTCGGCGTGCGCCGCCGCGTCTCGCAGAACACCGACAAGGAGCTCTCCGAGCTGACGAAGTAGCAGCTCAGGGCCACTGTCAGTGGCATCGCCTACGGTGGCGTCATGTCGGAGATCACATATGTCCGAGGTGACGCCACCGTGCCGTCGGCGAGGGGCCCCAAGGTGATCGCCCATGTCTGCAACGACATCGGCGGGTGGGGGAAGGGCTTCGTGCACCTGTCATCGCAGAGTCAGGGGCGCGCTCCGGAGGGGCGCGGGGAACTGCGCGACCAGCCACGCACAACCCGCAGACCCCCACCGTCCGGAGGATCCGCGGCGAGAGGGTCCCGGCCCAGCCAGCGGCGCGGCATCGGCGTAACGGTGTACGACCACGGGGAGAGCGGCGGATGAGCTCACAGGCCGGTGCGACGGACGTGCTGGTGCTGGGCGGAGCGGGCGTGGACACGATCATCCGCGTCCCCGAACTGCCCCTGCCGTACGCCGACAGCTACCTGATCGACACGGGGATCCGCACCCGCGCCGGACAGACCGGCGACTTCGTCGCGCTGGGCCTGGCCGCGCTCGGCCTGCGCACCCACCACCTCGACCTGCTCGGCGACGACCCCGAGGGCGACCTGGTGCGCGCCCTGCACCGCGAGCACGGCATCGCACTGACCGCGCTCCCGCAGCCCGCCGGTACCAAGCGCGCGGTGAACCTCGTCGGCCCGGACGGCCGCCGCCTGTCCCTCTACGACACCAGCCGCGCCCGCCCCGGCGACCGCTTCCCGCCCCACACGCTGCGCACGCTGGCCGGGGCGAGCCGGCACGTCCACGTCACGATCACCCAGCCCTGCGCCGACGCCCTGCCCGTGCTGACCGCGACGGGCGTGCCCCTGTCCACGGACCTGCACGACTGGGACGGGGAGAACCCGTACCACGAGCCGTTCGCCCACGCCGCGGACGTCGTCTTCCTGTCCGCCGCCTCGCTGGGCGACCCCGAGCGGACCATGCGGCGCATCGCCGGGCGGGGCCGGGCCGAGGTGGTCGTCGCCACCGCCGGGGCCGAGGGCGCGTATCTGCTGGCCGACGGCGAGCTGACCCGCGTGCCCGCGGCGGTGCCGCCCGCGCCGGTGGTGGACTCCAACGGCGCGGGCGACGCCTTCGCCGCCGCGTTCCTCTACGGCCGCCTCAACGGCGAACCGCCCGAGACCTGTGCCCGCTACGGCGCGGTCGCGGGCGCGTACGCCTGCACGGTCCCGGCCTCCCGAGCGGAGTCGATGGGCCGGGACGAGTTGCTGAAGCGGGCGGCCGGGCCGAGACCCTGAGAGTCCCGGCGCGGCCGGCCGGCCCTCGTGGTCAGTCCCCGTGGCCGCCGTGCGCCGCCTCGATCTTCTTCCACGACTTCGGCCGGGCCACCGCACGGTCCGCCGTCGCCAGCGACCGGGCGGCGGCCGCGGCCGGCTTCGACGGCTGGAACAGCCAGGTGTCGAACAGCGCCGCGAGGGGCTTGCCGGACACCTGCTCGGCGTACTTCTGGAAGTCGGCCACCGAGGCGTTGCCGTACGCGTGCTCCTGCGGCCAGCCCTTCAGGATGCGGAAGAACGCGTCGTCGCCGACCTCGTTGCGCAGGGCCTGGATGGCCAGCGCACCCCGGTCGTAGACGGCGGCGTGGAACTGGTTGTCCGGGCCCGGGTCACCGGGCTTGACCGTCCAGAAGGCGTCGTCGGCCGGGTGGGAGGCGTACACGTAGTCGGCGAGCTGCTGCGCGGTGCCCTCGCCCTCGTGCTCGGACCACAGCCACTGCGCGTACGTCGCGAAGCCCTCGTTGAGCCAGATGTCCTTCCAGCCCTTCAGCGACACATCGTCGCCGTACCACTGGTGGGCCAGCTCATGCACGACCAGCGAGGTGTTGGCGCCCTTCGCGAACTGCTTCGGGCTGTAGTAGACACGGGTCTGGGTCTCCAGCGCGTACCCGGTGGTGGTGTTCGGCACATAGCCGCCGGCCGAACTGAACGGATACGGCCCGAAGTAGCCGCTCAGCCAGTCGACGAGCTCTCCGGTGCGCTCCACACTCGCCCGCGCGGCACCGTCGTTGTCGCCGAGGTCCTTGCTGTAGGCGTTGACGACCGGCACCCCGCCCTCGGAGGTACCGGTGGTGATGTCGAACTTGCCGACGGCGAGCGTGGCCAGATAGGTCGTCTGCGGCTTGTTCTCCCGCCAGCTGTAGCGGGTCCAGCCCAGTTTCGAACTCGTCGCCTGCAGCGTGCCGTTGGAGAGGACCTGGGTGCCGTCCGGCACGGCCACCGACACGTCGTAGGTGGCCTTGTCGCTCGGATGGTCGTTGCTCGGGAACCACCACCAGGCGGCCTCGGGCTCGTCGGCGGCGACCGCGCCGTCCGGCGTGCGGTGCCAGGCGTTGAAGCCGTAGGCGGTCTTCGTGGACGGCACCCCGCTGTAGCGGACGACGACCGTGATCGGCGTGCCCTTGGCCAGCGGCGTCTTCGGCGTGACGACCAGCTCGTGCTGCTGGGAGTGAGTGAAGGCGGCCTTAGCGCCGTTGACCCGCACCTCGCTCACGTCCAGCAGGAAGTCCAGGTCGAAGCTCGACAGGTCCTGGGTGGTCTGCGCCAGGATCGTCGCCGTGCCCTGCAGCTCGTCCGTCTTCGGCTGGTACTGCAGCCTCAGGTCGTAGTGCGAGACGTCGTAGCCGCCGTTGCCGTAGTACGGGTAGTAGGGGTCGCCGATCCCCGGCGCGCCGGGGGAGTAGCTCGCGGCCGATGCCGGGATCGCCAGCAGGAGGGAGGCCGCCGCGAGTGCGCCCGGCGCGATGATTCTGCGGTGCACGTCAGCTCCAAGTCGTCGGGTCCGAAGGTCCGTTCGGAGAACTCTGTTCGCAGCCTATTCAGTCCCTGTGGCCCCTGACCTGTCCATGGCCCCTGCTGTCACACGATCGCCATTCAGCCGTCACGCGACACACGAGGCGCCGTGATTACACCTTCTGCCCGGGGAGTTGACCGGAGTACCGTCCGCGCATGCCACTTCGCACGCCGATGAGAACGCGCTTCACGATCTGGAGAACGCTCGCCACCGCGGTCGCCGCCGTCCTGACGGCCGCCTTCCTCACTCCCCTCGCCGCACAGGCCGCCACCGGCGGGGGCCCGTCCCCCCGGGAGAGCCGGCCCGTCTACTCCTACGCCCACGCCATCCGCGAGGCCGTGTGGGTGGACACCGGCCTCGACGGGGACGGCGACGGCAGGACCGACCGCGTCGCCGCCGACATCGTCCGGCCCGCCGAGCCCGCCCGCCAGGGCCGCAAGGTGCCCGTCATCATGGACGCCAGCCCCTACTACTCCTGCTGCGGACGCGGCAACGAGAGCCAGAAGAAGACGTACGACGCCCAGGGCCACGTCGTCCAGATGCCGCTCTTCTACGACAACTACTTCGTCCCCCGCGGCTACGCCTTCGTCGGCGTCGACCTCGCCGGCACCAACCGCTCCGACGGCTGCGTCGACACCGGCGGCCGCTCCGACATCCAGTCCGCGAAGGCCGTCATCGACTGGCTGAACGGCCGCGCCAGGGCGTACACGAGCCGCACCGGGGCCACGACCGTCAAGGCCGCCTGGACCAACGGCCGGACCGGCATGATCGGCAAGAGCTGGGACGCCACGATCGCCAACGGCGTCGCCGCCACCGGCGTCAAGGGCCTGCGGACGATCGTCCCGATCAGCGGCATCTCCTCCTGGTACGACTACTACTTCGCGCAGGGCGCCCCGCTGTACGACGGCGGCCCCGACCAACTGGCCGGCTACGTCGAGAGCGACGCGGCGCACGCCCACTGCGCGGCCGTACAGAAGAAACTCGCCGACGGCAGCCCGCGCAGCGGCGACTGGACCGGGCTGTGGACCGAGCGGAACTACGTCAAGGACGCGGCCAAGGTACGCGCCAGCGTGTTCCTGGTGCACGGCATGCAGGACCTCAACGTCCGCACCAAGCACTTCGGCCAGTGGTGGGACGCCCTCGCCCGGCACGGTGTGCAGCGCAAGATCTGGCTGTCCCAGACCGGGCACGTCGACCCCTTCGACTACCGGCGCGGCGCCTGGGTCGACACCCTGCACCGCTGGTTCGACCACGCACTCCTCGGCTACGACAACGGCATCGACCGCGAGCCGATGGCCGACATCGAACGCCACCCCGACCAGTGGGTCACCTCCCGCGTCTGGCCCCCGCAGGCCACCCGCGCCACCGTCCTGCACCCCGCCCCCGGCACCCGGGCCGGCGTCGGCACGCTCGGCCTGCGCCCGGCCACCGGCACGGAGAGCTTCACCGACGACCCGACGCTGAGCGAGACCGACTGGGCCGCGCACCTGACCACGCCCACGGCCGGGAAGACCGGTTTCCTCACCGCGCCGCTCGCCCATGACCTGCGCCTGTCCGGTTCGTCCACGGTGACGGTGACCGCGACACCGACCACCACCTCGGCCCACCTGTCCGCCGTCCTGGTCGACCTCGGCCCCGACACCATCCGCGACTACGCGGACGCGGCCGAGGGCATCACCACCCTCACCGACCGCACCTGCTGGGGCGCGAGCACGGCCGGGGACAGCGCCTGCTTCAAGGAGACGGCGGCCAAGACGGCCAAGGTCGACTACACGGTGTTCAGCCGCGGCTGGGCCGACCTCGGCCACTACGCCTCCCTCGCCAAGGGCGTCCCGCTCACCCCGGGCAAGGCGTACACGATGACGCTGCGTCTCGCGGCGACCGACCATGTGGTCCCCAAGGGGCACCGGCTGGCGCTGATCATCGCGGGCACGGACAGGGACCTGATCGATCCGCCGGCCACGAAGCCGACTGTGACGGTCGATCTGTCCGGTACGACGGCGAGCCTTCCGCTGGTCGGCGGCGCGGCGGAGTTCGCCCGGGCGACGGCCGGCAGCACGGTGGCGGCTCCCGCGCCGGTGGTTTTGAACGGCGTCCGCGGACCGGGCGTGTCCCGCCACATCCCGTTGGACTGACCGGGGGTGCGCCGTGGGGGTGCGTGACCCTCGCCGGCTGCGGGTCCGTCGTGGCTCGTCGCGCAGTTCCCCGCGCCCCTTGGGGAACTGCAGTGCCGTCGGCCTTCATGGCACCCCCTCCAGCGCGGGCAAGCGAAGACCACCCGCGCCCAGCCGCCGCGCCGGGTGACCTTCAGGCGGCCGGGAACGCCAACCCGGCCGCCTCCCGCGCGCATCCCCACGCCACCGTCACCCCGGCCCCGCCATGGCCGTAGTTGTGCACCAGCACACGGCCGCCGGGCAGCGGCTGCCGTTCCAGTCGTACCGCGTGCCTGGCCGGCCGCAGCCCGACCCGGTGGGCCAGCACCCGCGCCTGCGCGATCTCCGGCCGGACCTCCGCGCACCGGGCGACGATCGCCGCGGCGGTGTCCGGGTCCGGGGCCAGGGACCAGTCGTCGTCCTCCGCCGTACCGCCCAGCAGCAGTCCGCCCGGCTGCGGGATGACGTACGTGGAGGCGTCGGAGGCGTGGCCGACGGATGTGAACCAGGTCGTGATTCCCGGGTTCTCCACCATCACGAGCTGCCCCCGCACCGGACGCACCGCAGGGTCGGGCACCAGCGAACGCGCGCCCAGACCCGTGCAGTTGACCACGACCGGCGCGGGCACGGCGGCGAGGTCCGACACCTCGCGCGCCTCGACCACGCCGCCCGCCCTCGCCAGCCGCTCCCGCAGCCACGCCAGATGCACCGGCATGTCGATCACCGGCAGCCGCGCCGCGAGACCGTCGGACACGGCCCGCAGTCCCGGCACCCGGCCCGCCCAGGCGCCCAGCCCGTCCAGCCGCGTCCCCCGGTGTACGCCGTCGACCAGGCGTACGCCCGTCTCCTCCGGCAGCCCCGCCAGCTCCTCGTACACGGTGAGGGACGCAAGCGCCCACGCACTGACCAGCGGCTCGGGTGCGATGCGGTACGGCCACCACAGGCCGCCGGCGACCGCCGAGGTCGTACGCTCGGCGGGCTCCCGCGTCCACACCCGTACCCGCCGCCCGGACTCGGCCAGCACCACGGCCGTCGTCAGCCCGACGACGCCGCTCCCGACCACGGTCACTTCATCGCTCGGCTCGCTGTCCACGCCAGGACGATAGGCCCAGTCCGGCCGACTCTGTCATGCTGCGCTCAGCCGCGTGTCGATGTGGGGATACTCACAGCATGTCTGCCGCATACGCGACCTTCGGCCTGGCACCGGCGATCCGCGCCGGCGGTGTGCTCGCCGACGGCGGCTACCAGGTGCACCGCGACTTCGTGGACTTCGTCGTGGACGGCCGTCCGCTGCTGTTCCGGCTGTCCGACCTCGACGCCGTCTCCCCGCTCGCCTCGGACGTTCCGCCCGCCATCTTCACCAAGCAGGTGCGCGCCCTGCTCCTGGAGGCCGAACCGCCGCTCCCGGACGGCCGGTTCGTCATCTACGGCTGCCCGGAGTGCGCGGACCTGGGCTGCGGAGCGGTCACCGCCGTCATCGAGCGCGACGGTGAGGACTACATCTGGCGGGACTTCGCCTGGCAGACGGACGAACACGCCGACCTGGAGCTCAACGGCTACCACGGCATAGGGCCGTTCCGCTTCCACGGCCCCGAGTACCGCGCCGCCCTGGCCTCCCTCGGCGAAGGCCCGCCCCGCCGGCGCGTTCTGCTGATCGGCGCCCGCGTCGCGGTGCTGGCCCGGCTGGCCGCCGCGCTGCGCACCATCGGGATCGGCGCCGACATCACCCAGGACGCCCGGGCCGTGCCCGCCGAGGAACTGCGCGGCTACGGCGCGGTCGCCTTCGGCCGCGCGGTCGGCGAGGCCGAGAGAGCCGCCGTACTGGACGCCTTCGCACGCGCCGGAGTCGACATCGCCCGCGTGGACGGTCTGGCCCCGATCGTGCCGCTGCTCGTCGCCCAGATCGAGCACGCCCTGGACCGCAGCCCGCTGTCGCAGCGCCGGCTCACCGGGCTCACGGCCGCCCGGGGCACCGCGGACGTCGAGGTGACCTCCGCCTGCCGGGTGCGGATCACCGCCTACCGCCTCGACCGGCTCTACCGCACCCACACCAGCGAGGTGTTCGACGGCGTCCTGGAGCCCGGCCGGCACCGCCTCCCCCTCGACCGGAAGGCGGTCAAGGGGGAGGCGTTCGTCGTCGCCCGCACGACGGGAGATGTGCTCACGGCACCGGTCGCGGGCGGAAGCCGGGGCTGAGGTGCGGGGCCGCGGCCGGCGCGCGGGCGCCGGGGCCACCGGCCCGACGGGAAGCGCGGCTGCGGCGAGGCGCGTCGGACCCACCGGAAAGCGCGGCCGGGACGCGGCTGCCCGCCCATTAGGATCGGCCTCCTGATGACTGCCACCCTCGTCGCCAAGAACCTCGCCGCCGGCCACGGCGACCGCTCCCTCTTCTCCGGGCTCGACCTCGTCGTCGCGCCCGGCGACGTGATCGGTCTCGTCGGCGCCAACGGCGCGGGCAAGTCCACCCTGCTGAAGCTGCTCGCCGGACTCACCGCACCCGAACAGGGCGAACTCAGGCTGTCCCCGCCGACCGCCACCGTCGGGCATCTGCCGCAGGAGCCGGAGCGCAGGCCGGGGGAGACCGTCCGGGAGTTCCTGGCCCGTCGTACGGGTGTCGCCGAGGCCCAGCGCGTCATGGACGAGGCCACCCAGGCACTCGTGGACGGGGCACCCGGCGCCGACGACGCCTACGCGACCGCCCTGGAGCGCTGGCTCGGCCTCGGCGGCGCCGACCTGGACGAGCGCGCGGAGGAAGTCGCCGACTCGCTCGGTCTCGCCGTCGGCCTGGACCAGCCGATGACCTCGCTCTCCGGCGGCCAGGCGGCCCGCGCCGGGCTCGCCTCGCTGCTGCTGTCCCGCTACGACGTCTTCCTCCTGGACGAACCCACCAACGACCTCGACCTCGACGGCCTGGAACGCCTGGAACGCTTCGTCACCGGCCTGCGCGCCGGCACGGTCGTCGTCAGCCACGACCGCGAGTTCCTCACCCGCACGGTCACCAAGGTCCTCGAACTGGACCTCGCCCAGCAGCAGATCAACCTCTTCGGCGGCGGCTACGCGGCCTACCTGGAGGAACGCGAGGTCGCCCGGCGGCACGCCCGCGAGGACTACGAGGAGTACGCCGACAAGAAGGCCGCCCTCCAGGACCGCGCCCAGATGCAGCGGTCCTGGATGGACAAGGGCGTGAAGAACGCCCGGCGCAAGGCGGGCAACGACAACGACAAGATCGGCCGCAAGTTCCGCAGCGAGGCCAGCGAGAAGCAGGCCGCCAAGGCGCGGCAGACCCAGCGCATGATCGAGCGCCTGGAGGCGGTCGAGGAGCCGCGCAAGGAGTGGGAGCTGCGCATGGAGATCGCGTCCGCCCCGCGCTCCGGCGCGGTGGTGGCGACCCTGCGGGACGCCGAGGTGCGGCGCGGCGACTTCACCTTCGGCCCGGTGTCCCTGCAGATCGACTGGGCGGACCGGGTCGCGGTGACCGGGGCCAACGGTGCTGGCAAGTCGACCCTGCTCGGCGCGCTGCTGGGCCGTGTCCCGCTCGACCGCGGGCACGCCGCACTCGGCTCGGGCGTCCTGGTCGGCGAGGTCGACCAGGCCCGGGGGCTGTTCCACGGCCCCGAGTCCCTGCTGGAGGCGTTCTGCGCGGCCGTCCCCGACACCGAGCCGGTGGACGTGCGCACGCTGCTCGCCAAGTTCGGCCTGAAGTCCCGCCACGTGCTGCGTCCGGCCGCGACCCTCTCGCCGGGCGAACGCACCCGTGCCGCCCTGGCCCTCCTGCAGGGCCGGGGCGTCAACCTGCTGGTCCTGGACGAGCCGACGAACCACCTCGACCTGCCCGCCATCGAGCAACTGGAACAGGCCCTCGACAGCTACGAGGGCACCCTGCTCCTGGTCACCCACGACCGCCGCATGCTGGACGCGGTCCAGGTGACCCGCCGCCTGGAGGTGGCGGACGGCAAGGTGACGGAACGTTAGCTCCAGCGGGCGGCGGCTTCCTTCGCGGCCCGCTCGACCCGTTCGACATGCTCCGGATCGTGCGGTGCGACATGGAGCCCCTCCGGCCGCTGCCCCACCGCCCCGTCGATCAGCTCCCGCACGATGTCGGCGTGGCCGGCGTGCCGCTGGGTCTCCGCGATCATGTGGGTCAGGATCCGGTGCAGCGTCGTCTCCTGCGGCGCACCCGGCACGCGGCCGGGCGCGTCCAGCGGCAGCGCCGCGATCGTCTCGTCCGCATGGGCGCAGGCCCGCCGGTACCGGCCGACGATGTCCTCGCGGGACTCGTCGGCCCGCGCCCACAGGTCCGCGTCGGGCTCGGCGTCACCGGTGATCCACAGGGCCGTACCGGCGAAGGGCCGGCCGAAGGCCGCGCCGAAGTACAGCGCCTCGGCGCCGGTCAGGTGCTTGACCAGGCCCAGCAGGTTGGTGCCGGTGGGCGTCAGGGGGCGCCGGATGTCGTACTCGGGCAGGCCGTCGAGTTTCCACAGCAGTACGTCGCGGGCGTCCTGGAGATACACCCTGAGGTCGTCCTTGGGGTCTGTCATGGGCCCAGTCTGCCGACCGGGTGATCACGCGCCACCGGTTTCCGGGGCACGCACGAGGGCACCCTCCGCGAGGAGGGTGCCCTGTCAGCCGACCGAGACGGACGGGCGGGGGGAGAGAAAGGCCCCGGGGCCCCGGGGCGGTGCCCCAGAGGGGCCCGGCCGGAGCCCCGCGGGGTCAGCGCTTCCTGGGGTCCAGCAGCCCCGCCCGGCGCAGCGCGTCCGCCATCGCGCTGTTGGCCGGTGCCGGCGCCTGACGGCCGCCCCGGTCGCCGCCCCGGCCCTGCCGCTGGCCCTGTCCGCCGCCCTGCCGCTGGCCCTGTCCGCCGCCCTGCCGCTGGTTCTGCCCGCCGCCCTGCCGCTGGTTCTGCCCGCCGCCCTGCCGCTGGTTCTGCCCGCCGCCCTGCCGCTGGTTCTGCCCGCCGCCCTGCCGCTGCTGCGGCGGACGGGGACCGCCGCCGCGCTGCTGACGGCCACCGCCACCGCCCTGGCCCTGCGCGGCTGCCTCGTCGTCCAGGCGCAGGGTCAGCGCGATCCGCTTGCGCGGGATGTCCACGTCGAGGACCTTCACCTTGACGATGTCACCGGGCTTGACGACATCGCGCGGGTCCTTGACGAACGTCTTCGACATCGCCGAGACGTGCACCAGGCCGTCCTGGTGGACGCCGACGTCCACGAACGCGCCGAAGGCCGCCACGTTCGTCACCACGCCCTCCAGGACCATCCCGGCGGACAGGTCGGAGATCTTCTCCACGCCCTCCTTGAAGGTGGCCGTCTTGAACGCGGGCCGCGGATCGCGCCCCGGCTTCTCCAGCTCCTTCAGGATGTCCGTCACCGTCGGCAGACCGAAGGTGTCGTCCACGAAGTCGGCGGGCTTCAACGAGCGCAGCACGCCGGTGTTGCCGATGAGGGAGGCCACCTCCTGCCCCGTGGTCTTCACCATGCGGCGCACCACCGGGTAGGCCTCCGGGTGCACGCTGGAGGCGTCCAGCGGGTCGGCGCCGCCGCGGATCCGCAGGAAGCCCGCGCACTGCTCGTACGCCTTCGGGCCGAGCCGGGCCACCTTCTTCAGCTCGGAGCGGGAGGTGAAGGGCCCGTTGGCGTCCCGGTGCGCCACGATGTTCTCGGCGAGCCCGGACGAGATGCCGGACACGCGCGAAAGCAGCGGCACGGACGCGGTGTTGACGTCGACACCGACGCCGTTCACACAGTCCTCGACCACCGCGTCCAGCGAGCGGGACAGCTTCACCTCGGACAGGTCGTGCTGGTACTGCCCGACGCCGATGGACTTCGGGTCGATCTTCACCAGCTCGGCCAGCGGGTCCTGCAGGCGCCGCGCGATCGAGACCGCGCCGCGCAGTGACACGTCCATGTCGGGCAGCTCCCGCGAGGCGTACTGCGAGGCCGAGTACACCGACGCGCCCGCCTCGGACACCATCACCTTGGTGAGCTTCAACTCCGGGTGTCTGGCGATCAGTTCACCGGCGAGCTTGTCGGTCTCGCGGGAGGCGGTGCCGTTGCCGATCGCGACCAGCTCGACCGCGTGCTCCCCGGCGAGCCGGGCCAGCTTGGCGAGGGCCTCGTCCCACCTGTTGGCGGGGACGTGCGGGTAGATCACGTCCGTGGCGACCACCTTGCCGGTCGCGTCGACCACGGCGACCTTCACGCCCGTACGGAAACCGGGGTCCAGGCCCAGCGTCGCGCGGGTGCCGGCCGGGGCGGCCAGCAGCAGGTCGCGCAGGTTCGCGGCGAAGACGTTCACCGCCTCGTCCTCGGCGGCCGTGCGCAGCCTGAGGCGCAGGTCGATGCCGAGGTGGACGAGGAGGCGGGTGCGCCAGGCCCAGCGGACCGTGTCCGTCAGCCACTTGTCGGCGGGCCGGCCCCGGTCGGCGATCCCGAACCGGTGCGCGACGATGCCCTCGTACGACGACGGCCCGTCCGTCGGCTCCTCCGGCTCCAGGACGAGGTCGAGGACCTCTTCCTTCTCGCCGCGCAGCATCGCCAGGATCCGGTGCGAGGGCAGCTCGGTGAACGGCTCGGCGAAGTCGAAGTAGTCGGCGAACTTGGCGCCCGCCTCCTCCTTGCCCTCCCGCACCTTCGCGGCCAGCCGCCCGCGCACCCACATGCGCTCGCGCAGCTCGCCGATCAGGTCGGCGTCCTCCGAGAACCGCTCGGTGAGGATCGCCCGGGCGCCCTCCAGGGCGGCCTGCGGATCGGCGACTCCCTTGCCGGCGTCCACGAACGCGGCGGCGGCCGCCAGCGGCTCCACCGTCGGGTCGGCCAGCAGGCCCTCCGCCAGCGGCTCCAGGCCGGCCTCGCGCGCGATCTGCGCCTTGGTGCGCCGCTTGGGCTTGTACGGCAGGTAGATGTCCTCCAGCCGCGCCTTGGTCTCGGCGCCGCGGATGCGGGCCTCCAGCTCGTCGGTGAGCTTGCCCTGCTCGCGCACCGACTCCAGGATCGCCGCCCGCCGCTCCTCCAGCTCCCGCAGGTAGCGCAGCCGCTCCTCGATCGTGCGCAACTGCGCGTCGTCGAGCATCTCGGTCGCTTCCTTGCGGTAGCGGGCGATGAAGGGCACGGTGGAACCGCCGTCGAGCAGTTCCACCGCGGCCTTCACCTGCCGCTCCCGTACGCCGAGCTCCTCGGCGATCCTGCCTTCGATGGATCCCGCTCCGATGGATCCGGGTGTCGTCACGATCCCGTACCGCCTTCTCCACTGAGGTTGCGCGGCAATTGTGGCAGGTGACACCGACAACCGGGGATCAGGGCGGGGCGTGGCGGGCCGCGGGCTCCCGGCTCGGGCACGGCCCCCGTGCGCGGCGGGTTCCCTCGGGCGAGCGGCCTGCGGGCACCTCACCGACCCGTCCTCCTGTCCGGGCATGGCAGGAAAGGTGGGAAACACGTCATTGCGGCCATCTGCCGGGCGGCGAAGAATCGAGGGCATGGCGCAGCGAACCCTCCTCTTCGTCCTCTTCGACGGCGTGCAGAGCCTCGACGTCACCGGTCCGCTCGAAGTGTTCGCCGGCGCCGAGACGCACACACCGGGCACCTACCGGGTCCGTACCGCCTCCCTGGACGGCGGCCCGGTGCGCACCTCCAGCGGCCTGACCCTCGTACCGGACGAGGCACTGGCCGCCGCCCGCGACCCGCACACCCTGCTGGTCCCCGGCGGCCAGGGCACCCGCGCCCCCGATCCGCGGCTGATCGAGTGGCTACGCGCCCACGGCCCGCGCGCCGACCGCCTGGTCTCGGTGTGCACGGGCGCCGTCCTGCTCGCCGCCGCCGGGCTCCTCGACGGCCGCCGGGCGACGACCCACTGGGCGTACTGCGACAAGCTCGCCCGCGACCACCCGGCCGTCACCGTGGACCCGGAACCCATCTATGTCCGGGACGGGGACGTCGCCACCTCGGCCGGCGTGACCTCCGGCATCGACCTGGCCCTCGCCCTGGTCGAGGAGGACCTGGACCGGGACGTCGCCCTCGCCGTCGCCCGGCACCTTGTGGTCTTTCTGCGCCGGCCCGGCAACCAGGCGCAGTTCAGCGCCCAGCTCGCCGCCCAGACCGCCCGGCGGGCACCGCTGCGCGAGGTCCAGCGGTGGATCACCGAGCACCCGGCCGGCGACCTCACGGTCGAGTCGCTCGCCGCCCGGGCCCGGCTGTCACCCCGCCACTTCGCGCGCGCCTTCCGCGAGGAGACCGGCATGACACCCGGCCGTTACGTCGACCGGGTCCGCCTGGAACACGCCCGCCGCCTGCTGGAGGACACCGCCGACAGCATCGAGGAGACCGCCCGCGCCAGCGGCTACGGCACCCCCGAGGCCATGCGCCGCGCCTTCGTCAAGGCCCTCGGGACGGCCCCGGCCGAGTACCGGCGCCGGTTCCGGCCCGCCACCACCCACTGAAGGGACGAGCCCATGCAGATCGCCCTGGTCGTCTACGACCGCTTCACCGCCCTGGACGTCGTCGGCCCCTACGAGATCCTCAGCCGGCTCCCGGACGCGGACCTCGCCTTCGTCGCCGAGCGGCCCGGCCCCGTCCGCACCGAGACCGGCTTTCTCGCCGTCACCGCCGACAAGGCCCTCGACGAGGTGCCCCGTCCCGACCTCCTGGTGGTCTCGGGCGGCCCCGGCACCATGGCCCAGCTGCAGAACCCGGTCCTGCTGGACTGGCTGCGCGCGGCCGACGCGGCGAGTACGTGGACGACCTCGGTCTGCTCGGGCTCCCTGCTGCTCGCCGCCGCCGGGCTGCTGCGCGACCGCCGGGCGACCAGCCACTGGGCCGCACTGGACCTGCTGAAGGAGTTCGGCGCGGAACCGACGGGCGAGCGGGTCGTGACCGACGGCAAGTACGTCACCGCCGCCGGGGTCTCCTCCGGCATCGACATGGCGCTCACCCTGACCGGCCGGATCGCGGGCGACGAACACGCCCAGGCCGTCCAGCTGCTGACCGAGTACGACCCCCAGCCGCCGTACGACGCCGGTTCCCCGCGCAAGGCGCCCGCGCACCTCGTCGAGGAACTGCGTACGGGCGGCCGGTTCAGCCTGACGTAGACACGCTCCAGGTGAAGCGCGGCTGCCTGCGCTCCAGGAACGCGGCGACGCCCTCCGCGGTGTCGCCGCTGCCGCGTGCCTGCTCCGCCCAGTGGGCGTCCCGGTCCGTCCTGCCGTTCGCGAACTCCTTCGCGGCGGCCTGCGTGAGCTGCGAGCGGGCGGCCAGGATCCCGGTCAGCTCGGCGACCCGCTTGTCCAGTTCGCCCTCCGGCAGCACCTCGTCCACCAGCCCGGTGGCGAGCGCACGGCCGGTGCCGATCAACTCGGCCGTGAACAGCAGGTACTTGGCCGTGGCCGGACCCACCAGCGACACCAGCCGACGGGTCGAGGAGGCCGGATAGACGATGCCGAGCCGCGCCGGTGTCACCCCGAACAGGGCGCCTTCCTGCGCCAGCCGCAGATCGCAGGCCGCCGCCAGCTGCGCCCCGCCGCCCACGCAGTGCCCGCGCACGGCGGCCAGGGTGGGCTTGGGGAACGCGGCGAGCGCCTCCTCGGCCGCCACGGCGAGTCCCTGGGCTTCCTCGGGTGACCCCTGGAGCGTGGAGATGTCCGCACCCGCGCAGAAGGTGCCGCCTTCCCCGGTGAGCACCAGCGCCCGCACGCCGGGATCGTGCGCCAGGCCGTCCAGGAGCGGCGGCAGCGATCGCCACATCGCGGCGGTCATGGCGTTGCGCTTGGCCGGGTTGCGGATGACGACGGTGGCGACGGCGCCTTCGACACGGTGCGACAGCTGGGGCTCCATGCGCCGGATGCTATCGGGGGCCGACTGGACGCAGGGTGCCTCACCCCGGCGTTACCGAATCCCCCGAAGGGGGACACATAGGGAGGGAGGGGGCAGGCAGAGATGGTCGAGGAGGCGGCGATGGCCAAGTTCGGCAAGCGCGAGCCCAAGGACAAGGTGACGAAGCTGCGCCACGGCTTCGGCTGGCTCGCCGCGCTCGGTGTGATCCTCGTCCTGGCCGGGCTCGTGGGACTCGTCTACACCGCCGTCGCCACGCTCACCTCGATGCTGCTGTTCGGCTGGCTGCTGCTGACCGGCGGGATCGTCGGCCTGCTGCACGCGATCCAGGCCCGCGGGACCAGCTTCTTCTGGCTCGGCGCCATCGTCGCCGCCCTGAACATCGCGGCCGGAGTCGTCGTCATCCGCCTGCCGCACGCGGCGGCCGTCGCCCTGACCATGTTCGCCGCGCTGCTGTTCCTGACGGCGGGCCTCTTCCGGCTGGTCGGCAGCGTGATCGTGCGGGGTCCCCAGTTCGGCTGGACGCTGCTCCTCGGTGTCTTCGACCTGCTCCTCGGGATCCTGGTCCTCGCCCACTGGCCGAGCAGCAGCCAGTACGTCATCGGCACCTTCTTCTCGCTCTCCCTGCTCTTCGACGGCCTCGGCCTGGTGGCCACCGGCTACGGGGGGCGCCGGGTCGTCGGGCTCGTCTCCGAGCAGGGGTAGCGCCGACCCGACGACCCGATTAGTTCGGGAACCGGCGCCCGGGTGACAGGAAACAGTCCCACACGTGACCGTGTCATACGCACTCGGTCATGAACCGCTCGATACCCGGTGACTTGCGTTCAGGTCCAAATCCGCAGCGGATCGTTACCAACACTCGACGTGTGGTGACAATCGAGCGCGAGGGTGGCGACCGGACGATGGACAACCACGGGCGCGGGGACGGCCCGCGCCCAGCGGGGGAGGACGAGCGGCCGCCCGACCCACTGCCGTACGAGGGCGTCTGGCGGTTCACCGCCGCCGCGGTGGACGCCTCGGTCCCGCAGGCCCGGCACGCCGTCCGGGACCTGCTGCTGCGCCAGGGCGTGCCGGTCTCCGACGAGCTGGTGTACGGCCTGCTGCTGATCGTCTCCGAGCTGGTCACCAACGCGGTACGGCACGCGGCGCTGCTGTCGCCGATGCTGGCCGTGGAGGTCGCCGTCGGAGCCGAGTGGGTACGGGTGTCCGTGGAGGACAACCACCCCTACCGCCCGACCGCACTGGAGGCCGACCACGGCCAGACCGGCGGCCGGGGCCTGCTCCTGGTCCGCGAGGTGGCACGGGAGGCGGGCGGCATGGTCGACGTGGAGCACACCACGACCGGCGGAAAGGTGATCTGGGCCGCCCTCCCGCTCAAGCCGACGGCGCTTAGGTAGGGCCCCCTCACTCCGGCGGCGCTTTCGTGGGGCCTCTCAGACTGCGGCATTCCGGCAGAGCCCCTCATGCCGACGGCGCTTCGGCAGTGCCATTTACACCCACGGCGCTTTGGTAGGACCTCTCAGCCTGCGGCGCTGGGGCAGAGCCGGTCATCCCGCGGTCCTCAGGCCGAGCCGCTCAGCCGGCGGTGGTCCCGAGCCGTTCATGCCGGTGTTGCTTCCGTAGGGCCTCTCATGACGGCGGCGCTCCGGCAGCGTGCCCCTCACACCGCGGCCTTCGGTAGGGCCTCTCAGCCTGCGGCGCTTTGGCAGGGCCGCTCATTACACCGTCCTCCGGCAGAGCCGCTCAGCCAGCGGTGGTCCCCGTCGAGCCGCTCAGGCCGGCGCTGTTTCCCCGGGGCCCTCTCATGGCGGCGGCCCTTCGACAGCGCCACTCACTCCGGGGGCCCTCCGGCAGTGCCACTCACACCCGCCACGCATTCGTGGAGCCGCTCAGTCGCCGGCGCTTCCGCCGAGCCGTTCATGCCAGCGGTGCCTCCGTAGGGCCTGGCAGGCGCTTTCGGCAGTGCCGCTCACACCGGCGGCCTCCGGCCGAGCCGCTCATCCCAAGGCGGTCCCCCGAGCCGCTCATGCCGCGGCCCTCTCGCCGAGGTACCCACACCCGCGGCCCTCTCGCCGAGCCATCCACACGCGCAGCCCTCTCGCCGGGCCACCCACACCCGCGGCCGACCCCGAGCCACCCACACCGGCGGTCTCCGGCCGAGCCGCTCATGCCGCGGCCCTTTCCCGGGCCGCTCATGCCCGGCCATGGTGCGTCGAGCCGGTCATGCCCCGCCTGGTCCGGCAGTTGGCCGGGCAGGTGGCTCCGGTGAGGAGCTACCGCTTACCAGCCCGCGGACGGGCCCGTCAGTTCCCTGATCGCGGGGCGGGCCGCGTCCAGGACGGTCATGAACCAGGCGGAGAACGGGTCGCGGGCGTGCCGCTCCGTCAGCTCGGCCGCCGTGACGAAGGCCGTGTCCCCGACCTCCTCCGGGTCCACCGCGAGCGGCGCCTGCACCAGGCCGACGAACAGGTGGTTGTACTCCTGCTCGACCAGGCCCGAGGCCGGGTCCGGGTGGTTGTAGCGGACCGTGCCCGCCTCCGCCAGCAGCGACGGGGACACGCCCAGCTCCTCGTACGTACGCCGGGCCGCGGCGGCGAAGGGTGCCTCGCCCGGGTACGGGTGGCCACAGCAGGTGTTGGACCACACACCGGGGGAGTGGTACTTGCCGAGTGCCCGCTGCTGCAACAGCAGCCGGCCCTGCTCGTCGAAGAGGAACACCGAGAACGCGCGGTGCAGCTGTCCCGGCGGCTGGTGGGCGGCGAGCTTCTCCGCCGTACCGATCGTCACACCCTTCTCGTCGACCAGTTCCAGCAAAATCGCCTCTGCGGTGCCATTCGACGAACCGTGCGTCGCGGTGGCAGGTGTGATCGGCATACCCATCCTTCGCCTCGTTCTTCGCACCCCAAGTCTGCCGTACGAATCCGGCACTCCCGGCACTTCCCGGCAGGTCCGCACGCGTGGCGGTACCGGAAGTGGGACCCGGTAGATCATCGTGCCCGGTCAGGCGATCACGGAACCGTCCGGGGCGGGCTCCGAACACATATGCGACGCTCTCAGTGGCAGAGCCGCGCCTCGTGCTCCGCGTGTCCGCCCGGCTCCAGCTGGAAGGTGCAGTGCTCCACGTCGAAGTGGTCGCCCAGGCAGCCCTGCAGCTCGTGCAGCAGCTTCTCGTGGCCGATGGCGTTCAGCGTCTCCGAGCCGACCACGACGTGTGCCGACAGCACCGGCAGCCCGGAAGTGATCGTCCAGGCGTGCAGGTCGTGTACGTCCTCCACGCCGTCCAGCGCCAGGATGTGCGCCCGCACCTCGGCCATGTCGACGTTCTTCGGGGCCGCCTCCAGCAGCACGTCCAGCGTCTCGCGCAGCAGCTTCAGCGTCCGCGGCACGATCATGACGCCGATGACCAGCGAGGCCACCGGGTCGGCGGCCTGCCAGCCGGTGGTCAGGATCACCGCCGCCGAGATCAGCACCGCGACCGAGCCCAGCGCGTCGGCGGCGACCTCCAGGAAGGCGCCGCGCACGTTCAGGCTCTCCTTCTGCCCGCGCATCAGCAGCGTCAGCGAGACGCTGTTCGCGACCAGACCGATCAGACCGAACACGACCATCAGGCCGCCGCGGGTGTCCGCGGGCGTGACGAACCGCTGCGCCGCCTCGTAGAGGACATAGCCGCCGACGCCGAGCAGCAGCAGGCAGTTGGCCAGGGCGGCCAGGATCTCGGCGCGGGCGTAGCCGAAGGTGCGGTTGGTGCTCGGCGGGCGGTTCGCGAAGTGGATCGCGAGCAGGGCCATACCGAGCCCCACCCCGTCGGTCGCCATGTGCGCCGCGTCCGCGATCAGCGCGAGCGAGTCCGCGACCAGGCCGCCGACGAGCTCGACGACCATGATCGTGAGCGTGATGCCCAGCGCGATCCGCAGCCGGCCACGGTAGGCCGCCGCGGCCGTACCCGTGGCCGGCGCATGCGTGTGCGCGTGCCCGTGGTCGTGCCCTGCCCCCATCGCGTCCGCCCTTCGCTGTTCCGTCCGGCAGGCCCAGTGAACTACGGGTGGGGGGTATGGGGCAACGCGGCACTGAACACCGTTGTCATGTGCCGTGACCTGCGGAAACGTTCCGCAGGTCACGGCAAGTACGGCTGCGTACCGGTCAGCCGCCGTGGTGCAGCCGCCAGCCCCGCCAGGCCGACTCGACCATCTCGCGCACCCCGCGCCCGGCCCGCCAGCCGAGGGTCTCGGCGGCCCGCTCGGCCGAGGCGACCGCACGGGGCGCGTCCCCCGGCCGGCGCCCCTCCACCACCGGCGCCCGGCGGTCCCCGGTGACCTCGCCGATGACGGTGATCAGCTCGCGGACCGAGACGCCCTCGCCCCGCCCGATGTTCAGCGTCAGATCGCCGGGCGGGCCGCCGCCGGCGAGCCGCCGCGCCGCCGCGAGATGGGCCTCGGCGAGGTCGGCGACGTGGATGTAGTCACGGACGCAGGTGCCGTCCGGCGTCGGATAGTCGGCACCGAAGATCCGCGGAGCCTCGTCGCGGGTGAGCCGGTCGAAGACCATCGGCACGATGTTGAACACGCCGGTGTCCGCCAGCTCCGGCGCCATGGCACCCGCCACGTTGAAATAGCGCAGGCACACCGTGGAGATTCCGTGTGCCTTCCCGGCCGCCCGCACCAGCCACTCCCCGGCCAGCTTGGTCTCGCCGTAGGGGTTCACCGGCGCGCACGGGGTGTCCTCGGTGATCAGGTCCACGTCCGGGTTGCCGTACACCGCCGCCGACGAGGAGAACACCAGGCGGTCGATCCCCGCCTCGGCGACCGCGTCCAACAGTGTGGCGAGGCCGCCCACGTTCTCCCGGTAGTAGCGGGTGGGCTGGGCCACCGACTCGGCGACCTGCTTGCGCGCCGCCAGGTGGACGACACCCGTGACGCCGTACTCCGCGAAGACCCGCTTGAGGCGCGCCCCGTCCAGCGTGGACCCCTCGACCAGGGGGACGTCCGCCGGGAGCCGCTCGGGGACGGCGGCGGAGAGGTCGTCCAGCGCCACGACGCGTTCCCCGGCCCCGGTCATGGCCCGCGCCACATGGGCCCCGATGTATCCGGCTCCGCCGGTGATCAGCCAAGTCATGGTCGTCCACCCTATGCCGAGCCGCCCCCCTGTCGCCGATGCCCGGGGATGCCCGGGTCTGCGCCCACGGGTTTGTGGGGCGGGCCCCTGATCACCGATGATGCTCGCGGCAAAGGCCGGGGCGGTCCTCGTGGACCGGGCCGTGAACGGCCGGTGAACGCGGGCTTCCGCCCATCCGATAGCCTCTGCCGACATGCCGCCCCGGTGCCGCAGGCAGGGCGCCCCACCACGTGAGAGACCGGCGCCCGCGCCGGCACCCAGGGAGTGAGTTCGGTTGCCGACCGCCATCGTCACCGGTCAGCCGGTCCCCGGATCGTCTCTGGAGAACGATCTGCGGTCGCTCGGCTTCGGCGTCCTGGTGGCAGCGGACGCCGCCGAGGCCGAGACCCTGCTCGCCGCCGCGCCGGCCGGCGACCGCGTGGCCCTGGTCGACGCCCGCTTCGTCGGCCACCAGCACGCCCTGCGCCTCGGCCTGGCCGACCCGCGCTTCCCGCTCTCCGCGGTCCCCGGTGCCGTCACCGCCCAGCCGGCCGCCCGGCAGGCGCTGACCCGGGCCGTGGCCCGCGAGACCTCGGCCGGCGGCGGTACCGCACTCGCCGTGGACAGCCTCGCCGACCGGATCGTCACCGCCCTCGGCGCCGACGGCTGCGAGGTGCACCGGCCCGAGCTGGGCAGCCTCGTCGCCGCCGTCCCCGCCGACCCGCAGGCCCGCAACGAGGCACGGCAGGCCGTCGCCGCCGTCGACGACGAGG
This sequence comes from Streptomyces sp. NPDC001851, assembly GCF_040297165.1. Classification (NCBI taxonomy): domain Bacteria; kingdom Bacillati; phylum Actinomycetota; class Actinomycetes; order Kitasatosporales; family Streptomycetaceae; genus Streptomyces; species Streptomyces sp. NPDC001851. The sequence goes on along the minus strand of NZ_JBEOYR010000036.1, from coordinate 49,105 downwards.
CCGTACGCCTGAAGTCGGCCGTGAAGTCCCGCGACGGCTTCTTCACCACGTTCTTCATCAGCCCCTACTCGCGCTACCTCGCCCGCTGGTGCGCCCGCCGCGGCCTGACCCCGAACCAGGTCACCACCGCCTCGCTGCTGACCGCCCTGATCGCGGCCGGCTGCGCGGCCACCGGCACCCGCGGCGGCTTCGTCGCGGCCGGTGTGCTGCTGATCGCGTCCTTCGTCCTGGACTGCACCGACGGCCAGCTCGCCCGGTACGCCCTGAAGTACTCCACGCTCGGCGCCTGGCTCGACGCCACGTTCGACCGGGCCAAGGAGTACGCCTACTACGCCGGCCTCGCGCTCGGCGCGGCCCGGGGCGGCGACGACGTGTGGGCGCTCGCCCTCGGGGCGATGATCCTGCAGACCTGCCGGCATGTGGTCGACTTCTCCTTCAACGAGGCGAACCACGACGCCACCGCCAACACCAGCCCCACCGCCGCCCTCTCCGACAAGCTGGACAGCGTCGGCTGGACGGTGTGGGTGCGCCGGATGATCGTCCTGCCCATCGGCGAGCGCTGGGCGATGATCGCGGTCCTCACCGCGGCCACCACCCCGCGGATCACCTTCTCCGTCCTGCTGATCGGCTGCGCCTTCGCGGCGACGTACACCACGGCGGGCCGGGTGCTGCGCTCCCTGACCCGCAAGGCCCGGCGCACCGACCGGGCCGCGCAGGCGCTGGCCGATCTCGCCGACAGCGGACCGCTCGCGCAGGGGCTGACCCGCGTCGCGCGCCGGGTGTCCCTGCGGGCCCCGGCCTGCACCGCCCTGGTCGGCGGCGCCGCCGTCACCCTTGCCGCCTCGTTCGCCCCGTACGGCAGCTGGTGGCCCGTCCTGGGCGCCGTCATCTACGTCCTGCAGTCCCCGCTCGCCGTCGCCCGCCCCCTCAAGGGCGCCCTCGACTGGCTGGTCCCGCCCTTCTTCCGCGCCGCCGAGTACGGCACCGTCCTCGCCCTCGCGGCCGGGGCGGGGGTGAACGGAGCGCTGCCGGCGGCTTTCGGGCTGGTGGCCGCCGTCGCCTACCATCACTACGACACGGTGTACCGCATCCGCGGCAACGCCGGCGCGCCCCCGGCCTGGCTGGTGCGCGCCATCGGGGGGCACGAAGGGCGAACGCTGCTGGTCACCGTTCTGGCCGCCGTGCTCACCGCCCCGCAGTTCACGGTCGCGCTCACGGTCCTCGCCGTGGCCGTCGCCCTCGTGGTGCTCGTCGAGAGCATCCGTTTCTGGGTCGCCGCTCACAGGGAAGGCGCCCCAGCCGTACACGACGAAGGAGAACCCGCATGATCGGCCTCGTGCTGGCGGCCGGCGCCGGACGGCGTCTGCGCCCCTACACCGACACCCTGCCCAAGGCGTTGGTGCCGGTGGGGCCCGCGGGTATGGAGGGCGAACCGACGGTCCTGGACCTCACCCTCGCCAACTTCGCCGAGGTGGGTCTGACCGAGGTCGCGATCATCGTCGGCTACCGCAAGGAGGCCGTCTACGAGCGCAGGGCGGCCCTGGAGCAGAAGTACGGCCTCAAGCTCACCCTGATCGACAACGACAAGGCCGAGGAGTGGAACAACGCCTACTCCCTGTGGTGCGGCCGTGACGCCCTCAAGGACGGTGTGATCCTCGCCAACGGCGACACCGTGCACCCGGTCTCCGTCGAGAAGACGCTGCTCGCCGCGCGCGGTGAGGGCCGTCGCATCATCCTCGCCCTGGACACGGTGAAGAACCTCGCCGACGAGGAGATGAAGGTCGTCGTGGACCCCGAGAAGGGCATGACGAAGATCACCAAGCTGATGGACCCGGCCGAGGCGACCGGCGAGTACATCGGCGTCACGCTCATCGAGGGCGACGCCGCCGAGGAGCTGGCCGACGCGCTGAAGACGGTCTGGGAGACCGACCCCCAGCAGTTCTACGAGCACGGCTACCAGGAGCTGGTCAACCGCGGCTTCAAGATCGACGTGGCGCCGATCGGCGACGTGCCGTGGGTCGAGATCGACAACCACGACGACCTCGCCAAGGGACGGGAGATCTCGTGCCGCTACTGACCCGGCTGATTCCCTCGCCGGTCGTCGTGGACATCCGCCCGGGTGCCCTGGACGACCTGGCCGGTGTCCTCGCCGACGAGCGCATCGCGCAGTCCGGCCGGCTCGCCATCGCCGTCAGCGGCGGCTCCGGCGCCAGGCTGCGCGAGCGCATCGGCCCCTCGCTGCCGGGTGCGTCCTGGTACGAGGTCGGCGGCGGCACCCTCGACGACGCGATCCGGCTGGCCGGCGAGATGAAGTCCGGCCACTACGACGCGGTGGTCGGGCTCGGCGGCGGCAAGATCATCGACTGCGCGAAGTTCGCCTCGGCCCGGGTCGGCCTGCCCCTGGTCGCCGTGCCCACGAACCTCGCGCACGACGGCCTGTGCTCGCCCGTCGCGACGCTCGACAACGACGCCGGGCGCGGTTCCTACGGTGTGCCGAACCCGATCGCGGTCGTCATCGACCTGGACGTGATCCGCGAGGCTCCGGCCCGCTTCGTCCGGGCCGGCATCGGCGACGCCATCTCCAACATCAACGCGGTCGCGGACTGGGAGCTGTCCAACCGGGTCAACGGCGAGAAGATCGACGGTCTCGCCGCGGCCATGGCCCGCCAGGCCGGCGAGGCGGTGCTGCGCCACCCCGGCGGTATCGGCGACAACGACTTCCTCCAGGTGCTCGCCGAGGCGCTGGTCCTGAGCGGCATCTCGATGTCGATCTCCGGCGACTCCCGGCCGTCCTCCGGTTCCTGCCACGAGATCAACCACGCCTTCGACCTGCTGTTCCCCAAGCGGGCCGCCGCCCACGGCGAGCAGTGCGGTCTCGGCGCGGCCTTCGCGATGTACCTGCGCGGGGCCCACGAGGAAGCGGTCCACACGGCCGCGGTGCTGCGCCGGCACGGGCTTCCCGTGCTGCCCGAGGAGATCGGCTTCACCTTGGACGAGTTCGTCCGCGCCGTGGAGTTCGCCCCGGAGACCCGCCCCGGCCGCTACACGATCCTCGAACACCTCGACCTCAAGACGAACCAGATCAAGGACATCTACGCCGACTATGTCAAGGCCATCGGTAGCTGAACTCCGTCCGGTCGTCCACCCCGCGGGGGTGAAGGACCGGCGCAGCGGTGAGCACTGGATGGGGCGCCTCTACATGCGCGAGGTGTCCCTGCGGGTCGACCGCTACCTGGTGGGCACCAGGGTCACGCCCAACCAGCTCACGTACCTGATGACCGTCTTCGGCGTGCTCGCGGCCCCGGCACTCCTGGTGCCGGGGGTCGCGGGCGCGGTGCTCGGCGTGGTGTGCGTCCAGATGTACCTGCTGCTGGACTGCGTCGACGGCGAGATCGCGCGCTGGAAGAAGCAGTACTCGCTCAACGGCGTCTACCTGGACCGCGTCGGCGCCTACCTCACGGACGCCGCGGTGCTCACCGGCTTCGGCCTGCGCGCCGCCGACCTGTGGGGCGGCGGCCGCATCGACTGGCTGTGGGCCTTCCTCGGCACCCTGGCCGCGCTCGGCGCCATCCTCATCAAGGCCGAGACCGACCTCGTCGGAGTCGCCCGCCACCAGGCCGGCAAGCCGCCGGTCCAGGAGGCCGCCGCCGAGATGCGCTCCTCCGGCATGGCGCTGGCCCGCCGGGCCGCCGCCGCCCTCAAGTTCCACCGGCTGATCCTCGGCATCGAGGCGTCCCTGCTGATCCTGGTCCTGGCCGTCGTCGACCAGGTCCGCGGCGACCTGTTCTTCTCCCGGCTGGGTGTCGCGGTGCTGGCCGGCATCGCCCTGCTGCAGACGCTGCTGCACCTGGTGTCCATCCTCGCCTCCAGCAGGCTGAAGTGAGTACCGCCATGCGTGTCGGCGCCGTCATCATCACCATGGGCAACCGGCCCGAGGAGCTGCGGGCCCTGCTCGACTCGGTCGCCAAGCAGGACGGTGACACCGTCGAGGTGGTCGTCGTCGGCAACGGCTCGCCCGTCCCGGACGTGCCCGAGGGCGTACGCACGATAGAGCTGCCCGAGAACCTGGGCATCCCCGGCGGCCGCAACGTCGGCATAGAGGCCTTCGGCCCCGGCGGGCGCGATGTCGACATATTGCTCTTCCTCGACGACGACGGCCTGCTCGCCCGCCACGACACCGCCGAGCTGTGCCGCGAGGCGTTCGCGGCCGACCCGGAGCTCGGCATCATCAGCTTCCGCATCGCCGACCCCGAGACCGGCGCGACCCAGCGCCGGCACGTGCCCCGGCTGCGCGCCTCCGACCCGATGCGCTCCTCCCGGGTCACCACGTTCCTCGGCGGTGCCAACGCCGTGCGCACCCGGGTCTTCGCCGAGGTCGGCGGCCTGCCGGACGAGTTCTTCTACGCCCACGAGGAGACCGACCTGGCCTGGCGGGCCCTGGACGCCGGCTGGATGATCGACTACCGCTCCGACATGGTGCTGTACCACCCGACGACCGCGCCCTCGCGGCACGCGGTCTACCACCGCATGGTCGCCCGCAACCGCGTGTGGCTGGCCCGCCGCAACCTCCCCGCGCTCCTGGTCCCCGTCTACCTCGGCGTCTGGCTGCTGCTCACGCTGCTGCGCCGTCCCTCCCGGCCGGCCCTGAAGGCGTGGTTCGGCGGATTCCGGGAAGGCTGGACCACGCCCTGCGGACCGCGCCGTCCCATGCGCTGGCGCACCGTGTGGCGGCTGACCCGGCTGGGCCGGCCCCCGGTGATCTGAGAAGCTTCTCTTACCCGAAGAGAGCAAGCTTCTTACTGAGAGAGTTCCGGATTTCCACTCGTGAGTCACACAACGCATGACGGCGGTGTCGCGGTGAGCGCGATACCGCCGCCCGACGAGGGGCTGACGGCGGCGCAGCTCGCCGCCAGGTACGGGCTCGCCGTGAGCGGCGCCCGTCCCTCGCTGGCCGAGTACGTCCGCCAGCTGTGGGGGCGGCGCCACTTCATCCTCGCCTTCTCCCAGGCGAAACTGACGGCCCAGTACAGCCAGGCCAAGCTCGGCCAGCTGTGGCAGGTCGCGACACCGCTGCTCAACGCGGGCGTGTACTACTTCATCTTCGGCGTGATCCTGCACGCGAGCCGTGGCCTGCCCCAGAACGTGTACATCCCGTTCCTGGTGACGGGCGTGTTCGTGTTCACCTTCACGCAGAGCTCGGTCATGTCCGGAGTCCGGGCGATCTCCGGCAACCTGGGCCTGGTGCGCGCCCTGCACTTCCCGCGCGCCTCGCTGCCCGTCTCCTTCTCGCTGCAGCAGCTCCAGCAGCTGCTGTTCTCGATGATCGTGATGTTCGTCGTGGCGATCGGCTTCGGCAGCTACCCGAGCCCCGCCTGGCTGCTGATCGTGCCGGTGCTGCTGCTGCAGTTCCTGTTCAACACCGGGCTCGCGCTGATCGTGGCCCGGATGGGCGCCAAGACGCCGGACCTCGCCCAGCTGATGCCGTTCGTCCTGCGCACCTGGATGTACACCTCGGGTGTCATGTTCTCCCTCCACAAGGTGATGGAGGGCCGCTCCGAGATCGCGGTCCGGCTGCTCCAGGCCAACCCGGCCGCGGTCTACATGGACCTGATGCGCTACGCGCTGATCGACGGCTACGGCGCCGCCAACCTGCCGCCGCACGTCTGGGCCATCGCCCTGTTCTGGGCCGTGGCCGTCTTCGCCGGCGGCTTCGTGTACTTCTGGAAGGCGGAGGAGAGGTACGGACGTGGCTGAGCACAACGACCCGGCCCGCGAGGAGCGCCGCCCGACGGTCATCGCGGACGACCTGCACATCGTCTACCGCGTCAACGGCGCCAAGACCGGCAAGGGCAGCGCGACGGCCGCCCTCAGCCGGATCCTGAAGCGAGGCTCCGACGACGCGGCACGGGGTGTGCGCAAGGTGCACGCCGTGCGCGGGGTGTCCTTCGTCGCCTACCGCGGCGAGGCCATCGGCCTGATCGGCTCCAACGGCTCCGGCAAGTCCACGCTGCTGCGCGCCATCGCCGGCCTGCTGCCCGCCGAGAAGGGCAAGGTGTACACCGACGGCCAGCCCTCGCTGCTCGGTGTCAACGCGGCCCTGATGAACGACCTGACCGGCGAGCGCAACGTCATCCTGGGCGGTCTCGCGATGGGGATGTCCCGGGAGCAGATCAAGGAGCGCTACCAGGACATCGTCGACTTCTCGGGCATCAACGAGAAGGGCGATTTCATCACCCTGCCGATGCGCACGTACTCCTCCGGTATGGCGGCCCGGCTGCGGTTCTCCATCGCCGCCGCGAAGGACCACGACGTCCTCATGATCGACGAGGCGCTCGCCACCGGTGACCGCAAGTTCCAGAAGCGCTCCGAGGAACGCATCCGGGAACTGCGCAAGGAGGCCGGAACGGTGTTTCTGGTCAGTCACAACAACAAGTCCATCCGCGACACCTGCAACCGCGTCCTGTGGCTGGAGCGCGGTGAGCTGCGTATGGACGGACCGACCGAAGAGGTTTTGAAGGAGTACGAGAAGTTCACGGGCAAGTAGCCTGTTTCGGCGCGGGGCCCCGCCGGACGTCCGGCGGGGCCCCGCGCGCGTAAAGGAACCGTCAACTCCGGCCAGCGCAAGGAATCTTGGAACCAATCGGTGTGTTGTTGTGATGCGCGGGACACCCCGACGGACCGCGCTGCGTTGTACAACGTAAGCTGTACCAGTGCCGGAAAGCGGCAAGTGGGGCGATAATGCGCGACACCCTTCGCCAGGGAGACCCGCGAATTGCCGGGCGGCGTGTCCGAAATAGTGTGTATTGGGTCGGCAGTGTAGAACGGGAGATGTGACGGCAATGGCTACGGAAACTCCCCAGCTCAACGCAGCATGTGCCGTCCCCGCCGCGGGCAGCGCCCGATGACGGCCGCCGAGGCGGTGCCGGATCTGGAGCGCGCCACCCTGGACAAGGCCGCGAGCGAGAACTTTCCCGTGGCTCCCTTCTTCCTGCCCCGGGCGTGGCGCGACGACCTCATGGCGGTCTACGGCTTCGCCCGTCTGGTCGACGACATCGGCGACGGCGACCTCGCCCCGGGCGGGGCCGACGCCCGGGTGCTCGGCGTGCCGCCCGCCGAGGCCGAGGACCGCCTGGTCCTCCTCGACGCGTTCGAGGCCGATCTGCGCCGCGTCTTCGACGGCACCCCGCGCCATCCGCTGCTGCGCCGCCTGCAGCCCACCGTCCGCCGCCGCTCCCTCACCCCCGAGCCCTTCCTCGGGCTGATCGCCGCCAACCGCCAGGACCAGCTCGTCACCCGGTACGAGACCTACGACGACCTCCTCGCCTACTGCGAACTGTCCGCCAATCCCGTCGGCCGCCTCGTCCTCGCGGTCACCGGCACCGCGACCCCCGAGCGGATCCGGCTGTCCGACGCGATCTGCACCGCGCTGCAGATCGTGGAACACCTCCAGGACGTCGCGGAAGACCTCGGCCGCGACCGGATCTACCTCCCGGCCGCGGACATGAAGCGCTTTCACGTCCAGGAAACGGATCTTGACGCGAAATCCGCGGGCGCATCGGTGCGCGCCCTGGTTGCATACGAAGCGCAACGCGCCGGCGATCTGCTGAATGAAGGCGCCCCCCTGGTGGGTAGCGTCCACGGCAGGCTCAAGCTGCTGCTCGCAGGGTTCGTGGCGGGGGGAAGAGCGGCGATCCGCGCGATCGCCGCCGCCGAATACGACGTACTTCCCGGCCCGCCCCGACCCGGCAAGGTCCAGTTGCTGCGTGAGGCGGGCGTGATCCTGCGAGGAGAGGGGTGATCCGGACCGTGGATTCTCCGTCGCACGTGTCCGCACCGGTACTCGCCGCCTACAGCTACTGCGAGACCGTCACCGGGCAGCAGGCCCGCAACTTCGCCTACGGCATCCGGTTGCTGCCCACGCCCAAGCGCCGCGCCATGTCGGCGCTGTACGCGTTCTCCCGGCGCGTGGACGACATCGGCGACGGCGACCTGGCCGGCGAGGTGAAGCTGAAGCGGCTGGAGGACACCAGGGCGCTGCTCGCCCGCGTGCGGGAGGACGAGGTGGAGGAGGACGACACCGACCCGGTCGCCGTCGCCCTCGCCCATGCGGCACGCGCTTTCCCGATCCCGCTCGGCGGCCTCGACGAGCTGATCGACGGCGTCCAGATGGACGTGCGCGGCGAGGCCTACGAGACCTGGGACGACCTGAAGGTCTACTGCCGGTGTGTCGCCGGTGCCATCGGCCGCCTCTCGCTCGGCGTGTTCGGCACCGACCCGGGCGCGCGCGGCGCCGAGCGCGCATCCGAGTACGCCGACACCCTCGGCCTCGCCCTGCAGCTGACCAACATCCTCAGGGACGTCCGCGAGGACGCGGCCGGCGGCCGTACCTATCTGCCCGCCGACGACCTCGCCAAGTTCGGCTGCTCCGCCGGGTTCGACGGGCCGACGCCACCGGAGGGCTCCGACTTCGCGGGCCTCGTGCACTTCGAAGTACGGCGGGCCCGCGCCCTTTTCGCCGAGGGCTACCGGCTGCTGCCCATGCTCGACCGGCGCAGCGGCGCGTGCGTCGCCGCCATGGCCGGCATCTACCGCCGGCTGCTGGACCGCATCGAGCGCGACCCCGAGGCCGTGCTGCGCGGCCGGGTCTCACTGCCCGGACGCGAGAAGGCCTACGTCGCCGTGCGCGGCCTGTCCGGCCTCGACACCCGTCATGTCACCCGCCATGTCTCCCCGCGGTCCGTCAGGAGGCGCGCCTGATGGACCTCACCGAACCAGGGGACACGCCCCAGGCAACCCTCGGCGGCGAGGTGGCGTCCCTGACTGCGACGGCCCGGCGTGCACGGTCCGCCCGGGGCAGCGCCCCGAAGGGGCGCGGGCCACTGCGCGACCGGCCGCGAGGGACCCGCGGACGACCGTCGGCCTGTCACGGCACCCCCGCGGAGCGCTCGCACGGAAGGACGCACCATGAGTGACGGCTCCCGCCCCGCGCAGGCGGACGGCGCCGCAGGCCGCCGCGCCGTCGTGGTCGGTGGCGGGCTCGCCGGGATCACCACGGCGCTCGCGCTCGCCGACGCGGGCGTCCGCGTCACCCTGCTCGAAGGCAGGCCCAGGCTGGGCGGCCTCGCCTTCTCCTTCCAGCGCGGCGAACTGACCGTCGACAACGGCCAGCACGTCTACCTGCGCTGCTGCACCGCCTACCGCTGGTTCCTCGACCGGATCCAGGGCTCCGCGCTGGCACCCCTGCAGGACCGCCTGGACGTGCCCGTCGTCGACGTCACCAAGCCCGAGGGCAGACGGCTCGGCCGGCTGCGGCGCGACCCGCTGCCCGTCCCCCTCCATCTGGGGCGCAGCCTGGCCGCCTATCCGCACCTCTCGCTCGCCGAGCGCGCCGCGGTCGGGCGGGCCGCGCTCGCGCTGAAGGGGCTCGACCTCGCCGATCCGGCCCTGGACACCCAGGACTTCGGCAGCTGGCTGGCCGCGCACGGCCAGTCGGCGCGTGCCGTCGAGGCCCTGTGGGACCTGGTCGGGGTCGCCACCCTCAACGCGGTCGCGGGCGACGCCTCGCTGGGGCTCGCCGCGATGGTGTTCAAGACCGGTCTGCTGTCCGACCCGGGCGCGGCCGACATCGGCTGGGCCCGCGTCCCGCTGGGCGAACTGCACGACCGGCTGGCCCGCAAGGCGCTCGACTCCGCGGGCGTCCGTACCGAGGTCCGTACACGCGTCACCTCCGTCTCTACCAACGAAAACGGCACGTGGAGCGTTCAGGTTCCCGGCGAGCGCATCGAAACCGACGTCGTCGTCCTCGCCGTACCCCAGCGCGAGACCCACGACCTGTTGCCGCCCGGCGCCCTGGACGCCCCCGGACAGCTGCTGCGGATCGGCACCGCGCCGATCCTGAACGTCCATGTCGTCTACGACCGCAAGGTGCTCGCGCGCCCGTTCTTCGCGGCCCTCGGCACCCCGGTGCAGTGGGTCTTCGACCGGACCGGCGCCTCCGGCCTGGACGGGGGGCAGTACCTCGCGCTGTCCCAGTCGGCCGCGCACGGCGAGATCGATCTGCCGGTCGCGGACCTGCGCGAGCGCTACCTGCCCGAGCTGGAACGGCTGATCCCGGGTACCCGCGGCGCCGTGGTGAAGGATTTCTTCGTGACCCGGGAGCGCACGGCCACGTTCGCGCCCGCCCCCGGCGTCGGGCGCCTTCGGCCCGGCGCCCGTACCAAGGCACCCGGCCTGTACCTGGCCGGAGCGTGGACCGCCACCGGGTGGCCCGCAACCATGGAGAGTGCGGTTCGCAGTGGAGTGAGCGCGGCGGACGCCGCCCTCAGCGCCCTGGGCCGGCCCCGCCCCCGCCACCTCTTCGAGTTCGAGGAGGCGGCGTGACGCTCGATCAGGAGCCCGCGGCAGGCCCCCGCACCCCCGGTACCGCAACAAGAGGAGAGACTGTGCCCACTGTGCCCCCGGCCTCGACGCCCGCCCCACGGGCCGCGGTGGACGTGACCGCGCTGCTGGAGCGCGGCCGGACCCTGGCCACTCCGGTCCTGCGTGCGGCCGTCGACCGGCTGGCGTCTCCCATGGACACCGTCGCCGCCTACCACTTCGGCTGGATCGACGCCGCCGGCAACCCGGCCGACGGCGACGGCGGCAAGGCCGTGCGTCCCGCTCTCGCAGTGCTCTCCGCCGAGGTCACCGGCGCCGCGCCCGAGGTGGGCGTCCCGGGTGCCGTGGCCGTCGAACTCGTCCACAACTTCTCGCTGCTGCACGACGACCTGATGGACGGCGACGAGCAGCGCCGGCACCGCGACACCGTCTGGAAGGTGCACGGCCCCGCCCAGGCCATCCTGGTCGGCGACGCACTGTTCGCCCTCGCCAACGAGGTGCTGCTGGAGCTCGGCACGGTCGAGGCCGGCCGCGCCACCCGCCGGCTGACCACCGCCACCCGCGCCCTCATCGACGGTCAGGCGCAGGACATCTCCTACGAGCACCGCGACCGGGTCAGTGTCGAGGAGTGCCTGGAGATGGAGGGCAACAAGACCGGCGCGCTGCTCGCCGCGTCCAGCTCCATCGGCGCGGTCCTCGGCGGCGCGGACGACGCCACCGCCGACGCGCTGGAGAAGTACGGCTACCACCTCGGCCTCGCCTTCCAGGCCGTCGACGACCTGCTCGGCATCTGGGGCGACCCGGAGGCCACCGGCAAGCAGACCTGGAGCGACCTGCGCCAGCGCAAGAAGTCCCTGCCGGTCGTCGCCGCGCTCGCGGCCGGCGGTGCCGCCTCCGAGCGGCTCGGCGAGATCCTCGCCGCGGACGCCAAGAGCAGCGACTTCGAGAACTTCTCCGAGGAGGAGTTCGCGGCCCGCGCGGCCCTCATCGAGGAGGCCGGCGGCCGCGAGTGGACGGCCGGGGAGGCCCGCCGCCAGCACACCATCGCCATCGAAGCGCTCGACGCCGTCGACATGCCCGAGCGGGTGCGCGGCTCCTTCACGGCGCTCGCCGACTTCGTCGTCGTACGAAAGAGATGATCCCTATCGGCCCAACACACCTCGCGTAGTCGCCGGCCGGTGCCGCAGGATGGTGCGGACACCGGCCGACGGCGGACCCACAGCAGCACGACTCGCACGACTGCACGAAGGGGAAGCCATGACAGCGACGACCGACGGAAGCACCGGGGCGACAGTGCCGTCCCGCGCTGCCGCGGCCAGCGACACCACCCTCACCACCCCCGAGACGGCCGGGGTACACGAAGCCGCCGTACGTGCCGCCCGGCGTGCCACCGACTTCCTGCTCGCGCGGCAGGACGCCCAGGGCTGGTGGAAGGGCGACCTGGAGACCAACGTCACCATGGACGCCGAGGACCTGCTGCTCCGTCAGTTCCTGGGAATCCGCGACGAGGCCACCACGCACGCCGCCGCGAAGTTCATCCGCGGCGAGCAGCGCGCGGACGGCACCTGGGCCACCTTCTACGGCGGCCCCGGCGAACTGTCCACCACCGTCGAGGCCTACGTCGCCCTCCGCCTGGCCGGCGACGCGCCCGACGAGGCGCACATGGCGAAGGCGTCCGCCTGGATCCGCGAGCGCGGCGGCATCGCCGCCGCCCGGGTCTTCACCCGGATCTGGCTCGCCCTGTTCGGCTGGTGGAAGTGGGAGGACCTGCCCGAACTCCCGCCGGAGCTGATCTGGCTCCCCACCTGGATGCCGCTCAACATCTACGACTTCGGATGCTGGGCCCGGCAGACCATCGTGCCGCTGACCATCGTCTCCGCCAAGCGCCCGGTGCGCCCCGCCCCCTTCCCGCTGGACGAGCTGCACACCGACCCGGCGAACCCCGGTCCGGTGAAGCCGCTCGCCCCGGTGGCCAGCTGGGACGGCGCCTTCCAGCGCCTGGACAAGGTGCTGCACCGGTTCCGCAAGGTCGCCCCGAAGAGACTCCGCAGGGCCGCGATGAACTCCGCCGCCCGCTGGATCATCGAGCGGCAGGAGAACGACGGCTGCTGGGGCGGCATCCAGCCCCCGGCCGTGTACTCGGTCATCGCCCTGCACCTGCTCGGCTACGACCTGGAGCATCCGGTGATGCGCGAGGGCCTCGCCTCGCTGGACCGTTTCGCCGTGTGGCGCGAGGACGGCGCCCGGATGATCGAGGCCTGCCAGTCCCCGGTGTGGGACACCTGCCTCGCCACCATCGCGCTCATCGACGCGGGCCTCCCCGCCGACCACCCGCAACTCGTCAAGGCGGCCGACTGGATGCTCGGCGAGGAGATCGTCCGGCCCGGTGACTGGGCCGTACGCCGACCCCAACTCCCGCCGGGCGGCTGGGCGTTCGAGTTCCACAACGACAACTATCCGGACATCGACGACACCGCCGAGGTCGCCCTCGCGCTGCGCCGGGTCCGGCACCACGACCCGGAGGGCGTGGACAGCGCCATCGGGCGCGCGGTGCGCTGGAGTCTCGGGATGCAGTCGAAGAACGGCGCGTGGGGCGCCTTCGACGTCGACAACACCAGCCCGTTCCCCAACCGGCTGCCGTTCTGCGACTTCGGCGAGGTCATCGACCCGCCGTCGGCGGATGTCACCGCGCACGTGGTGGAGATGCTGGCCGCCGAGGGACTCGCGCACGACCCGCGGACCCGCCGGGGCATCGACTGGCTGCTCGCCGAACAGGAGCCGGACGGCTCGTGGTTCGGCCGCTGGGGCGTCAACTACCTCTACGGCACCGGTTCGGTGGTCCCCGCGCTGACCGCGGCCGGACTGCCCGGCTCCCACCCGGCGATCCGGCGGGCCGTGGCCTGGCTGGAGAGCGTCCAGAACGACGACGGCGGCTGGGGCGAGGACCTGCGCTCCTACCAGCACGCCAAGGAATGGAGCGGCCGGGGCGCGTCCACCGCCTCGCAGACCGCGTGGGCGCTGATGGCGCTGCTCGCGGCGGGCGAGAAGGACTCCAAGGCCGTCGAGCGCGGCATCCAGTGGCTGGCCGGCACCCAGCGGGAGGACGGCACCTGGGACGAGCCGTACTTCACCGGCACCGGCTTCCCCTGGGACTTCTCCATCAACTACCACCTGTACCGGCAGGTCTTCCCGCTCACCGCGCTCGGCCGGTACCTGCACGGCGACCCCTTCGAGCGAGGCCTCCTCGCCGCGAAACCGCCGTCCGAGGCCCAGGTGAGCCTGAGTTGAGCACCCAGCCCGCCCCGGCCCCGCTGCTGATCGCCTGCGCCCTTGGCATCGAGCACCTCGCCCTGCGCACCGGCGACCACGGTGGTGCCGGCGGGCCGGTCACCTTCGTCCGTACGGGCATGGGGCCCCGGGCGGCGGAACGGTCCGTCACCGGGTACCTGTCCGAGCCGCATCTCGCCGAGTCCGCCGTACTGGCCACCGGCTTCTGCGCCGGGCTCGCCCCCGGTATGCACCCCGGGGACCTGGTGGTCGCCGAGGAGACCAGGGACCCGCGCGGCAGCGTGGCCTGCGTGGGCACCGAACGTCTGGTCAAGGAACTCGTGCGGCTGCTGCCCGGGCGCACGGTGCACACCGGCCCGCTGACCGGCTCCGACCACGTCGTGCGCGGCCCCGAGCGGTCCCAGCTGCTCGCGACCGGCGCGATCGCGGTCGACATGGAGTCGGCGGCCACCCTGCTGAGCGCCGTCCGCGTCGGCGAGCGTCCGGTCGCCGCCGTACGGGTGGTCGTGGACGCTCCCGAACATGAACTCGTCCGGATCGGCACGCTACGCGGTGGAATATCGGCCTTCCGCGTTCTTCGATCCGTTCTTCCCGCATTTTTCGAATGGCACCGTTCTTTGCTGCTCCCCCGGAGGTGAGCCAGATGGCCATGCCGCTGCGTCAGTCCATCAAGGTCGCTACTTACCTGGCCGAACAGAAGCTGCGCAGGCGGGACAAGTTCCCGCTCATCGTCGAGCTGGAACCGCTCTTCGCCTGCAACCTCAAGTGCGAGGGCTGCGGCAAGATCCAGCACCCGGCGGGTGTGCTCAAGCAGCGCATGCCGGTCGCCCAGGCCGTCGGCGCGGTGCTGGAGTCCGGTGCGCCGATGGTCTCCATCGCCGGCGGCGAACCCCTGATGCATCCTCAGATCGACGAGATCGTCCGCCAGTTGGTGGCCCGGCGGAAATACGTCTTCCTGTGCACCAACGCGATGCTGCTGCGCAAGAAGATCGACAAATTCAAGCCCTCTCCCTATTTCGCCTTCGCCGTGCACATCGACGGTCTGCGTGAGCGGCACGACGAGTCCGTGGCGAAGGAGGGAGTGTTCGACGAAGCGGTGGCGGCCATCAAGGAGGCCAAGCGACGTGGCTTCCGGGTGACCACCAACTCGACCTTCTTCAACACCGACACCCCGCAGACGATCGTCGAGGTGCTCAACTTCCTCAACGACGACCTCAAGGTCGACGAGATGATGATCTCGCCCGCCTACGCCTACGAGAAGGCCCCCGACCAGGAGCACTTCCTCGGCGTGGAGCAGACCCGCGAACTGTTCAAGAAGGCCTTCGCGGGCGGCAACCGGAAGAAGTGGCGGCTCAACCACTCCCCGCTCTTCCTGGACTTCCTGGAGGGCAAGGTCGACTTCCCGTGCACCGCGTGGGCGATCCCGAACTACTCGCTCTTCGGCTGGCAGCGCCCCTGCTACCTGATGAGCGACGGGTACGTGCCGACGTACCGCGAACTCGTCGAGGAGACCGACTGGGACAAGTACGGCCGCGGCAAGGACCCGCGCTGCGCCAACTGCATGGCGCACTGCGGCTACGAGCCCACCGCCGTCCTCGCCACCATGGGCTCCCTGAAGGAGTCGCTGCGGGCCATGCGCGAGACCGTCTCCGGGAACCGGGAGTGACGCGATGACCGCCGTCCCCCTGGGCGTTCCCGAGGTGCCGGCCCGGCCGGTCGCGCCGCGGCGGCAGTCGCGGCGGATCCAGGTCGGACCGGTGGCGGTCGGGGGCGGAGCCCCGGTGTCGGTGCAGTCGATGACCACGACCCGCACCTCGGACATCGGCGCCACCCTGCAGCAGATCGCGGAACTCACCGCGTCCGGCTGCCAGATCGTCCGCGTCGCCTGCCCCACGCAGGACGACGCGGACGCCCTCGCCGTCATCGCCCGCAAGTCGCAGATCCCGGTGATCGCGGACATCCACTTCCAGCCGAAGTACGTCTTCGCGGCCATCGAGGCCGGCTGCGCGGCGGTCCGGGTGAACCCGGGCAACATCAAGAAGTTCGACGACCAGGTGAAGGAGATCGCACGCGCCGCCAGGGACCACGGCACGCCGGTCCGCATCGGTGTCAACGCCGGTTCGCTGGACCGGCGGCTGCTGCAGAAGTACGGCAGGGCGACGCCGGAGGCGCTGGTCGAGTCGGCCCTGTGGGAGGCGTCGCTCTTCGAGGAGCACGGCTTCCGGGACATCAAGATCTCCGTCAAGCACAACGACCCGGTCGTGATGATCGAGGCGTACCGGCAGCTCGCCGAGAGCTGCGACTACCCCCTGCACCTGGGGGTGACCGAGGCGGGTCCCGCGTTCCAGGGGACGATCAAGTCGGCCGTGGCCTTCGGGGCGTTGCTGTCCCGGGGCATCGGCGACACCATCCGGGTCTCCCTGAGCGCGCCGCCCGCGGAGGAGGTCAAGGTCGGCATCCAGATCCTTGAGTCCCTGGGCCTGCGGCAGCGGCGGCTGGAGATCGTCTCCTGCCCGTCCTGCGGCCGCGCGCAGGTCGACGTCTACAAGCTCGCCGAGGAGGTCACGGCGGGCCTGGACGGCATGGAAGTGCCGCTCAGGGTCGCGGTGATGGGGTGTGTGGTCAACGGTCCCGGAGAGGCTCGTGAAGCCGACCTCGGAGTTGCCTCGGGCAACGGCAAGGGGCAGATCTTCGTCAAGGGCGAGGTCGTCAAGACCGTCCCCGAGTCGAAGATCGTGGAGACCCTCATCGAGGAGGCCATGAAGCTCGCCGAGCGGACGGGCCCCGCAGACCACGTGAGTTGAGTACGGCACGGCACGGACCGAGAGGGGGCCCAGCGTGACCATTCTGGAGACCATCCGGGGACCACGCGACCTGAAGGCGCTGTCCGAGGCGGAACTCGGTGAACTGACCGAGGAGATACGTGAGTTCCTGGTGCACGCGGTGTCGAGAACCGGCGGTCATCTCGGGCCCAATCTGGGCGTGGTGGAGCTGACGGTCGCGCTCCACCGGGTCTTCGAGTCGCCGGTCGACCGCATCCTGTGGGACACCGGTCACCAGTCCTATGTCCACAAGCTCCTGACAGGACGTCAGGACTTCTCCAAGCTGCGCGGCAAGGGCGGACTGTCCGGCTATCCCTCGCGCGAGGAGTCCGAGCACGACGTCATCGAGAACAGCCATGCCTCCACCGCGCTCGGCTGGGCCGACGGCCTCGCCAAGGCCAACCAGGTGCAGGGGTTGAAGGGTCATGTCGTCGCGGTCATCGGCGACGGCGCGCTGACCGGCGGCATGGCCTGGGAGGCGCTGAACAACATCGCGGCCGCCAGGGACCGGCCGCTGATCATCGTCGTCAACGACAACGAACGCTCCTACGCCCCGACCATCGGCGGCCTCGCCAACCACCTGGCCACCCTGCGCACCACCGACGGCTACGAGAAGGTCCTCGCCTGGGGCAAGGACGTACTGCTGCGCACGCCCGTCGTCGGCACCACCCTCTACGAGTCCCTGCACGGCGCGAAGAAGGGCTTCAAGGACGCCTTCGCCCCCCAGGGCATGTTCGAGGACCTGGGTCTGAAGTACGTCGGCCCGATCGACGGACATGACATCGGCGCGGTCGAGTCGGCGCTGCGCCGCGCGAAGCGCTTCCACGGGCCCGTCCTGGTCCACTGCCTCACGGAGAAGGGCCGCGGCTACGAGCCCGCCCTCAACCACGAGGAGGACCACTTCCACACCGTCGGCGTGATGGACCCGCTGACCTGCGCCCCGCTCATCCCCTCCAGCGGGCCTTCGTGGACCTCCGTGTTCGGCGACGAGATCGTACGGATCGGCGAGGAACGGGACGACGTCGTCGCCATCACGGCGGCCATGCTGCACCCGGTCGGCCTCGGCAAGTTCGCCGAGCGCTTCCCCGACCGCGTGTGGGACGTGGGCATCGCCGAACAGCACGCGACCGTCTCCGCGGCCGGTCTCGCCACCGGCGGACTGCACCCGGTCGTCGCCGTCTACGCCACCTTCCTCAACCGCGCCTTCGACCAGCTGCTCATGGACGTCGCCCTGCACCGCTGCGGAGTCACCTTCGTCCTGGACCGGGCCGGTGTCACCGGCGTCGACGGGGCCTCCCACAACGGCATGTGGGACATGTCGGTCCTGCAGGTCGTCCCCGGGCTCAGGATCGCCGCCCCGCGCGACGCCGGACAGCTGCGCGCCCAGCTGCGCGAGGCCGTCGCCGTCGACGACGCGCCGACCCTGGTCCGCTTCCCGAAGGAGTCGGTCGGCCCGGACATCCCGGCCGTCGGCCGTGTCGGCGGCATGGACGTGCTGCACCGCGCCGAACGCCCCGAGGTGCTGCTGGTGGCGGTCGGCGTGATGGCCCCGGTGTGCCTGCAGGCCGCCGAGCTGCTGGAGGCGCGCGGCATCGGCTGCACGGTGGTGGACCCGCGGTGGGTCAAGCCCGTCGACCCGTCGCTGCCGGGGGTCGCCGCCGGGCACCGCCTGGTGGCCGTGGTGGAGGACAACAGCCGTTCCGCGGGCGTCGGCTCGGCCGTGGCGCTGGCCCTCGGGGACGCCGACGTCGATGTGCCGGTACGGCGGTTCGGCATCCCGGAGCAGTTCCTCGCGCATGCCAAGCGCGGCGAGGTGCTGGCCGACATCGGTCTCACGCCCGTCGAGATCGCCGGGCGGATCAGCGCGAGCCTGGCCGTCACGAAGGCGGGCGGCCCAGCCAAGGAGAGTGAATGAGCACGGAGTTCGACCTCGGCGCGCTGCTCGCCGAGCGCGGAGCCGAACGCTATGAGCTGCACGCGAAGCACCTGAACCCGCAGCTGCCGCGCATGCTGCACACCATCGGCTTCGACAAGGTCTACGAACGGGCCGAGGGCGCCCACTTCTTCGACGCGGACGGCAACGACTACCTGGACATGCTCGCCGGGTTCGGGGTGATGGGCCTCGGCCGCCACCACCCGGTCGTCCGCAAGGCGCTGCACGACGTGCTCGACCTGGACCTCGCCGACCTCACCCGCTTCGACTGCCAGCCGCTGCCCGGCCTGCTCGCCGAACGGCTCCTCGCCCACAGCCCGCACCTGGACCGGGTGTTCTTCGGCAACAGCGGCACGGAGGCCGTCGAGACGGCCCTGAAGTTCGCCCGGTACGCCACCGGAAAGCCCCGTGTCCTCTACTGCGACCATGCCTTCCACGGTCTGACCACCGGCTCGCTGTCGGTCAACGGCGAGAGCGGATTCCGCGACGGCTTCGCCCCGCTGCTGCCCGACACCGCCGTACCCCTCGGCGATCTCGACGCCCTGGCGCGGGAGTTGCTGAAGGGAGACGTGGCCGCGCTGATCGTGGAGCCGATCCAGGGCAAGGGCGTGCACGAGGCGCCGCCCGGCTATCTGCGCGCCGCGCAGGAGCTGCTGCACCGGCACAAGGCGCTGCTCATCGCCGACGAGGTGCAGACCGGTCTGGGCCGCACCGGTGACTTCTACGCCTACCAGCACGAGGACGGCGTCGAACCCGACCTGGTGTGCGTGGCCAAGGCCCTGTCCGGCGGGTATGTCCCGGTCGGGGCCACCCTCGGCAAGGACTGGATCTTCAAGAAGGTGTACTCGTCCATGGACCGCGTGCTGGTCCACTCGGCGAGCTTCGGGTCCAACGCCCAGGCGATGGCCTGCGGCCTCGCCGTTCTGTCGGTCATGGAGAACGAGCAGATCGTCGCCGGTGTGCGCAGGACCGGCGAGCTGCTGAAGTCCCGGCTGACGGCACTGATCGGGAAGTACGAGCTGCTCGCCGACGTCCGCGGCCGGGGCCTGATGATCGGCATCGAGTTCGGCCGGCCGTCCTCGCTGAAGCTGCGCAGCCGCTGGGCCATGCTCCAGGCCGCCCGCAAGGGCCTGTTCGCGCAGATGGTCGTCGTACCGCTGCTGCAGCGGCACCGGATCCTGACCCAGGTCTCCGGCGACCACCTGGAGGTGATCAAGCTGATCCCGCCGCTGGTCATCGACGAGGCGGACGTCGACCGCTTCCTGGACGCCTTCACCGCCGTGATGGACGACGCGCACAGCGGCGGCGGCCTGATGTGGGACTTCGGCAAGACACTGATCAAACAGGCGGTGGCGGGCCGCTGAGGGCGCCCGCCTCTTTTGCCTCAGGGGCAAGGAAATTGCCGGACGGGTAAAACTGGGGCTGAATGGAGGCATGAACGCCTCAGATGCCGCGCCCTCGGCGGGCCCGGGGGACGAGCTGCCCGCCGTCGCACCGCAGTTGCGCGGACTGCGCCGGCGCGCCGGCCTCACCCTGGAGAGCGCGGCCCGCGCCGCCGGGCTCTCGCCGGCCCATCTGTCCCGGCTGGAGACCGGACGGCGGCAGCCGTCGCTGCCGATGCTGCTGGCTCTCGCCCGCGTCTACGGTACGACGGTCTCCGAGCTCCTCGGCGAGACGGTCGCCGACCGGAACGCGATCGTGCGGGCCGGTGACATGGAGCCGACCCGGGCCGGCGGCTGGACGTACGTCCAGGCCGGGGCGCCGGGCCGCGGCATGCAGGCCCTGCGCGTGCGCGTGCCGTACGGCTCGCAGGGCGACATCGTGCGCGTCCACCCCGGCGAGGAGTGGCTCTACGTCCTCGGCGGCCGGCTGCGGCTGCGCCTCGGCGACACCGCGCACCTGCTCGCGCCCGGCGACAGCGCGCACTTCGACTCGCTCACCCCGCACCGCCTCGCCGCCGAGGACGACGACGGCGTGGAGCTGCTGTTCGTCCACACCCTGCTGCAGAGCCCCACGGCCACGCTGTGCCTGGGCCCGCTGACCGGAGAGCTGCCATGAGCAACATGGAGACGGAGTTCCCCCGTTCCCTGTGGATCCGCCTGATCATCTACATCGCCCTCGGCCATGTCCTGGCCGGGTTCCTCTACCTGCTGTTCGCCGTGGGCGCGAAGAGCTGACGCGGCGACCGGCGGTACGTCCGGGCGCCGCGGCCGGGGCCGTGGCGCCGCGGTGTCCGGTCAGTCCAGCAGGCGCTCGCGCAGCCGGTCCCGGGCCGCCGGGGTGAGCGCGAGGCCCTGCTCCAGGTAGGTGTCCACGCCGCCCCACGTCTGCTCGATGGCCTCGAACGCCGCCTGCAGATACTCGGCGCGGGCGTCGAAGAGCGGGCTCAGCAGCTCCATGACCTCTGGGGTGTACGCGGTCTCCGCGCTGCCGCTGCGGCGGACCTTGTAGCGCCGGTGCTTGGCGTTGGACTCCAGGTAGTCGGCGATGATCGCCTCGCGCTCCACACCCAGCGCGAGGAGCGTCACGGCTATCGAGATGCCCGCGCGGTCCTTGCCCGCCGCACAGTGCATCAGCGCGGGCACGCTGTCCTCGGCGAGCGCGCGCAGGACCTGGGAGTGCTCGGCGGTGCGCTCCTTGACGATCGTCCGGTACGAGGCGATCATCCGGGCCGCCCCCTTGCCGTCGGCGAGGATCGCACGCAGCTGGTCGAGGTCGCCGTCGCGGACCATCTTCCAGAACTCGGCGCCGTCCGCCGGGTCGCTCAGCGGCAGGTTCACATTGCGCACGCCGGGCAGCTCGACGTCCGGGCCCTCCAGCCTCTGGTCGGCCGCGTTGCGGAAGTCGAAGATCGTGTGCAGGCCCAGGGAGGCGAGGAAGGCCGCGTCGTCCTCGGTCGCGTGGGCCAGGTGACCGCTGCGGAACAGCACTCCGTGCCGCACCCGCCGTCCGTCCACCGTCGGCAGTCCGCCCACGTCACGGAAATTGCGTACTCCGGCCAGCTCCGGCTCGGTCGACGGGACCTGCTGCGTCACGGGGGCTCCTCACGCTCGGATCCCGCCGTCGCGGCTCGTCGGCGGGCGCTCTGTCGACCATACGACATCGGTTTCCTCGGGCAAGGAGTTGTCCACAGGCGTTGTCAGCACGCTCGCACGGACCGATGATGTCCGCACCTGAGCGAATCTGTTGGCACCTGTGAGGTCTTTAGCGTGGTGGACATCTCCGAAGACGGTCGTACCTGGCTCCTGTCGGGGCCCACCAGCAGTTACGCCCTGCATCTCACCGGCGCGGACGAACTGCTCCATCTGCACTGGGGGCCTCGCATCACCCTCGCGGACGCGCAGGCCCTGGCGAAGGACCCGCTGCCCGGCTACCGGCCCTTCGAGTCCCCGCTCGACGGCCGCGAGGAGTACCCCGTCGAGGGCGGCCCCCGCTTCGTCCGCCCCGCCCTGTCGGTGCGCACCGCCGAGCGCCGCGGCACGGAGTGGACCTTCCAGGGGTACGAGGCGGTCGGGACGGAGGGCGACGAGCTGCGGCTGCGCTTCGACGACGACGGCCTCGCCGTCACCCTGCACTACCGGATGCGCGGCGATGTCGTGGAACGCCGGGTGACGGTGCGGAACGGCGGACACGCGCGCGTGGAGCTGCTGCGCGCCGACGCCGCCACCTGGACCCTGCCCGACCGCGAGGGCTGGCGGCTGTCCCAGCTGCACGGCCGCTGGGCCGCCGAGTCGCGCCTCACCACCGCCCCGCTCACCTACGGCGAGAAGGTCATCGGCAGCCGCCGCGGCCACACCGGCCACCAGCACCTGCCCTGGGTCGCGCTGGACACCGACGCCACCGAGGAGCACGGCGAGGTCTACGGCTGCGCGCTCGGCTGGTCCGGCTCCTGGCGCATCGCGGTCGCCCAACTCCCGGACGCGCGCGTGCAGATCACCGGCGGCGCCGGCTACGACGACTCGGGCCTGTTGCTCCTTCAGCCGGGGGAGTCGTACACCACCCCGGTCTTCGCGGGCCTGTGGAGCGACGGCGGCTTCGGCGGCGCGAGCCGCACCTGGCACGCCTACCAGCGCGCGTACGTCATCCCGGACGCCGGCCATGACCGGCCGGTCCTGTTCAACTCCTGGGAGGCGACGACCTTCGACATCTCCGAGGAACAGCAGCTCGCGCTCGCCCGCCGGGCCGCCGGGATCGGCGTGGAGCTGTTCGTCGTGGACGACGGCTGGTTCGGCGCCCGTACCAGCGACCGCGCGGGCCTCGGCGACTGGACCCCCAACCCCGCCCGCTTCCCGCACGGCCTCGGCCCCCTCGCCGACCGGGTGCACGGCCTCGGCATGCAGTTCGGCATCTGGGTCGAGCCCGAGATGGTCAACCCGGACAGCGACCTGTACCGCGCACACCCCGACTGGGTGCAGTACCAACCGGGACGCAAGCGGACAGAACTGCGCAACCAGCTCGTCCTCAACCTCGCCCGCGAGGACGTCCAGGAGTACCTCTGGGAGCAGCTGGACACCCTGCTCTCCACCGTGCCGGTCGACTATGTGAAGTGGGACTTCAACCGCTGCTTCACCGACGCCGGCTGGCCCGGGGAGCCGTACCCGCAGCGCCTGTGGGTGGACCACGTCCGCGCCCTGTACGCCCTGCTGGACCGGCTGCGCGCCGCCCATCCCTCCGTCGCCTTCGAGTCCTGCTCGGGCGGCGGCGGCCGGATCGACCTCGGAGTCATGAGCCGCACCGACCAGGTGTGGACCTCCGACAACACCGACCCGCTGGACCGGCTCGCCATCCAGCACGGCTTCAGCCAGATCCACCCCGCCCGGATCATGGCCGCCTGGGTGACCGACAGCCCGAACACCCAGCTCAATGGCCGGATCAGCTCCCTGCGATTCCGCTTCGTCAGCGCCATGGCGGGTGTCCTCGGGATCGGCGGTGACCTCACCGGGTGGACCGATCAGGAGCTGGCCGAGGCCCGGCAGTGGGTCGATCTCTACAAGGAGATCCGCCCGGTCGTCCAGCGCGGCGACCTGTACCGGCTGCGCCCTCCGGCCGGTGGTCTCAGCGCCGTCCAGTACGTCCTGGGTGAGGAGACGGTGGTCCTCGCCTGGCTCCAGGCGCAGAGCCACGGCGAGCCCGTCCCGGCGTTGCGTCTGCGCGGACTCGACCCGGCGGCATCGTACGAATGCCGCGAAACGGGTGCAGTCCACCGGGGTGCCGTACTGCTGCACCACGGGCTGCGCCCCGCCCTCAGGGGCGACCTGGATGCAACGGTTATCCGGCTGCGCCGTATCCAGGCCTATCGCCCGAATTAATCCCCTTCATCGCAACTTGCTGGGGAATGGCGACTCATAGCCGGGTGCGCGTGAGGAGCGTCATATGTGTGACCGTGCGTCGCAGGTCATGTCCACGTAATCACCCCGGGGAAAAGGGAAATCGAAAGGGTGCGGGAGGCGGAAATGCACGGAGGGTGACCGTGAATTCCCGTACCCGATCTTCGGAAAGGCGAGCGGCGGGAACCCGATGCTTGTTTCCCCGCGTCTTGCTCGCTTACGTTCGCCACCGATCCGGACGGACCGCCGAATCCCGCCGCCGTCCGAAGTCCCACACACCTGACCCGTGTTCGGCAGCAGCGTGCCCCTCGCAGCGCCGGAGAGGAATGCGCCATGCCTGGTAAGGGCAAGCACCGACGCCCCAAGCCCCCGCGCTTTTCCCGCTCGATCGCCGTTGCCGGAACCGGTGGCGCCGCCCTGGCCCTCCCGCTCGTCGGAACCACCGGGGCGCATGCCGCCACCACCGCGCGGCCGGTTTCCGCACAGGCCGTGCAGTCCCCTCCCGCCGCGGTGAACGCCGTGGTGGACAAGGCCGCCGCGCAGCGGGATTCCGGCGTCCGCACCTACACGGTGAAGACCGGCGACTGCCTTTCGCGGATCGCCTACGAACAGCACGTGGCGGGCGGCTGGCACCGCCTGTACGCCGACAACCGGCCGGCCGTCGGCGACGACCCGTCGCTGATCCACCCCGGCCTGAAGCTCGCGCTCGGCCACCGGGCCGCAGCGGCCCGCACCGAGCCCGCCGCGCCGGGCCGGCCCTCCGCCGACTCGCACCCCGCCACGTCCCAGGCGGCCCCGGCGCACAGGGCCTCCGGCGCCGCCACGACCACGACCGCCGCCACCGGCTTCACCCTCCCGGTCACGGGCGCCGCCATCGGCACCGGCTACCACGTGCCCGGCAGCATGTGGTCCAGCGGCTACCACACGGGCGTCGACTTCGTCGTACCGACCGGCACCCCGGTCAAGGCCGTCGCCGCGGGCACGGTCGTCTCCGCCGGCTGGGGCGGCGCGTACGGCAACCAGGTCGTCCTCAGGCTGGAGGACGGCCACTACGCGCAGTACGGCCACCTCTCCCGGCTCTCCGTCTCGGCCGGGCAGACCGTGACCGAGGGCCAGCAGGTCGGCCTGTCGGGCGCCACCGGCAACGTCACCGGCCCGCACCTGCACTTCGAGATCCGTACGACCCCCGACTACGGCTCCGACATCGACCCGGTCGGCTACCTGCGCGAGCACGGCGTCGCCGTCGTCTGAAGCCGTCCGGCCGTCGGTGTGCCGCTATTCCGGGTTGGCAAACCATTTAAGGGTGTCATATATCACCGATCGTCAACCCCTCCCTACGGTCGCGTAGGTCACATCCGAAGGTGAATCATGGTCCGACGTGGCAGACGATTCGAAGAATGACACCAAATCAGTGATCGGGTCGTACGTGGCGGTGGGGGACAGCTTCACCGAGGGCGTCGGCGACCCCGGGCCCGACGGGGCGTATGTGGGCTGGGCCGACCGGTTCGCGGTACTGCTCGCCGACCGGCGGCCCGAGGGCGACTTCAAGTACACCAATCTGGCGGTCCGCGGGAAACTGCTCGACCAGATCGTGCAGGACCAGCTCCCGCAGGCCGTCGAACTCGCTCCGGACCTGGTCTCCTTCTGCGCGGGCGGCAACGACATCATCCGCCCCGGCACCGACCCGGACGAGGTGGCCGAGCGCTTCGAGCGTGCCGTGGTCCGGCTGACCGAGGCGGCCGGCACGGTGATGGTGACGACCGGCTTCGACACCCGTGGTGTTCCCGTGCTGAAGCATCTGCGCGGCAAGATCGCCACGTACAACGGGCACGTCCGGGCCATCGCCGACCGGTACGGCTGTCCCGTGCTCGACCTGTGGTCCCTGAAGTCCGTGCAGGACCGCAGGGCGTGGGACAGCGACCGGCTGCACCTGTCGCCCGAGGGGCACACGCGCGTGGCGCTGCGCGCCGGCCAGGTCCTCGGCCTGGAGATCCCGGCCGACCCGGAGCAGCCGTGGCCGCCGCAGCCGCCCCGGGGCACGCTGGACATCCGCCGCGACGACGTCCAGTGGGCCCGTGAGTACCTGGTCCCGTGGATCGGCCGCCGCCTGCGCGGCGAGTCCTCCGGCGACCATGTCACCGCGAAGGGCACCCTGTCCCCGGACGACATCAAGCTGCGCATCACCTCGGTGGCCTGACCGGCACCGGCGATGCCCCGCACCGCCCCTACCCGCGGCGCGGGGCATCGCCGGTGTCCGGCCGGCCGGTGTCCGCCGGCGGGGCCCCGCCCGGTACGGCCGGTCCGATACGAGGAAAAAAACCTAGCGTTGGGTCAACGCCTCGCGTTCCAGGCCCAGTTCACGGGCCAGCGCGTCGTCGGCCCATTCCTGCGCCCGTGTCCGCGGCACCGCTCCGGGGTACGAGGTCAGCTGCACGGCCAGCCCGTCCAGCAGCGCGGTCAGTCGCAGCGCGGCACCGGCCGGGTCGGCGCAGGCGAACTCGCCGGCGGCCACGCCCTCGGCGATGACGTCGGCGATCGCCGCCTTCCACCGCTTGTCGAGGTCCCGGGTGACCTCCCGCAGCGCCGGCTCGCGCAGGGCCACCGCCCAGCCCTCGATCCACAGCCGCCAGCCCTTGGCCTGCCCGGTCGGCGCGTACCAGCGCACCGCGGCCCGCAGCCGGCGCAGCGCGGACGTCCGCCGTCCCAGCAGCTTGCGCAGATGCGCGAGATCGTCCTCCGCCGCGTAGGCGAACGCGGCCGCGACCAGCTTCTCCTTCGTCGAGAAGTGGTACAGCACCAGCGCGTTGCTCACCCCGAGCGCCGCGGCCACGTCGGCGATCCTGACCGCCGCCACGCCCCGCGCCTCGATCTGCCCGATGGCCGCCCGCAGCAACTCCTCCTGCCGCTCGGCCACGCTCAACCGCACTCTCGCCACCCGCTCACCCTAGTGGGGGGCGAGCGCGGGGGGCCGAGCGGGGGTTGCGGCACCTTCGGCTGCCGGGTCCGTCACCGGTACCACCCGAAGCGGTCCGCGATCACCGGCAGCCGGTCGGTCACCAGGGCGTGGGCCGCCGCGCGCGGGGTCGTACCGTCCGCGTCCGCACGGTCGAGCACCAGCCCGACCAGGGCGTGCATGGAGCGCCGGATGTGCGCGAAGGCCTCGTCGGCGTCGGGGCCGATGTCGCCGAACAGGGTCCACCACCACCAGGCGTTCGTACCGGAGTTGACCACGACGTCCGGCAGCACGGTCACCCCGCGCGCCGCGAGCAGCTCCTCCGCCTCCGGCAGCACGGGCATGTTGGCGGCCTCCACGATCCAGCGGGCGCGGATCCCTTCCTGGTTGCCGGTGTCGATCGCGTACGACACGGCCGCCGGCACGAGCACCTCCGCATCGGCGGACAGCCAGGCGTCGCCGGACAGTTCACGGTCGCCGGGGCGCAGCACACCGCGGTCGACGGTGCCGTAACCGTCCCGCGCGGCCAGCAGCGCCTCCACGTCGAGCCCCGCCGGATTGGCGATGGTGCCCTTGACGTCGGCGACCGCCACCACCGTGAGCCCCGCCCGCGCGAGGAACCGCGCCGTGGCCCCGCCCATCGTGCCGAGCCCCTGTACGGCCACCCGGGTGCCGGCGTACGGCACGGCCGCCCGGTCCAGCGCCGCGAGCACCGACTCGGCGACCCCGCAGCCGCCGGCCAGCTCGTCCAGGCCGATGCCGTCCACCTCGACGGCGAAGGCGTCCGCGAGCCGCTTGCGGGCCCTCGCCGCGTCGTCCAGCAGTGGATACACCGCCTGGATGGAGGAGACCAGGCCCGCCTCGGCGGCCGCGCGGTCGACCAGGTCCTGGCTGAGGCCCAGGTCCTCGCCGGTGGTCCACAAGCTCTCGACGTACGGCCGCATGGCGCGCAGATAGCGGACGAGGAGCCCGTACGCCTGCGGGTCCCGCGGATCGCAGTCGATGCCGCCCTTGGCGCCGCCGAGGGGGATGTAGCGGGCCTCGGGGTCGTAGTGCAGGGCCTCCTTCATCGTCATGCCGCGGGCGAGCCCCGCCACCTCCTCCAGGGTGCAGCCGGGGCGCATCCGCAGCCCGCCGCTGGCCACGCCGCGCACCAGCCGGTCCACGACCAGGAAGCCCCGGCGGCCGGTGACATGGTCGGTCCAGACGAGCGACAGCAGGGGAGCGGGTGCGGTCATCGCGTCTCCTCGGGGACGGTGCTTCAGACGGGGGACCGGGCCGGTCAAGGGCCTCGGTGCGGGCGCGCGCCGGTGTGGCGGGGCGGCCCGCGCGCGTGCCGGGGCCGCGGCCGTCGCGCCGCCGGGATCCACCTCTCTCTACTGAATGACGAGTCAGTATTCAGAGGCGGTCCGCGCCCTGTCAATGTGCTGAACGCAGGGTCGGTGGCGCGTGCCGGGGCCGTGCCGGCGCCCCGACGGTCCCGGGCTGTCGGAGGGGCCGACCATAATGGGGGGCCTCACCCACTCCACCGGGAGGTACCGTGACCGGATCGCGTTCCTTGAGCTCCGGGCTCCGCACGCTGCGGCCGGCGGCCTTCGGCGCGGACCCGGGTGGTGAGCGCCTGGCACGCATCCGCCGCTCCCCCCACTTCAAGGACGGCGTCTTCCAGAACCCGGGCGGTACGGCACGCACTCGGCCCTCCGGTTCCACGCGGGACATCGCCAAGGTGTTCCTGGACAAGGACACCCGCCCCCTGCGCGCCCCGAAGGGCACCGTCCCGGTGCATCCCACGACCTTCGCCGACCTGGCCAGACCGCCCGCCACCCGACTGCGGCTGACCTGGATGGGTCACTCCAGCGTCCTCGCGGAGATCGACGGCCACCGTGTGCTGTTCGACCCCGTCTGGGGTGAGCGCTGCTCCCCGCTGCCCTTCGCCGGACCCAGGCGGCTGCACCCCGTGCCGCTGCCGCTGGCCGCGCTCGGGCAGGTCGACGTGGTCGTCATCTCGCACGACCACTACGACCATCTGGACCTGCCCACGATCAAGGCGCTGGCGGGCACGGACACCCTGTTCGCCGTGCCGCTCGGTGTCGGCGCCCACCTCGAACACTGGGGTGTCTCCCCGGACCGGCTGCGCGAGCTGGACTGGCACGAGTCGACCCGGGTCGGCGGGCTCACCCTCACCGCCACCCCGGCCCGCCACTTCTGCGGCCGCGGTCTGCGCAACACCCAGCACACCCTGTGGGCGTCCTGGACCGTCGCGGGCGAGGAGCACCGCATCTTCCACAGCGGTGACACGGGCTACTTCGACGGCTTCAAGGACATCGGCGCGGCCCACGGGCCGTTCGACGCCACGATGATCCAGATCGGCGCGTACAGCGAGTTCTGGCCCGACATCCACATGACCCCCGAGGAGGGCCTGCGCGCCCACCTCGACCTGCAGGGCGGAGTGCCGCACGGCGCGCTGCTGCCGATCCACTGGGGCACCTTCAACCTCGCCCCGCACCCCTGGGCCGAGCCGGGGGAGTGGACCTTGGCCGCGGCCGGCGCGGCCGGACAGGCAGTCGCCCTTCCCGCGCCGGGCCAGCCCTTCGAGCCCGCCGGCGACCTGCCTGCACGCCCCTGGTGGCGGGATGTCTCCTCGCCGCTGCACCGTAAGTGGCCTGTGCCGGAGATCATGCCGGTGGCGTCCCCCGACGACCTCGACCTTGTGGGGGAGGTCTGACCGCGGAGGAGCCGAGGCGCGTCACGGAACCCTTGCGGCCATGCCGGCGGCCGAGCGGGAGCGGGCCCTGCGGGTCGTGACGATGAGTCGCGCACAGCGCTGACAGGGAAAGGACTGTGCCGTGCCGGGCCCCGGTCGACGGCCACGCCTGCTGATGCCGGACGAACCCTCGATGGGGTTGGCCCCTCTCATGGTTGCGGCACGGTGCTGGAGCCGGCGGTGTGCGCAGGGCGGCGCCGTACCCCCTGGCCCATAACCTCATGTTATGGGGAGATGAGGGCTCCCCGAAGAGGGCGGACACCGGTCAGCCTTCCTTCCACACCTGTGATATGTCACATGGCAAAGGGAGTCCGCTGTGAGAACAAGACGAGCCGGGCTGGTCATGACGGCGGCCCTCGGACTCGTCGCCGTGGCCGGCTGCGGGGGAGCCGGCCACGGCGACGGCGGCGGGCAGGGCAGGGCGGCGGGCAGGGGCGGCACGCTGTACGTGCTGTCGCCCCTGGACCTGGAGCACCTCGACCCGGCCCGCAACTACGTCACTTCGTCCGAGGACGTGGGCCGCCTCGTCTACCGGACGCTGACGACCTTCGCGGCGGCGCCGGGCCAGGCCGGGGGCAAGATCGTGCCCGACCTGGCGACAGACCTCGGGCGACCCGGCAACGGGGCGAGGACCTGGACCTTCACGCTCAAGGCCGGCGTGAAGTACGAGGACGGCCGGCCCATCACCAGCAAGGACATCAAGTACGGGGTCGAGCGGACATTCGAGGCGGAGCTGCCCGAAGGGCCGCCGTACGCCCGCATGTGGCTGGCGGGCGGCGCCGCATACAAGGGCCCCGCCAAGGACAAGTCCGGGATCGCTTCGATCGAAACCCCCGACGACAGGACGATCGTCTTCCAACTGAACCGCCCGGTGGCCGACTTCGGCTCCGCTGTGTCGTTGCCGATGTTCGCTCCCGTACCGGCGGACAAGGACACCGGTGTCGCCTACGACTCCAGGCCCTTCTCCTCCGGCCCCTACAAGATCGCGGAGTTCGAGCTCAAGAAGGAGCTCACGCTGGTCCGCAACACGCACTGGAGTCCCGCCACCGACTCGGTGCGCAAGGCGCTCCCGGACCGGATCGTGATGGATCTCAACCTGGATCCGGCGGTGATCGACCAGCGGCTCATCGCCGGTGTGGGACAGGACGCCGACGCGGTGGGGTTCGAGCCGATCACGGCGGCCTCCGTCGGACCGGTGATGGGCGACCCGGCACTTCACCGGCGACTGGTCATAGGCGGCTCGATCAACACCCGGTATCTCAGCATCAACACCAAGCACAAGCCGCTGGACGACATCCGGGTGCGGCAGGCGATCGCGTACGCCCTCGACAAGGACGCGCTCCGCACCGCTCGCGGCGGACCGGTCGCCGGGGACATCGCCACCACTCTGCTGCCGCCGTCGACGCCGGGCTTCGCCGCCGACGATCCCTACCCGAGCCCGGGCGACAAGGGGGATCCGGCCAAGGCGAAGGCGCTGCTCGCCGCGGCCGGCCATGCTTCGGGCATCACCCTCACCCTCGACGCTCCGGCGACCACCACGGGCAAGGCGCAGGCCGAGGCGGTGCAGGCGTCCCTGGCCCGGGTCGGCATCACGGTGCACATCAACGCGATCGCGACGTCGGCGTTCTACAGCACGGTGGGCAACACCTCCCAGGAGCACGACCTGGTGATCGCCGGCTGGTCGTCCGACTGGCCCGGTGCCTCCACCTACCTGCCGATCGTCTTCGACGGACGGCAGATCACCGCGCAGGGCAACAACAACTACGCGCAGTACGATTCCGCCGAGGTCAACGCACGGCTGGACCGGATCGCCAGGATGAAGGACCCGGCCGCCGCCGCGACCGCTTACGGGCAGTTGGCCAAGGACATCATGCGGGACGTACCCGTCGTGCCCTTCCTGTGGGACAAGGCACCCGTCCTCGTCGGGCCGAACGTCGCAGGGGCCTACGGCCACATCGCCTGGGTCGGACGTCTGGACCTGGTCTCACTGGGGCTGCGCAAGTGACCACGACGCTCTCCACCTCGGTGGCGTCCGGCACGACACGTCGTTCCGGACGACAGGAAGCATCCTCGGTGCGGCGGCTGCTGGCGCAGCCGTCCGCGGCGGCCGCGCTCGCGGTGGTCGTCGCACTGGTGTCACTCGCGCTCGCGGCCCCCTTGATCGCCTGGGCCGTCGGCACCTCGCCCACGGAGTTCCACAGTGACGCGGTGGACCCGGCGCTCGGCGGGCTGCCGCGCGGCGTGGCGGGCGGGATCAGCAGCAGGCACTGGCTGGGAGTCGAGCCTGTCAGCGGCCGGGACATCCTGGCACGTGTCGTCTACGGCGCACGGGTCTCGCTGCTGATCGCGGTACTCGCCACCGCCATGTCGCTGGTGCTGGGCACGGCGCTCGGACTGGCCGCCGGCTTCTTCGGCGGCTGGACCGACGCTGTGATCGGCAGGCTGATGGACCTGCTGATGTCGTTCCCCAGCTTGATCTTCATGATCGCGCTGATCTCCGCCGCGCCCGGTGTGAACCGGCAACTGCTCCTGGTGGTCGTGCTCGGCTTCTTCGGCTGGCCCTACGTCGGGCGCATCGTGCGCGGACAGGCGATGGTGCTGGCCCGCGGGGAGTTCGTGGCCGCCGCGCGGGTGCTCGGCGCCTCCCGGCGCGCCCTGCTGGTGCGGGAGGTGCTGCCCAACCTGACCGGGCCGGTCCTCGTGGTGGCGACCATGTCGATCCCGAGCTACATCGCCACGGAGGCGGGCCTGTCCTTCCTCGGCGTCGGGGTGGTGCCGCCGACCCCGTCATGGGGCCAGATGATCGCCTCCGCCGTGCCCTGGTACGCGGCCGACCCCGTCTACTTCCTGGTCCCCGGCGCCTTCCTGTTCGTCACCGTCCTCGCGTTCAACGTCCTGGGCGACGCCGTCCGGGACGCCCTCGACCCCCGGAGCAAGCGCCGATGATCCTCTATGCGCTCCGCAGGCTGGCCGCGACGGCGACGATCCTCCTGGTGATCTGCGCTGCCACCTTCGCGATCTTCTACCTGATGCCGGCCGATCCCGCGCAGGGGGCCTGCGGCAAGGCCTGCAGCCCGGAGCGGATCGCACAGATCCGCACCACCCTCGGCCTGAACCACTCGCTGCTCGTGCAGTTCCGCGACTATCTCTTCGGCATCTTCGCCGGCCGGACCTACGGCACCGGGGCACAAGCGGTGCAGTGCCCGTTCCCCTGCATGGGCTTCAGCTTCCAGACCCATCAGCCCGTATGGCAGTTGCTGACGGACCGGCTGCCGATCAGCGTCTCGATCGCGGCGGGCGCGGCGGTGCTCTGGCTGGCGGTCGGCGTCGCGGCGGGCGTGGTGTCCGCTCTGCGCCGCGGCAGCGTCTGGGACCGGACGGCGATGGCGGCCGCCCTCGGCGGCGTCTCACTGCCGATCTACTTCACCGCGCTGGTGCTGCAGTACCTGCTCGTCGTCAGGCTCGGGGTGTTGCCCTATCCGCACTTCGTCCCGGTCGGCGCCGACCCGGTCGGCTGGGCCCAGTCGCTGCTCATGCCCTGGATCACGCTGGCGATGCTCTACGCCGGCGTCTACGCCCGGATCACACGCGGCGAGATGCTCGACAGCCTCGGTCAGAACTACGTCCGCACCGCCCGCGCCAAGGGCCTGCCCGAGGCGGTCGTGCTGCGGCGCCACGCACTGCGCCCGGCGCTCATGCCCATTGTGACGATCTTCGGGATGGACATCGGTGCGCTGCTCGGCGGCGCGCTCATCACCGAGTCGGTGTTCGGCCTGCCCGGCGTGGGCAAGCTCGCGGCCGACTCGATCAACAGCGCGGACCAGCCGGTGATCCTGGGCGTGACGCTGTTCGCCGCGGGCTTCGTGGTGCTCGCCAACGTCCTGGTGGACCTGGTCTACGCGGTCCTGGACCCGAGGGTGAGGGCCGTGGGATGACCTTGCTGACCGTACGTGAGCTGACCGTTGACTTCGATTCCGGGGTACGTGCCGTGGACGGGCTGGACCTGGACCTGGAGGCCGGGGCGGTGCTCGGCGTGGTCGGCGAGTCGGGCAGCGGAAAGTCCGTCACCAGCCTCGCGATCATGGGTCTGCTGCCGGATGCCCGGGTCAGCGGGGAGATCCGGTTCGACGGGCAGAACGTCACCGGTATGGGCCGGCGCGCCCTGCGCAGACTGCGCGGGGACCGGATCGCGATGATCTTCCAGGATCCCCTGTCCTGTCTGAACCCCTACTACCCGGTGGCGTTCCAGATCGCCGAGGCGTACCGGGCGCACCGCGGGGCCGGCCGCCGCGAGGCGCATCGCGTCGCGGTGCGGATGCTGGACCGGGTCGGCATTCCGGAGCCCGAGCGGCGCGCCCGCGCCTACCCTCACGAGTTCTCCGGCGGCATGCGGCAGCGGGTGATGATCGCCATGGCGCTCTGTCTGGAACCCGACCTGCTCATCGCCGACGAGCCGACCACCGCGCTCGACGTCACCGTGCAGGCCCAGATCCTGGAGCTGCTCCGGGAGCTGCGGGAACAGTCCGGCACGGCGATCATGCTCATCACCCACGACATGGGTGTGGTCGCCGGACTGGCGGACCAGGTCGTCGTGATGTACGGCGGCCGTGCGGTCGAACGCGGCGCGGTCCGCGAGGTGTTCTACCGGCCGCGGGACACCTACACCAAGGGGCTGCTCGCCTGTGTGCCGCGCGTCGACGGAGCGCTGCCGCACCGTCTGCCCACCTTGCAGGCACCCGTCGTGGAACAGGCATCGCCCGGCACACCGGAGGTGACGCCGTGACGGCGCCGCTGCTCGAAGTCCAGGACCTGGTCAAGCGCTTCCCGGTGCGGCACGGCCTGACCCGGCGGCTGGCCGGCCATGTCGCGGCCGTTGACGGGGTGTCCCTGCGGGTGGACGCCGGGGAAACGCTCGGCGTGGTCGGCGAGTCGGGCTGCGGCAAGTCGACGGTCGCCCGGTTGATCACCCGTCTGGTCGAGCCCACCGCCGGCACGATCCGCATGGCCGGCCGGGAACTGGACCAGCTGGACGAGGCCGCGATGCGACCGGTCCGCCGGGACCTCCAGATGATCTTCCAGGATCCGTTCTCGTCGCTCAACCCCCGCAAGACGGTCAGGCAGATCCTGACCGCTCCGTTCCGTTACCAGGGGCTCGCCCCCGACCAGCCGGTGGAGCACCTGCTGGAGCGGGTCGGCCTGCGGCCCGAACACGCCGACCGTCATCCGCACGAGTTCTCCGGCGGCCAGGCCCAGCGCATCGGTATCGCCCGGGCACTGGCACTGCGGCCGAAACTGGTGGTCTGCGACGAGCCCGTCTCCGCCCTCGACGTGTCCGTGCAGGCACAGATCCTCAACCTGCTCCAGGACCTCCAGGACGATTTCGGGCTCGCCTATGTCTTCATCGCACACGACCTGGGCGCCGTCCGCCAGATCAGCACCCGCATCGCCGTCATGTACCTGGGCACCGTGGTGGAGACGGCCGGCCGCGACACGCTGTTCGCCCACGCCGCGCACCCCTACACCCATGCCCTGCTGTCGGCGGTTCCCCTGCCCGACCCGGACGCCGAACGAGTCCGCGAGCGCATCGTGCTCCGCGGGGACCTGCCCAGTCCGCTGAATCCGCCCAGCGGCTGCCCGTTCCGGACCCGCTGCCCCAAGGCGGCCGGGATCTGCGCCGCCGAGCGGCCGGCACTGCGGCTGATCGCTCCGGGCCAGGAAGTCGCCTGCCACCTTCCCGAGCCGTTGACCGACGAAGGAACCCCATGACCCGCACCTACCGCCTGCCTGGTCTGGCCGTGACCGATCATGTCCTCACCGTGCCGCTCGACCATGCCGATCCGGCCGGACCCTCCATCCAGGTCTTCGCGCGCGAGCTGGTCGACCCGGCTCTGGCCGGGCGGAAGCTGCCCTGGCTGCTCTATCTTCAGGGTGGCCCGGGAGGCAAGTCGCCGCGGCCGTCGAACGCCACCTCCGGCTGGCTGGCCCGTGCCCTGAAAACCCACCGGGTGCTGCTCCTGGACCAGCGCGGCACCGGCCGCAGCAGTCCGGTCACGGCCCGGTCGGCCGAGCGGTTCTCCTCCGCCCGGGAGCTGGCCGGCCATCTCTCCTTCTTCCGCGCCGACTCGATCACCGCGGACGCGGAACTGATACGGCATCAGCTGTGTGGTGACGAGCCGTGGGAGACGCTCGGCCAGAGCTACGGCGGCTTCATCACCCTGACGTATCTCTCCCGGGCTCCCGAAGGGCTGCGTGCCTGCTACGTCACCGGCGGTCTGCCCGGACTGGACGCCACCGCCGACGCCGTGTACACCGCGACCTATCCGCGGGTCGGCGGCAAAGTGGCCGCCCACTACGACCGCTACCCCGGCGACCGCCGGCTGGTCCGGCAGATCGCCGACCTGCTCGACCGGCACACCGTCCGCCTGCCCGACGGCGACCGGCTCACCGTGCGCCGGTTCCGCACACTGGGCCTGATGCTGGGGATGGGCGACGGCTCCGAACGCCTGCACTGGTTGCTGGACGAGGCCACCGCCCCTGACGGCGAGCTCTCGCCGACCTTCCTGTACCAGGTGATGAATCTGACGGCCTTCGCCGACAACCCGCTCTTCGCCGTCTTGCAGGAATCCGTCTTCGGGCAGGGGAAGACCCCCACCGGCTGGGCAGCCGCCCGCGTCATGGCCGCCTTCCCGGAGTTCGACGAGGACGCCGATCCGCTGCTGTTCACCGGTGAGATGTTCTATCCCTGGATGTTCGCGGAGATCGCGGGACTGCGCCCTTTCGCGGAGGCGGTCGAGTTGCTCGCCGAGCGGTCCGACTGGCCCCCGCTCTACGACCCGCCGAGGCTGGCTGCCAACCGCGTCCCGGTGGCCGCAGTGATCTACCACGACGACATGTACGTGGACGCGGACCTGTCGTTGCGGACCGCGCGCTCGGTCGGCGGGCTGCGCGCCTGGGTCACCAACGAGTGGGAGCACGACGGTGTCACCGCCTCGGGTGACCGCGTCCTGGCCCGCCTGATGGACATGGCGGCCGGACGGTCCTGACGTCCGGTCGCCGCCCCGAGAGGAAGGCAAGGAGACACATGTCCACGACCAGACACAGGGTCCGGCCGCTCGGCGTCGCGCTCAGCGTGCTCATCCCCCTGGTGGGAGCCACCCCCGCGGCTGCCGCCTCGCACCTCCCGGCCGCCGGCGGCACCCCGGCCTCCGACTGCGCCCTGGCCGGCGGGACGGGCTGGACCGATGAGGGGCACAACACCGACTACACCCAGTTCCAGCAGCCCCTCGGCACCAAGCGCGTGCTGATGCTGTTCGTCGACTTCCCCGACGCCCAGGCCACGGACTCCACCACCGCCTACTACAAGGAACTCGCCGGAGCGCCCGACTGGATGCGCGAGGACTCCTACGGCCGGCTCAAGCTCGGCATCACCCCGTTGAAGCGCTGGGTGCGGATGCCGCAGGACTCCACCACCTACGGCTTCCAGCGGGGCATCACCTTCGCACAGCACGAGCTGTACGTGAGCCAGGCCGTCAAGGCCGCTGAACCGTATGCCGACTTCTCCGCGTACGACATGCTCTACATCGTCGCCAACAAGGCCGCCACGGCGATCAGCTTCTCCCCGACCTACCTGTACGACCCCGCCACCCCCGGCATCGACGTCGACGGCAAGCGCATCAAGTGGGCGGTGACATTCGGCCAGGACATGTGGCACTGGGGCTTCAAGGTCGCCGACCACGAGACCAGCCACACCTTCGGGCTGCCCGACCTGTACTCCTTCACGGGCGACACCCACCAGTACGTGCGCGGCTGGGACCTGATGGGCGACATCGCCGGACCCTCGCCGCAGCATGTGGGCTGGGAGCGCTGGAAGTTCGGCTGGATCGACGACGACCAGGTCGCCTGCCTCAACCAGGCCGGCAGCCGCACCGTGCGCCTGAAGGCCGTCGAAAGCCCGGGCGGTACCAAGATCGCCGTGATACGGACCGGCGAGACCACCGCCTACGTCGCCGAATCCCGCAAGGCGGTCGGCGCCGACGCCACGGCCTGTTCGAGCGGCGTACTCATCTACAAGGTGGATTCGTCCACCCAGACCGGCAACGGTCCGGTCCAGGTGGTCAACGGAAACCCCGGTGCCACCGCTCCCACGGGCTGCGCATCACTGGACATGGCCGCGTTCCGGCCCGGGCAGTCCTTCACCGATCCCGGCACCGGTGTCCGGATCGACGTCAAGAGCAGCGGCGCCCTGCATGACGACATCTCGATCACCAAGCAGTAGCCCCACGGGTACGCGGCCCACTCCGGCAGCCGCAGCGCGCCGGGGTGGCGTTCGCACCACCGTGCGGGTTCGGCGATCGGTCGGGAGCCACCCTTGGCAACGCTCGGTGCAATGTGAAATATTACAGCCGTGCTCAAGAGAAACTCCTCGGACGTGATCGTCGTCGGAGCGGGAGTCGTCGGCGCGGCCTGCGCCTACTACGCCACCCGCGCCGGTCTTTCGGTCACCGTGCTGGACCGCGGCCCCGTCGCGGGCGGGACCACCGGCGCGGGCGAGGGCAACCTCCTGGTCTCCGACAAGGAGCCCGGTCCCGAGCTCGAACTCGCCTTGCTCTCGACGCGGTTGTGGCGGGAGTTGGCCGACCCGCTCCCGCGGGAGGCCGAGTACGAGGCCAAGGGCGGCCTGGTCGTCGCCTCCGGTGCGGCGGGGATGGAGGCGCTGCGGGACTTCGCGGCCGGGCAGGAGAAGGCGGGCGTCGAGGCGGAGGAGGTCCCGGCCGACCGGCTCACCGACTTCGAGCCGCACCTGGCGCCCGGACTGGCGGGCGGCTTCCACTACCCGCAGGACGCCCAGGTCCAGCCCGCCCTCGCCGCCGCCCACCTGCTGCGCGCCTCCGGCGCGCGGCTCCGCCTCGGTGAGGATGTCACGGAGATCCTTACGGACGCGAAGGGCGAGGTGACCGGTGTGCGGGCGGCGAGCGGAGACCTGCACGCCCCGTACGTGGTGAACGCGGCCGGAGTCTGGGGCGGCGAGCTGGCCCGGCACGCGGGTGTGGAGCTGCCCGTCCTGCCGCGCCGCGGCTTCGTCCTCGTCACCGAACCGCTGCCGCGGGTGGTGCGGCACAAGGTGTACGCCGCGGACTACGTCGCCGACGTGGCGAGCGGATCGGCCGCGCTGCAGACCTCGGCCGTGGTGGAGGGCACCCCGGCGGGCCCGGTGCTGATCGGCGCGAGCCGTGAGCGGGTGGGCTTCGACCGCACGCTGTCGACCGAGGTCCTGCGCCGCCTCGCCGCGGGCGCCACCGCACTGTTCCCGGTACTGGCCGGGGTGCGGGCCATGCGGACCTACGCCGGCTTCCGCCCCTATCTTCCCGATCACCTGCCGGCGATCGGCGCCGATCCCCGCGTGCCCGGACTGCTGCACGCCTGCGGTCACGAAGGCGCGGGCATCGGGCTGGCTCCGGCCACGGGCCTGCTCATCGCCCGGCTGCTCGCCGGCGGTGAACTCCCCGTGGACGTCCGCCCGTTCCGGCCCGACCGCTTCCTGTCCGCCGCCTGAACGTCGTCGTCCTCAGAGAGGAGGCCGCAGTGGCCCGTACCCCTGGTGAACTGGTCGGGGCGCAGCCCGGTCCGTCGTTCGAGATCACCGTCGACGGTCGTACCGTCACCGCGCTGCCCGGGCAGTCCGTCGCCGCGGCCCTGTGGGGAGCGGGCATCGTCGCCTGGCGCACCACACGGGGCGGCGGTCGCCCACGCGGAGCGTTCTGCGGCATCGGGCAGTGTTACGACTGCCTGGCCACCGTCAACGGCGAGCCCAACCGGAGGGCCTGCCTGCTTCCCGCACGCCCCGGCGACGCGATCATCACCCAGGAGGGAGACGGCCATGCCGAGCTCGGCGTCTGAACCGTACGACCTGGCGGTGATCGGCGCGGGCTGCGCCGGGCTCGCCGGTGCCGTCACCGCGGCGGAACGGGGCTTGTCCGTCGCCGTGCTGGATGCCTCGGCGCAGATCGGCGGCCAGTTCTACCGGCACCCCGCCCCGGCCCTGCGAGCCGAACGGCCGCAGGCGCTCCACCACGACTGGGCCGCCTTCGCGGACCTGCGCCGGCGCCTGGAGGCAAGCGACGCCGAAAGCCTCCTCGGTCATCACGTCTGGACCGTGGTGAGCGAGGGCGACGGAGTGTGGGCCGTGCACGCCCTCACCGGTGCCGACGGCGACGGGAGGTGCCCGGTCCGGGTGCGGGCCCGCGCGATCCTGCTGGCGACCGGCGCCTACGAGCGGCAGCTGCCGTTTCCGGGCTGGACGGTGCCCGGAGTGGTGGGCGCCGGGGGAGCCCAGGCGATGCTCAAGTCCGGGCTCGCGCTGCCCGGCAGGCGGATCGTCGTCGCGGGCAGCGGGCCGCTGCTGCTCGCCGTCGCCTCTTCGCTCGCCGCGGCCGGCGCGCGCGTCCCCGCCGTCGTCGAGGCGTCCGGCTACCTCGGGTACGTCCGTCATCCGCGTGCCCTGGTCGGCAACCCGAGCAAGCTCGCCGAGGCCGCGGTCCACGGCACGGCCCTGCTGCGGCACCGGGTACGGCTGCGTACCCGCAGTGCGGTCACGCGGGTGCACGGCACCGACCGCGTGGAGGCCGTGACCGTCTCCCGCGTCGACTCGCGGTGGCGGCCGGTATCGGGCACGAGCCGGCGGATCGCGTGCGACGCGCTCGCCGTGGGACACGGGCTGGTCCCGCAGATCGAACTGGCGACCTCGCTGGGCTGCGCAACCCGGGAAACACCCGACGCGAGCTGCGCCCTCGTTCTGGACGACCTGCAGCAGACCTCCGTCCCCGGCATCTGGGCGGCCGGCGAGACCGGCGGCATCGGCGGCGCACAACTCGCGCGCGCCGAGGGCGAGTTGGCGGGTCTCGCGGTGGCCGCCCGGCTGCGCGGGACACCGCTCCTCACCGACGCCCGCCGGGCCCGGGAGCTGCGCCGCCGCCGCGACCGGATGCGAGCATTCGCCGACGCCATGGCCGCCGCGCACGCCCCCGCCCCCGGCTGGACCGACTGGCTCACGGGCGACACGGACGTATGCCGCTGCGAGGAGGTGACCGCCGGCCGCATCCAGGAGGCCGTCACCGACTTCGGCGCTCGCGACGCCCGTACGGTCAAGCTCCTCACGCGCGCGGGTATGGGCTGGTGCCAGGGCCGGGTCTGCGGGGCGGCCGTGGCCTGTCTCGCGGCAGGCGGGGACGGGGGAGTACCGCGGTCCGCCGAGCGCCGCCCCCTCGCGGTGCCTGTACCCCTGGGAGCGCTCGCCTCGCTCGACGAGCCGGGCGAGAGCGAGGCGGGTGACTGACCGCGCGGGCTCCTCTCCATGGACGCCGTTGTGCATCCGACTGTAAAATGTCACACACTATAGAAAGGTCGACGCGACAATGACCTCCACCTCGTGGAACCCCGACCGTCCCTGGCGCGGCATCATGGTCGCCACCGCGCTCCCGCTGCGCGCGGACCTCTCGGTCGACTACGACGCCTACGCCGAGCACGTCCGCTGGCTGATCGACAACGGGTGCGACGGAGTGGTCCCCAACGGCTCGCTCGGCGAGTACCAGACCCTCACCGCCGAGGAGCGCGCCCGCGTCGTGCGGACCGCCGTCGAAGCCGCGGGCGACGGTGCCCGGGTGATGCCCGGGGTCGCCGCCTACGGCAGCGCCGAGGCCCGGCTGTGGACCGAGCAGGCGGCCGAGTCGGGCTGCGGTTCCGTGCTGCTGCTGCCGCCGAACGCCTACCGCGCCGACGAGCAGGCCGTACGCGCCCACTACGCCGAGGTCGCCCGGGTGGGCGTGCCGGTCGTCGCGTACAACAACCCGGTCGACACGAAGGTGGACCTGCACCCGGCTCTGCTCGCCCGCCTCCACGCCGACGGAAGTGTGGTCGCGGTCAAGGAGTTCACCGGCGATGTGCGCAGGGCGTACGAGATCGCCGAACTGGCCCCCGGGCTCGACCTGCTGATCGGTGCGGACGACGTCCTGCTGGAGCTCGCGATCGCCGGCGCCGTCGGCTGGATCGCGGGGTACCCGAACGCCTTCCCCGCCACCTGCGCCCAGCTCTACCACGCCGCCACCGCCGGAGACCTGGAGACGGCGCTGCCCCTCTACCGGTCGCTGCACCCGCTGCTGCGCTGGGACTCCAGGACCGAGTTCGTGCAGTCGATCAAGCTCTCCATGGACATCGCCGGCCGCATCGGCGGCCCCACCCGCCCGCCCCGCTCCCCGCTCACCGCCGAGATCGAGGCCGGCGTGCGCGCCGCCACCGAGAAGGCCATCGCCCAGGGACA
This sequence comes from Streptomyces sp. NPDC001851, assembly GCF_040297165.1. Lineage (NCBI taxonomy): Bacteria > Bacillati > Actinomycetota > Actinomycetes > Kitasatosporales > Streptomycetaceae > Streptomyces > Streptomyces sp. NPDC001851. Next base: position 7,328 of record NZ_JBEOYR010000036.1, on the reverse strand, counting down.
CCACTGAACCGGCCCGTCACCCCACCGTGAAAGGACGTTCGTGCGTACTCGCCATGTCTTCCACGCCGTCGACTCGCACACCGAGGGCATGCCCACGCGCGTGATCACCGGAGGTGTCGGGGTGATCCCCGGCGCCACCATGGCCGAGCGCAGGCTCCACTTCATCGAGCACCTGGACCACCTGCGCACGCTCCTGATGTACGAGCCGCGCGGCCACGCCGCCATGAGCGGCGCGATCCTCCAGCCGCCGACCCGCCCGGACGCCGATGTCGGCGTGCTGTACATCGAGGTGTCCGGCCTGCTCCCCATGTGCGGGCACGGCACCATCGGCGTGGCCACCGTGCTCGTCGAGACCGGCATGGTCACCGTCACCGAACCGGTCACCACCGTCCGCCTCGACACCCCGGCGGGGCTCGTCTCCGTCGACGTACACGTCGAGGACGGGGCGGCGAAAGCGGTCACGCTCACCAACGTCCCCGCCTTCAGCGTCGGCCTCGACCGCAAGGTGGACGTACCCGGCCACGGGACGGTGACGTACGACCTCGCCTTCGGCGGGAACTTCTACGCCTTCGTCGAACTCGACGCGCTGGGGCTGCCGTTCGACCGGTCCCGCAAGGACGACCTGCTGGCGGCGGGACTCGCCGTCATGGACGCGATCAACGCCTCCCCGGACCGCCCCGTCCATCCGGTGCAGCCGGAGATCGCCGGGCTCAAGCACGTCTACCTCGCCGCGCCCGGCTCCGACGCACAGCGCTCCCGCCACGCCATGGCCATCCACCCGGGCTGGTTCGACCGCTCCCCGTGCGGCACCGGCACATCCGCACGGATGGCCCAGCTCCACGCCCGTGGTGCTCTGCCGCTGCACCAGGACTTCGTCAACGAGTCCTTCATCGGCACCGAGTTCACCGGCCGGCTCCTGGCGGAGACCGAGGTCGGCGGGATCCCCGCCGTCATTCCCAGCATCACCGGACGTGCCTGGATCACCGGCACCGCCCAGTACTTCCTCGACCCGGACGACCCCTTCCCCGGAGGATTCCTCCTGTGACCACCGCTCTGGCCCCAGTGGTCTCACGCAACCCGGCCGACCCCTCCGACATCCTGGTGCAGGTCGCCGCCCCGGGGGCGTTCACCGCCGCCGGCGTCGTGGAGCGGGCCCGCGCCGCCCAGCCCGGCTGGTTTCTGAGCGGCGCGAGCGCACGCGCGGCCGCGCTCGGTGCCGTCGCCGCCGCCATCGACTCCGCGGCGGACGAACTGGCCGCCCTCGCCGTGCGCGAGGTCGGCAAGCCGGTCACCGAGGCTCGGGCCGAAGTGGCCCGCACCGCCGCCATCTGGCGGTACTACGCCCAGGCCCCCTTCGAGTCCACGGGTGCCGTTCACGAGGCGGCCGACGGTGTGGGGCTCCTGCTGACCCGACGCCGCCCGCACGGAGTCGCGGCCCTGATCACTCCGTGGAACTTCCCCTTCGCGATCCCCAGCTGGAAGGCGGCCCCGGCGCTGGCGACGGGCAACACCGTGGTCCTGAAGCCGGCACCGGAGGCCACCGCGTGCGCCCAGCGACTGGCCGAGATCGTCCAGCGGGCCGTACCCGCCGGGGTCTTCACCGTGCTGCCCGGCGGACCCACCGAGGGCAACGCCCTGATCTCCGCCGCCGACGTGGTCTCCTTCACCGGCTCCACCGCCGTCGGCCAGGCGGTCGCCCGCACCGCCACCGCGCGGGGTGTCCCCGTGCAGGCCGAGATGGGCGGGCTGAACGCGGCCATCGTCCTGCCCGACGCGCACATCCCCGGGGCCGCCGCGCACATCGCCGCCGCGATCGCCGGATACGCCGGGCAGAAGTGCACCGCCACCAGCCGGGTGATCGCGGTCGGCGCCGCCCACGACCCGCTGCGCGAGGCCCTCGCCGAGGCGTTGCGAGCACTCCCGGTGGGCGACCCGGCCGACCCGGCCACGGTGTGCGGACCGGTCATCGACGAGAAGGCACGCGACCGGGTCATCCGGGCGCGGGAGGGTCTGCCGGTCATCGCGGCCGCCGCCGTCCCCGACGGGACGGACGGCTGGTACGCGGCACCCGCACTGGTCGAGAAGGTGCCGCCCGGCTGCCGGCTGCTGCGCGATGAGGTCTTCGGACCGCTGGCCGCGCTGCTGCCCGCCGACGACCTGGGGCACGCGGTCCGGATCACCAACTCCGTCCCGTACGGCCTGGTCACCTCGGTGCACACCGCCTCGCTCGACGCGGCACTGCACGGGCTCGATCACCTCGACACCGGCATGATCCGCGTCAACGCCCCCTCCACCGGCGTGGACTTCCACCTGCCCTTCGGCGGAGCCAAGGCCTCCAGCCACGGCCCGCGTGAGCAGGGACGCGCCGCCCTGGCGTTCTACACCTCGGGCCGCACCTACACACTGGCACCCGCCGGCACCTGAGCCGCACCGGCACCCGCGGTGACAACGTGACATTGTACGCTGGTGATCCGCTCGGCCACGAGGACAGCAGGGCACGAAGGGAAACACCCCACCATGGGCCACCTCAAGCAGCGCAACCTCATCACCACCAGGGAGCGGCTGCGCGACCAGGTCGCCCACGCCCTGCGCGCCGCGCTGATCTCCGGCGAACTGCGCCCTGGCGAGGTCTACTCGGCGCCCGGTCTCGCGGAGGACTTCGGTATCTCCGCGACACCGGTGCGCGAGGCGATGCTCGACCTGGCCCGGGAGGGCCTCGTCGAGCCCGTCCGCAACAAGGGCTTCCGCGTCACCGAGGTCAACGAACGCGACCTCGACCAGTACACCGAGATCCGCAGGCTGATCGAGGTTCCCATGGTCGGCCGGATCACCGGCAGCGCCACCCGTGCGGACCTGGAGGCGCTGCGCCCGGTCGCCGAGGAGATCGTGCGCGCCGCGCGGGAGCACGACCTCATCGGCTATCTGGAGGCCGACCGCCGGTTCCATCTCTCCCTGCTCGCGCTCGGCGGCAACGACCGGCTCGTCGAGACGGTCGGCGACCTGCGCAAACGGTCGCGCCTGTACGGGTTGACCGCCCTGGACGAGCGCGGCCAGCTGATCCCGTCGGCCGAGGAGCACATCGAACTCCTCGACCTGATGGTGGCGGGCGACGCGAAGGGCGCCGAGAAGTGCATGGGCCGCCACCTCGGGCATGTGCGTTCCCTGTGGGCCAAGGGAGCAGGAGACATGGAGCCGGTCGGGTAGTCCGCCGAGCGTCCGGTCGCGGATCGGCCTGAGCCGGATGGGTGGGTGTGCGTAGCGGATCGCATGGGTGACCAGCTCGCTCGCCAGTCAGGGGGATGTCCCGGACGCGGACGCGGTCGCTGCTCATGCGGAGCGCAGCCGCTCCAGTCCGTGGTCGATGCCGCGTCCGCGACAGGTGCTCGGCTGTGCCGTCCGGGGCGACGATCACCGGTGGTGGATGCCCGGCGCGGGCCACGGAGAAGCGACGGGAGACCGGACCGTGGACGCCGTACGCGCAGGTGGCGCCGAACTCGGCGGCATCGAGAGGGGCGTCGGTGGCGAGCGCGGAGGCCCTGCCGGTCACGGGACGGCAACGCCGGGTGTGCCGCCGGTGAGAACCGCCGCCGCCATGGCGGCCACGAGCAGGCTGGCGCGGGGGAGCAGCACATGCCTCCTGGGCATCAGAGCGCGTGTGTGTCGCGCGGTGCTCCCGCCACCACGAGACGCCGGTGAGCGTAGAGGATCAGTCCACGGCTCGCACAGCCTCAATTCGGTTATGTGCGGCTGGGATTGCCGCGGGACAGGCGTCGCCCACTGGACCGCGCTCGGCCTCGCGGGCCGTCCGCCCGGTCCGGGTGGCGTGCGGAAGAGGCCGGTGACCCATGGGCGGCGGCCGTCCACCGGAACTCCTCGACACACCAGCCATAACGCCGAGTTGTGCATGGGTGACGTCTCCCCGGCGGCACACTGACGGCCGAATACTCCTCCCCAGGCACACGGCCCATCGCCACGCACGCGGTCTGCCAGGCCAGGCGTCCCGTCCGGACGACCAGCTCCCGCCATGCCGCCACCGCGGCGCCGCGACCGCCGGGCTGGCGAGTCACAGTTGAGTAACGCCCACTCCAAGGGTGGTATGTGATATTGCACATGGCACATGATGCCTCCATGACAAAAGCTAGAGTCCTGCTCTCGGCCGTCGCCGCCATCGGCGGAGTCTGCGCGGGCATCACACCTGTCTCCGCCGCCTCCTCGCCGGCGCCCCAGGACACCGGTCAAGGCAAGCTCGCCTGGACCTCCTGTCACGACGCGACCACTCCCGCACTGCAGTGCGCCATGCTCGAAGTGCCGCTGGACTACACGCACCCGAACGGCGCCAAGATCAAGATCAAGGTGAACCGGCTCCCGGCCACCGCGCCCAGGAGCAGACGGCAGGGGCCCATCCTGCTGAATCCCGGCGGCCCCGGCGACTCCGGTCTGTGGATGCCCGCCTACATCTCCGGAAAGGTTCCCCAGGACGTCGCCTCGGCCTACGACTGGATCGGCTTCGACCCCCGCGGCACCAACGCCAGCGAACCCCACGTCACCTGCGACGCGCACTACTTCGACGCCGAGCGGCCCGACTACCAGGTCAGCCAGGGCACGTCGCAGGCATGGCTGGAGAAGTCGGCCGGGTATGCCGCCGACTGCGCCGCGAACTGGAGCTGGTTCCTGCCGCACATGACCACCGTCGACAACGCGCGCGACATGGACAGCATCCGGCGGGCGCTCGGCGTCCAGAAGATCAATTTCTACGGCGGCTCGTGGGGCACCTCGCTGGGCTCGACGTACGGCCAGCTCTTCCCTGCGCACGTGCGCCGGATGGTGCTCGACAGCATCGTCGGCCCCACCATCAGCTGGTACGACCACAACATCCTGCAGGACAAGGAACACCAGCGCCGGTTCGACGCGTTCGCTGCATGGACCGCCAAGGCCGACTCGGTCTACCACCTGGGCACGGACGCTGCCACCGTGGAGCAGAAGTACTACCAGGTCGAAGCCGCGCTGCGGACCAGCCCGGTAGCCGCCGCCCCGGCCCCCGGCAAGATCGGCCCCGCGGAGTTCGAGGACACCTTCTACGGTGGCGGATACAACTTCCTGCGCTGGCCGCAGATGGCAACCGTACTGTCGGCCTACCTCACCAAGAACGACACCCGCCCGCTGCAGAGCGCCTACAACCGCTATGCCGCCCCGGGTGCCGACGACGGCACCTTTCCGGCCTACAACGCGGTCCAGTGCACCGAGAACAACTGGCCGCGCGACTGGGAGTTCTGGAAGAGGGACCAGGCCAAGGTCAACGCCGTCGCGCCCTTCTACACCTACAACAACATGTGGTACAACGCCGCCTGCATGTTCTGGCCCTACCAGGGCAACCCGGCCGGCCGGCTGAAGATCACCGGCAAGGGCCTGCCGCCCGTGCTGCTCTTCCAGGCCACAGAGGACGCCGCCACCCCCTACCAGGGCGGCCTCGCCATGCACAAGGCACTGCCCGGATCCAAACTGGTCGTCCAGAACGGCGGCAGCTTCCACGAGATCCTCTTCCACGGCAACGCCTGCCTGGACGACACCTTCACCGCCTACCTGCGAGACGGCAGCCTCCCCGCGGGCAAAGGCGTCATCGCCAAGACGTGCGCACCCGAACCCGACCCCACCCCGGTCTACGTGACGCCGCCCCCCGCCGCCATGACAGCCGGTCCCGCCCTCCCGGCCACAGATCCCCAGGCCATCCACGGCGCCAGGTAGCGCAACGCTCCCGCTGCACAGGAGGGTCGGGTAGCCCGGGGCCATCGCACCCCCGGGCTACCCGGCCGGGGGAAGGAGCCGGAGAGCACGGAGCGCGAGTGTTCCCTGTTCCAGGCCGGCCCTTCCAGCCTGCCGGAGACCTGCGGCGGCAGCGCGCACGCCTGGCGCCGTACCCGTCGGCGGACGGGGTGTTGGCAGATGCCCGGCAGCTATGCGAGATCACGGTCCGGTGCCGACGGGACCCACCACCGCAACCCGTCCACCGCGCCGCCGTTGGCCAGCACGTGGATGACGAAACGAGCTCCACCCGCCTCCTGGGCGCCTACTGGCTGGACCTGGCCGGCCGGCACCCGAGAAAGCCCTGCTGCTCCTTCGGCCCAGCCCCACAACCGCGTGTGCGCGGAACATATATCGTCCGGACCGCCCTGACAGTGGCCGCCTGCGGCCTCATCCTGACCGCCCTCGCCCTCACCGCCATCGGCTGACAACGAGGCGCTGGACAACGGTGAGTCGTGACGAAGCCCCCAACCAGCGCTTGTCCCGCACGGACGCACCTTCGGCGCTGTGGCGCTCTCCACCTGCGTGACCGCGAACGACAGACGTCTATCAGGTCGAGGTCCACCCATCCGCACACCGCCCTCACGGACCTGCTCCCCACTCTCCTGGCCATGGCCGCCCCCTACTTCGAATCCCGCCACCCGCTTCGAGGATCTCCTCGACCGGCTCGTCACGAGCGAAACGCACCTGGGCGGTCACACCGGCGTCGTCGACTACCTGATCGAGACGGCCACCGTTGGCCAAAGTGGATACTCTCCGTAGTGAATTGCCGGGTCGGCCGACGGATTCCCCTCGCGTCGCCATGACCGGTCGTGTGCGAGTCGTACCGATCTCCTTCCACTTCAATTCCCTTGCGTCGCTGGGGTATCGGGCTCTTGTGCGAGGACTCATACCAGAGCGGGACCAATCCTGCGGGACTTTGTCAACTGCCCCCCGCACATGAGGGGGAGGCGACTACTGTCAGTGGCCGCATGGCAGCCCGACGGACAAGTACGAGGATCCAGATGTCTCACCTCCGAGCACCGGCCGGCCGTGCCGACCGCCGGGAGGGCGGACGGCACGGGCGACCGGTCGCCCGACCCACTCCCGCACTGCCCGAGACGCACATACGGCCCCAGCTCATGCGGCTCGCCGTGCTGCCGCCCGTCGCGGTCGCCCTCAGCGCCGCCGCCGCCGTTCTGTTCAGCATCCGGTCCTCCGGCGCCCGCACCGGGCCCATGCTGTGGGCCGTGCTCGCCGGAGCGGTCACCGTGACCGTCGCCGCCGTCCTCATCGCCGCCGTGGCCGCCGACCGTGCCGCCCGCTCGGTCTCCGACCGCGTCGCCGCCCTGCGCCGTACCGCCGCGCACGGCGAGGCCGACCTGCACGCCCTGGTCGACGCGCTGCGCCAGGGCGAGACCCCGCCGCAGCGCCCGTCGCGCCGCCGCCCGCCCGAGGACGCCGACGACTTCGAACTGCTCGCCGCCGACCTGGACCGCGCGCCCCACCCCGCCCCCCCCCCCCCCGGCGGCCCCCCCCCCCCCCCCCCC
>NZ_JBEOYR010000035.1:0-89822 GCF_040297165.1 Streptomyces sp. NPDC001851 | reverse complement strand
CCCCCGGGTCATCCGTTCGACAGGGGGGAACAGTCATGCCGGGCCCGGAGGCCAGCGGTCCTCTTACAGGACCGCGGAAAACATAACGGGGGGAGACCGACAGCGCGCGTCCGCGCATGCTTCCGTAGCCGCAGGCCCTGACAAGAAAGGCGGAGACACGACCACCCGGCGAAGGGTGGGTCGATCACGGCACATGGATCCTGCTCGCAGCGGCCCGTGCGATCAGTCCGGGACGGCAGCCGGTGCGGCGGCGTCCAGGAACTGGCGGATCAGCGTCCGCTGAGCGTCGGGGAAGTGGACGAGGCGCACCGGACTCGGCGGTGCGTTGGTCAGGGGGACGAAGCGCACGGCGGGGTGCTGGGTACGGCGCTGAGCGACCTCGGGGACGATGCCGATGCCGCGGTTGGCGGCCACCGTCTCCAGCCATTCGTCGTAGTTGGCCGTTTCGATGATCTGGGTCGGGCGCTCGCCCGCCGGCCATGACCAGGGGCCGGTCGTGCCGCTGACCGTGTTGACGACCAGGGTCCAGTGCTGGACGTCCTTCCAGTCCAGGTGGTCGAAACGGGTCAGATCGGAGTGTTCGGAGCATACGGCGATGCGCGGCTCGTCGAACAGGTGCACCGTGCGCGCTTCTCGTGGTGCGTCGAAATCGCCGCGTATCACTGCGACGTCGAGCGTGCGCCGGCGCAGCGCCTGGAGGGGGTCGTCGGTCCGGGTCAGGGCGACCGTCGCTCCTGTGGTCTTCTCGAAGCGGCTGACCGTCCGCTGGGCCCAGGGGTCGGGGAGCAGCCAACTGAAGCCGAGCCGCAGGGTGACACGGTGGCTCACGGCGGCGAGTGCCTGATCGAGTGTCGCGAGAACCCGTTCGACGTGCACGAGGAACTCCGCGCCGGTGTCGGTCAGTTCGACATGCCGTGAGGACCGGTCGAGCAGGCGGACGCTCAGCCTGCCCTCCAGTTGCGCGATGGTACGGCTCAGTGCCGGCTGCGTGATCAGCAATTCCTCCGCGGCACGGGAGAACGAGCGATGGCGGGCCACGGACGCGAAGGCCCGCAGGTGCCGCAGTTCGACGTCCATACTTCTGGCACCCCTTCCCGGCATCCATGCCTGCCGTGCATAGCGGCAGCCTAACCGGCACTTCAAGGCGTACACGCGCTGCCCGGCGTCACAGACGGCCACAGAACGCCGTCAAGAAGGTACCCAGGACCGTGCAGTCGCCAGCCCCGCTCCGAGCAGCACGAGGAACCAGCGCTGAGTGCGGGGCCGTTCGGTCCTCGCGTCCGCCTCGGACACGGCCTGTACAGGGCGTCAAGGGCCGGCTCGGCTCAGGGGCCTGGATCGTGGTCGGCCTCGCCGCCCTTCCTCCGTGCGCGCTGGGGACCGGGCTGGCCCGCCGTTGGTCCAGGCCCGCCCTGCTGCTCACCTCGCTGACCATCCAGGCCGTCGGCATCGCCCTGCCGGCGCTGCTCGGCGGTGCCACGCCCGCGCTCGTGTCCGCCGTGCTGTTCGACGCCACCTTCATGGGCGTCAGCACGATCGCCCTGTCGATCGGCGCGCACCTCCAAGTGCCGCGGGCCATAGCCTTGTTGGCTGCTGGATACAGCGTCGGCCAGATCCTCGGTCCGCTGCTCGCAGCCCCACTGCTGACCCACGGCTACCACCAGGCGCCTGCCGACCTCCTGGTCACCCTGAACCGTCGGGCCACCTCCCGGTCGCCGGCTCCGGCCTCGATCAGGTCGGCGGCTGCGAGCCGGACTTGCTCACGCCGAGCCCGTTCCTCGGCCGTCAGCCCACCGCCATCGGGGCACCGCGCAGGGCCTGTTGCGAAAGTGCCGGTCATAGCCAATCGGCAGGTGGCCGTGACGACGGCCAGTCTCGCGTTCTCGGATCGATGAGCCCGAAACGCCGTTGCCGCTCGACTCAGGTGTCGAGGAGTTCCGGCACGAAGATGTCCTCGCACGTCAGCATTCGCTTCGACAGGCCCTGCTCGTGGTGGTAGCGCAAGAAGGTGTCGATGGCCTTGCGGTTCGCGGCGACGCCGTAGGGCCACCAGCCGTCGCCGAGCAGCCGACGGTTCTGCTCGAACAGCGTGCTGAACCACGGCGTGATGAGGCTCATGTGCTGCTTGGTGGCGTCGTCGAGGTACTTGCGCTCGGCGAGTGCCTTGGCTTGCGTGAAGGCGTCGTACACGGCCCGTGCGAGGCCCGGCCGGTGTGCCAGTTCCCTGCGGATCGCGATGATGTGCATCGGGGGGAAGATCCCGGTGCGGCGGTAGTAGTCGCGCTCCACGGCCTCGTGGTCGGGGAACAGGCGGGCGACCTTCGGGGAGCCGTCCAGCACGGCCTGCGGTACGTCGACGGAGATCAGTGCGTCGATCTCGCCGGATTCGAGCATGGCGCCCAGGGTCTGGCCGTCCTCCGCGCGGCGCACGTCGACGCCGTCCGGGACGGGCTGCGGGACCCAGTCGAAGGCGGGGATGGGGTGGTTGGTGCCGCCGATCACCCAGCGGCACTGGTCGGGGGTCACGCCGTACTCGTCGGCCAGGATGCCCTTCGGCCAGATCCCGGCGTCGTGGCCGTAGAGAGCGAACTCGCCGACGGTCCTGCCGGCCAGGTCCTGCGGCTTCACGATCCCGCCGGCGGTGTTCACGTAGATCGCCGAGTGGCGGAAGTTGCGGTTCGGCAGGATCGGCAGCGCCAGGAACGGCGTGTCGTCGAGGTCGAAGGTGCGCAGGAAGTAGGTGAGACCGAACTCGGCGAGGTCGTAGTGTCCCTCGACGGCGCGGCGGAAGATGTCCGACACGAGCGGTGCCGTCTCGAACGTCGCGTCCACCCCCTCGACCGTGACCCGGCCGTCGAACAGTGCCTCGGTGTGCTCGTAGGTGTAGACGCCGATGCTCAGCTCTTTGCTCATCAGTGGATCTCCTCTCCGGGAGTCCATGGAGTGGCCCGCTTCCGTAAATGACCGTTCACTTTTAGGGTCTTCCCGGAACGGTGGAGCTGTCAAGATGAATGTTCATTCACGATGAAGGAGGCGACCATGCCGCGCATCACAGCCGAGCGCCGCGAGGCGAAGCGCGCCGAGATCGTCGCCGCGGCCCGTCGCTGCTTCGCCCGCGACGGGTTCCACCAGACCTCGATGCCGGACATCGCCGCGGAGGCAGGCGTCTCGGCCGGCGCCCCTTACCGCTACTTCACCAGCAAGGAGGAGATCATCCTCGCTATCGCGGGCGACGCGTTCCGGCTGATCTTCGAACCGGTTGAGCGGCTGGCCGAGAGCGCGGACGCCCCGTCCGTCGCGGAACTGGTGGCCGCCGCGCTCGGCACCATCAGCGGCGAGACGGTGCAGGGCGCGGCGGGGCACGAGGTCGCCGTGGAGGAACTGCTGCGCTGCGTCGTGCAGACGTGGGCGGAGGTGCTGCGCAACGACGAGGTACGCGGCCCGGCCGCGGAGGGCTTCGAAAGGGTCCGCGCCACTGTCGCCGACGCTCTGCGCCGCGGCCGGGCCGCGGGCACGGCGCCCGCCGCCATGGACCCGGACCGCGCAGCCCGCGTGGTGATGGGGCTCCTGCACGGATTCCTGCTCCAGCGCGTGGCCTTCGGGCTCACGGACACGGCCGGCCTCGCAGACGACCTGCACGGCGGGCTGATCCTGTGATGGGCTATGACCGCGCCAGGCGGTGCGACACCGGCATCACGGCGGACGGACGCTGGCGCATCGATCTCCGCGCCGCCCGCGTCGCGGTGGCTCACTGCGAAGTACGGGAGTGCTGGTCATAGCCACTCGTTGATGGCTGTGACCAGCGCGGTCGCGTAGTAGCGGACGGCGGTGAGACCCCCGTGCGGAACTGCGGGTCGGCGCGCGGGTTGCGCATACCGGTGCGGTCAGCCTCACGAGCGGGGGCCAGCCCCTCGCTGACGGAACTCGGGGTGCCACGGAGTTGGCTGTCTTGCCGCGGCGCATGCGCATGGTGGTGATCACCGACCGGGAGGTGGGGGTGCGGTTTTCGTGCCCCGCCCGGGTCGGCGACCGCCTCGGCATGGCGTCAGCCCAGCGGGTGGGTCGTGTCGCGGAGCGTGGTGAGGACGTGGGCGTACATGCGCGTCTTGATGATTCCGAGGGTGTCGCCGGCCGTGCTCGCGTGGGCCTGGGCGAGTGCGAGGGCGGCGGTGCGCAGGGCGCCCTCGTCCAGGGCCTGGCCGACGATCCGGCGGCGGCGGCTTCCTGGCCGCCCGAACGGCGGGCGGAGACCATGGCGTGGTGGGCCGTCTGCGGGGTCAGCCGGGACTGGATGAGGGCGGACATGCCGGGAGTGAAGGGGATGTTGGTGTCTGCCTCGGGCAGGCACCGGAAGCCCCGGTCGTCGCGCATGAGGAGGAAGCCGTGGGTCAGGGAGAACGTCGTCGTTGTGCGCGGCGAGCCATTCGAGGTCGAGACCGTTGGAGTAGAACTTCCCGGTCGCGGCGGTCACCAGGGCGCGGGGGCCTTCGGACTCCTCCACCTCGTCGAGGGCTGTGCGGACCGAGGGATCCAGTCGGGGTGGAAGCGGTTCTCCCCGTCGCCGAGGTCGAGAGCGAAGACGGCGTCGTGGTGGTCGAGCGTGGGCAGGAGGGCTCCTTGGAGGGGTTTCGGCTGCCGGCGATGCGGCGGGTGCCGAAGGATCGCTCGTCGCGCACGCCGTGCCGCGGGAGACGGACGCGGTGATCTGCCGGCTCCGCTTCCGGCTGCTCTGAGGAGAGACGCTCTGTTGCTGGTCGGTAGGGATCGGCGGCCGTAAGAGTCCCGTCAATGCCGTGGGCGAGGCCGTAAGAGGGCCGTCAACGAGTGTCCAGATCCGGCCAGGGGGGCGGTTTCCTCTAACAGTCCTGTTCCACCCCCGAACCTCTTCAGGAGTTCACGATGGCCGATCTGGCCTTCGTCGTCACCGTGCTCGCGGGCTTCGCGCTGGTGGCTCTCGTCGCCCGGGGGGTGACGAAGCTGTGACCGTCGAGAACGTCGTCGGCCTGGTCGTGGCCGTCGCCCTGCTGGGCTATCTCGTCCTCGCCCTGCTCTTCCCGGAGAGGTTCTGAGCGCAGACATGAGTCCGGAAGTCGCAGGCGTCCTCCAGCTGCTCGCCCTCATAGGCGCACTGGCGCTCGCCTACATCCCGCTTGGCACCTACATGGCCAAGGTCTACTCCTCGAAGAAGCACCTGCGGGTGGAGAAGTGGATCTACCGGGCCATCGGTGCCGACCCCGACGCCGAGATGACCTGGCCCGCCTACCTGCGCGGTGTACTCGCCTTCTCGGCCGCCGGTGTCCTCTTCCTCTACCTGCTCCAGCGGCTCCAGGGCGTGCTGCCCGGTTCGATGGGCTTCTCCTCGGTGAACCCGGGGCAGTCGTTCAACACGGCTGTCTCGTTCGTGACCAACACCAACTGGCAGTCGTACTACGGCGAGCAGACCATGGGTCACGTCGTGCAGACCGCCGGTCTGGCCGTGCAGAACTTCGTCTCCGCCGCCGTCGGAATCGCCGTCGCCGTGGCGCTCGTGCGCGGTTTCGCGCGCTCGCGTACCGGTGAACTGGGCAACTTCTGGTCGGACTTGGTGCGCGGCACGCTGCGCATCCTGGTGCCGGGCGCCGCAATCGCGGCGATCATCCTCGTGGCATGTGGCGCGATCCAGAACTTCTCCGGCATCCACGAGGTCGGTCAGTTCATGGGTGGCTCGCAGCAGTGGAACGGCGGTGCGGTCGCCTCGACGGAGGCCGTCAAGGAGCTGGGCACGAACGGCGGCGGCATCTTCAACGCCAACTCCGCCCACCCCTTCGAGAACCCGACCCCGTTCACCAACCTCCTGGAGATCTTCCTGATCCTGGTGATCCCGTTCTCGCTGACCCGCACCTTCGGCGTGATGGTCGGCAACGTGAAGCAGGGGTACGCGATCCTCGCCACGATGGTCACCATCTGGCTGGGCTTCACCGTCCTGATGATGTGGACCGAGTTCGCCCACCACGGCGCCGCGCTCCAGGCGGCGGGCGGCGCGATGGAGGGCAAGGAGACGCGCTTCGGCGTCGGCTCCTCGTCGATCTTCGCGACCTCGACCACGCTCACCTCGACCGGTGCGGTGGACTCCTTCCACTCCTCCTTCAGCGGACTGGGCGGCGGTATCGCCATGCTCGGCATGATGCTGGGCGAGATCGCGCCCGGCGGCACCGGCTCCGGTCTCTACGGCATGCTGATCATGGCCGTGATCGCGGTGTTCATCGCCGGTCTGATGGTCGGCCGTACGCCCGAGTACCTGGGCAAGAAGATCGGCGGCCGTGAGATGAAGCTCGCCGCCTGCTACATCCTGATCACCCCCGCTCTGGTGCTGGTGTTCACGGCGGCTTCCATGGCCCTGCCGACGCCTCCGCACTCGATGCTGAACTCCGGCGCGCACGGGTTCTCCGAGGTGCTGTACGCCTTCACGTCGGCGTCGAACAACAACGGCTCCGCCTTCGCCGGTCTGAACGCGAACACCGACTGGTTCAACACCATGACCGGACTCGCGATGCTGCTGGGCCGCTTCCTGCCGATGGTGTTCGTGCTGGCGCTGGCGGGCTCGCTCGCCGAGCAGACGCCGGTGCCGGTGACCGCGGGCACCCTGCGTACCGAGAAGCCGCTGTTCACCGGTCTGCTGGTGGGCGCGATCCTGATCATCACCGGTCTCACGTACTTCCCGGCCCTCGCGCTGGGCCCGCTCGCCGAAGGGCTGGCGTGATGACCACCCGTACAGAGAAGACAGAGAAGTCAGAGGACTCCATGTCCACAGCCACTCCCACCCGGGCGCCGCACAGCGACGTCCCCACCGGGCACAAGCCTGCCGAGGGCCGTGTCGGAGCGGGCCTGTTCGACCCCAAGGCGCTGGTCAAGTCGCTGCCGGACGCGTTCCGCAAGCTGGACCCGCGGGTGATGGTCAAGTCGCCCGTGATGTTCGTGGTGTGGATCGGCTCGGTCCTGACCACGGTGTTCTCCTTCCAGCACGCGAGTGACTGGTTCGGCTGGACGATCAGTGTCTGGCTGTGGCTGACGGTGATCTTCGCCAACCTGGCGGAGGCCGTTGCCGAGGGCCGGGGCAAGGCGCAGGCCGACACCCTGCGCAAGGCCAAGACCGACACGGTGGCCCGGCGGCTGCTGAAGGACGGCTCGGAGGAGCAGGTTCCCGGTACCGCGTTGACCATCGGTGACCTGGTGGTCTGCGAGGCCGGTGACGTCATCCCGGGTGACGGTGACGTCGTCGAGGGTGTCGCCTCGGTGGACGAGTCGGCGATCACGGGTGAGTCCGCCCCGGTCATCCGGGAGTCCGGCGGTGACCGCTCGGCCGTCACGGGCGGTACGAAGGTGTTGTCCGACCGGATCGTCATCAAGATCACGACGAAGCCCGGTGAGACCTTCATCGACCGGATGATCAACCTGGTCGAGGGCGCCGCACGCCAGAAGACGCCCAACGAGATCGCCCTGAACATCCTGCTCGCCTCGCTGACCGTCGTCTTCCTGCTGGCGGTGGCCACCCTGCCGCCGTTCGCCGACTACGCGGGTACGCACTTGACGATGGTCGTGCTGGTGGCGCTGCTGGTCTGCCTGATCCCGACCACGATCGGCGCCCTGCTGTCCGCGATCGGCATCGCGGGCATGGACCGTCTGGTGCAGCGCAATGTGCTGGCCATGTCCGGGCGTGCGGTCGAGGCCGCCGGTGACGTCTCCACGCTGCTGCTGGACAAGACCGGCACGATCACCCTCGGCAACCGGCAGGCCGCCGAGTTCGTGCCCGTGAAGGGCACCACCGAGGCGGAGGTCGCCGACGCGGCCCAGCTGTCCTCGCTGGCAGACGAGACGCCCGAGGGCCGCTCGATCGTCGTCCTGGCCAAGGAGAAGTACGGGCTGCGCGAGCGGCACCAGGGCGAGTTGGCCGGCGCCGAGTGGATCGAGTTCACCGCCCAGACCCGCATGTCGGGTGTGGACGTCGACGGCTGGAAGATCCGCAAGGGCGCCACCGCCTCGGTCATCGCCTGGGTCGAGGAGCAGGGCGGCACGGTCGCCGAGGACGCGGACGGCATGGCCAACCGCATCTCCGAGGCCGGCGGCACGCCGTTGCTGGTCGCCGTCCACGACGACAAGGGCGCCCGGGTCCTGGGTGTCATCCACCTCAAGGACGTCGTCAAGGAGGGCATGCGGGAGCGGTTCGAGGAGCTGCGCCGCATGGGCATCAAGACGGTCATGATCACGGGTGACAACCCGCTGACCGCCAAGGCGATCGCCGAGGAGGCGGGCGTCGACGACTTCCTCGCCGAGGCCACCCCCGAGGACAAGATGGCCCTCATCAAGCGCGAGCAGGCCGGCGGCAAGCTGGTCGCGATGACCGGTGACGGCACCAACGACGCCCCGGCCCTCGCCCAGGCGGACGTCGGTGTGGCGATGAACACGGGTACGTCGGCCGCCAAGGAGGCCGGCAACATGGTCGACCTCGACTCCAACCCGACCAAGCTCATCGAGATCGTCGAGATCGGCAAGCAACTGCTCATCACCCGGGGTGCGTTGACGACGTTCTCCATCGCCAACGACGTCGCGAAGTACTTCGCGATCATCCCGGCGCTGTTCGCGGCGGTCTACCCGGGCCTGGACAAGCTGAACATCATGCACCTGTCCTCGCCCAACTCCGCGATCCTGTCCGCGGTCGTCTTCAACGCCCTGATCATCATCGCGCTGGTGCCGCTGTCCCTGAAGGGCGTGCGCTACCGGCCGATGAGCGCCGACAAGATGCTGCGCCGCAACCTCGGGATCTACGGCATCGGCGGCCTGATCGCCCCCTTCATCGGCATCAAGATCATCGACCTGCTCATCTCCCTCATCCCCGGGCTGTAATTTTTGAAAGGCGTGCTGATCGCCATGAACAACTCCGTAACGAACACCGCCCGGTTGCTCGGTGCGGGCCTCAGGGCCCTCCTCGTGCTGACCCTGGTGACGGGCGTCATCTACCCGCTGGTCGTGACCGGCATCGCCCAGGGGCTGTTCTCCGACAAGGCGAACGGCTCCGAGATCGAGGCGGACGGCAAGGTCGTCGGCTCGTCCCTGATCGGGCAGTCGTACAACCTGCCGCTGAAGAAGGGCCGGCAGACGCCGGACGCGGACCTGAGGTGGTTCCAGGGCCGCCCGGCGAACGGCCTCGGCACCAACAGCGTCAACACGCAGTACAAGCTGATCCTGTCCGGTGCCACCAACCTGTCCGCCGACAGCAAGGTGCTGATCAAGCAGGTGCAGGACGCCAAGGCCGCCGTCGTCAAGGACAACTCCGTTCCCGGCTACGCGGTCAAGCCGTCGGAGGTACCCGCGGACGCGGTGACCTCCTCCGGCTCCGGCCTGGACCCGGACATCTCCCCGGCCTACGCCGAACTCCAGGTCCACCGCGTAGCCGCGGAGAACAACCTGCCGCTCGCACAGGTGGAGAAGCTGGTCAAGGACCACACCGAGGGCCGCACCCTGGGCTTCATGGGCGAGCCCCGGGTGAACGTCCTGGAGCTCAACATCGCGCTCAAGGACCTTGTGGCGAAGCACTGATGGGATTACGCGATACACGCGGGAGTTGGCGGCCGGGAGGCATCCCGGTTGCGCCAACTCCCGCGATCATGACGTCGGTTGCCTCGCGTCCGGCGCCCTTCGGCCCGACGTATGAGAGGAAAGGCACACACCCATGACCCGGGTGCTCGTGGTGGAGGACGACCCGCAGCTCGTACGGGCCCTCGTCATCAACCTGCAGGCACGGCACTACGGCGTGGACGCCGCCCCCGACGGCGCCACGGCGCTCCGGCTCGCCGCCGCCCGTCAGCCCGATGTGGTGCTGCTGGACCTCGGCCTGCCCGACGTGGACGGTGTCGACATCATCAAGGGCCTGCGGGGCTGGAGCCGCGTGCCGATCCTGGTCCTGTCCGCCCGCCAGGCGTCCGACGAGAAGGTGGCCGCACTCGACGCCGGCGCAGACGACTACGTCACCAAGCCGTTCAGCATGGACGAGCTGCTGGCCCGCTTGCGGGCCGCTGTCCGCCGTACCGAGGACACACCGCTGGTCCCCTCGGCGGCGCTGGTCGAGACGGAGCACTTCACCCTGGACCTGCTGGCCAAGAAGGCGGTACGGGACGGGCGGGACGTACGGCTGACCCCGACCGAGTGGCATCTGCTGGAGATACTGGTGACCCATCCCGGCCGGCTGATCACACAGAGGCAGCTGCTCCAGGAGGTGTGGGGCGTCTCGCAGAGCAACAAGTCCAACTACCTGCGGGTGTACATGGCGCAGTTGCGCAGGAAGCTGGAGACGGACCCCTCCCACCCCCGCTATCTGATCACCGAGCCCGGCATGGGCTATCGCTTCGAAGGCTGACATGGCACGCGGCAAGCTCCGCATCCACCTCGGCGCGGCACCCACTCGAACGTCCCCGGCTGGCGCAACGCCAAGCGGTGGCAGGACGTGGAGGAACTGCTCGCCGCCGGCATCGACGTCGTCTCCACCGTCAACATCCAGCACCTGGAGTCGCTGGGCGACGTGGTCGAGTCGATCACCGGGGTGCGGCAGCGCGAGACCGTCCCCGACGAGGTCGTACGACGGGCCGACCAGATAGAGCTGGTCGACATGTCCCCCGAGGCCCTTCGCCGCCGTATGGCGCACGGGAACGTCTACAAACCAAACAAGGTCGACGCGGCCCTGTCCAACTACTTCCGGCCCGGCAACCTGACCGCCCTGCGCGAGCTGGCACTGCTGTGGGTGGCCGACCGGGTCGACGAGGACCTGAACGAGTACCGCAGCGAACACCGGGTCTCCCGGATCTGGGGCTCCCGTGAGCGGATCGTGGTCGGGCTGACCGGCGGTCGGCCTCACCGAAGGGGCCGGCCGTCCAGCGCACCCTCGTGGAGGACCTGGGCGGAACGATCCACCACGTGATCGGCGACGACATAGCGGCCGCCCTGCTCGACTTCGCCCGCGGCGTCAACGCCACCCAGATCGTGCTGGGCGTCTCCCGCCGCCACAGCTGGCAGTACGTCTTCGGGCCCGGGTCGGCGCCACGGTGGCCGTGGAGTCCGGTCCGGACCTCGATGTGCACCTCAGGCCGAGCCGGCCCGCCCTCACGATCGCCGACCCGAAGAACATCGTCGCCATCGCGATCTTCGTCGGAGTCGCCGTGTCCGTGGCCTCGGTCGTGGAGTTCTCGGCCGGCCAACTGTCGTCGGACAGGTGAGGCGGTCGTACATGCCGGGCCCCGGAACGGGGCTTCACCACAACCCGCGCGGCTGTCGCCCTCCGCCGGTGGGGCTCACCAAGACGGGCACACGACAGGGCTTCCAGGAAGGTGCCGTGATGATCGCCTCTGGGATCGAACTCCCTGTCGCTGAGGGGGCAGCGGCCACGACGCGTCAGCCGTGCTCGGGAGTGGACCATTGGACGAATTGGATGATCACGCCGTTGGGATCGGCAACCTGGAACAGGCGTTCGCCCCAGGGCTCCTGACGCAGGGGCATGGTGATCTCTATTCCGGCGTCACGCAGTCGCCTTTCCTGCTCTTCCAGGCCCTCGTCGAGAGTGAAGGCCAGGATCAGGCCGTCGGCATGCCGGTCGCGCTGCTCGGGCGGCAGTACCTGGACGCCGCGGGCGAGCAGGACGACATCGACCGCGTCGGGCCGCTTCAGGGATGCGAAACCGTCAGCAGCCTGCTGGACGGTGTAGCCGAGGTGTCTGGTGAAGAACGCCTGGGAGGCGGCGACGTCTTCCACGGTCAGCGAGACGGTGGAGGCGGTGAACTGCACGAGGTGGTCCCCTTCGGCTGACGTTCTACCGGTAGAAATTTGCGACGAGAGTAACTTTAGGGTGAGGCGTCAAGGAGTGTCAACGTAAAGATGCTACGGGTGTAAGATTGTGCCATGGCTACCCAGACGTCCGTCCCCGCCGCCGGACTGCGCGAGACGAAGAAGCAGGAGACCCGGCAGCTCATCTCCGACCACGCCACCAGGCTGTTCATCTCCCAGGGCTTCGAGCGGACGACCATCGCCGAGATCGCCGCCGCCGCCCGCGTCGCCAAAAAGACGGTCACCAACTACTTCGCCCGCAAGGAAGACCTCGCCCTGGACCACCAGGAGGAGTTCGCTACCTCCCTGGCCCGAGCCGTCGCCGCCCGGCATCCGGGTGAGTCGGCGCTGGCCGCCCTGCGCCGCGCGTTCGCCGGCGCCGCGGCCGACCAGGACCCGGTCGCGGGGTTCTGCGGCCAGGAATTCGCCCGCATGATCGCTGACAGTCCGACCCTGACCACCTGTCTGCAGGCTCTGCACGAGCAGCGCGAACGCCACCTCGCTCAGACGCTCGCCGAAGTCACCGGCGCCGAGCCCGACGACATCACCGTCCAGACCGCCGCCGGTCTGCTGGGCACCGTCCACCGCGTGTTGTTCCACCGCATCCAGACCCTCACCCTCGCCGGCCACGCCGGCGACGAGATCGCCCGCGTCATCGCTGCCGAAGCCACCCAGGCATTCGGCCTGCTGGAGCCCGCGCTGTCCGACTACGCCACCGCCTGACGCGAACATCTCACTCGGCGGTCATCCCGCCCAGACCGAGCCGTACACCCAGCCTCGTCACCTTCCCGCATCGCGCCCGAAGGCCAAGGCTGCTCAATCGTCCCGGCGCCATAGGCCGTCCTCGTCCCACTTCCCGGCGGCATAAGTCGGGCTCACCAGCAGAACCACCCGTCCCATTCTCACTGTCCGTCACGGCACTACCCCGACGTACAGACCTGACGGTGTCCGCGGCGCCGACCCGTCGGTCACGGCGGCCGGTGGTCCGGTTGTCCGTGCCGATAATCTTGTGCTCCTTCGGGGCGAGCGGGGGCCGCCCGGTGGTCTGCGGACCCGGGCACGCAGCGAACGCGGTCCGGCGCGAGGGGGATGTTGAGGCCGATGGGTGATGACACTGTGGGTGAAGCGGGCGCCGGATCGCGCACGGTGGGCCACGGCAGGTACATGCTGCAGCAGTTGCTGGGCCAGGGCGGGATGGCGACCGTCCACCTCGCACACGACTCCGTGCTGGAGCGCCCGGTGGCAGTCAAGACGCTCCACACCGGCCTGGGCCACGAGCCGTCGTTCCGCGAACGGTTCCGCCGCGAGGCACAGGCGGTGGCGCGGCTGAGCCACACCAACATCGTGGCGGTGTTCGACAGCGGTGAAGACGTCGTTCCGGACGTCGGCCCGGTGCCGTACATCGTCATGGAGTACGTCGAGGGCGCGTCGCTGTCCGCACTGCTCCGAGAGGAGATCGACAAGCACGGCGCGATGCCCTGCGACCGTGCTCTGAGGATCACCGCGGATGTGCTCTCGGCGCTGGCCGCCTCCCATGAACAGGGACTGGTCCACAGGGACATCAAGCCGGGCAATGTGATGGTCACCCCGCGCGGGGTGGTGAAGGTGATGGACTTCGGCATCGCCCGCGCGCTGCAGTCCGATGCACCGTCCGTGACGCGGACGGGTGCGGTGGTGGGCACCCCCCAGTACCTTGCACCGGAGCAGGCGCTGGGCAGGAGCGTCGACGCCCGAACCGACCTCTACTCGGTGGGGTGCATGCTGTTCGAACTTCTCACCGGCCGACCGCCGTTCGACGGGGACACCGCCTTCTCCGTCGCCTACCAGCACATCCAGGAGCAGCCGCCGGCGCCATCCGGCATCAACCAGGCGATCAGCCCGGCGGTGGACGCGCTGGTGGCCCGGGCGCTGAGCAAGGACCCGGCGCTCCGCTTCCCTACCGCCGAGGCGATGCGGGATGAGGTGGAGAGGGTGCTCTCCGGCCTGCAGAGCGGCGCGAAGTCGGCGCACGGAGCGGTGCCGGGCCTCACGGGTGTCACACCAGCGAAACACCCGCGGCGCCGGCGTGTCGCATTGGCCGCCGGTGTGGCCGTAGTCCTCGCTGCTGGTGCAACAGCCGCGGCCCAGCTCTTGCCGGACCACACTGACCCCGCCAAGGTTTCGCAGGGCAAGCCGTCCGGGAAGGGAAGCAGCCACGCATCCGGAGGCTTCACCGCAGCGTCCCCGTGGCGGCTCATCGTCAGCGACCAGATCGGGGCCCGGGACAATGGCTGCACCGTTACGCTGACCAACACCGAAACCGGTCGGCAGCAGGTATTTGAGAACTACGGCACCAAGTCGTTCCTGGCACACACCTCAGGACCGTTTCGCTGGGAGGCCAACAACTCGGGCTGCCAGGTGGTCCACCGATCCGGAGCGGGAGCGGCGGTGCCACCCTTCACCCGCGAGTACGGCACGGGCGACACCGAAGCCTTCAGTCCGCGGGGACCGATATCCGTGGGAGTGCTGGACTTCAACGGCGCTGACGACTGCAGGCTTGATCTACGCGACGCCGCGAACGGAGAGGCCGTCGACCTTGGCACAGTTTCCAAAGGCGGCGGCCCGCTCAAGCTCGACCCGAGCGGACACTCCCAGGTCTACCTCGCTGATCTGCAGTGCAGCGTGAAGGTCACCGCTACCCGCCGGTGAGAGTGCCCGGCGAGCGCGCACGGCTCCCTTCGTACGCGCAATCGGCAGTACCGTGCTTCACCTGACCCTGACCGGGGCCCGCACGAGTCCGCGGGTGTGCGGGGCATCGCGCTTCGCCCAGCGGCGCAGGTCGCGGGACGCGTCTCCGAGCCGTCCGGACACCATCCCGGCGGCCTCGTCGAGCGCGGCGGGGGTGTCGAGTGCGGCGGCGACATCACCTACACCCTGGGCGGGGTGAATTGCCCGGTATATGCAGCGAGGACCGGCAAACGACCCGCGGCCCCCCGAGGGGAGGGAGGCCGCGGAGCCGGCTCAGAACTTCGCGCCGAAGTCCTGGGTCCAGTAGGTGCCCTGGGGGCTGCCGGGTTTCGTCGCTTACCCGACGCCTATGTGCCTGAGCGAGTAGTTGAGGATGTTCGCGCGTTCGGTGTTGGTCGGCTTGATGACTTCCGTCCGCATCGTGGCAGCGTTCGAGGACGCCGACGCCGACGCGGGGGCGGTAGGCAGTGCGGTCGGCCAGGGTGTTCCGGCGGTGCGTACTCCCAGGGTGGAACGGTGCGTGGGCGGAACTCGGCGCGGCCGCCGTCTTCCACGGCCGCGCCGAGTGGTCTTCCGTGCGAGCCGGACGGAACCGTCGTGGTGCCCTGGCCGGTGAAGCCAAGTCCCTCGTCACCGTTCTGGAGCCGCACGAAGAAGTGGCTCCCGGGAGTGGTGTGGTGCGCGCCGCAGCGGTGGATGGGTGGCAGTGGATCGAGAGCCCGGGATCAGTTCAGGACCTTCTGCTGGACCACGATGTGGCCGGCGTCGGGGTTGAGGCTGCCGCCGAGCCGGCCGAAGGCGCCGTCGGTCAGGTCGAGGCACTTCGGTTCCTGCGGCGTCTGCTGGAAGGTGCCGCGGTCGTTGACGCGCACGACGAGGGACTTGCCGTTCGCGACGTTGGTCACCTGCACGCGGGTCCCGAACGGCAGTTGCGGATTGCGGGTCAGTGAGGTCGCCGCGGTGTTCTTGTTGTTGTCGAAGATCTCGCCGCTGGCCGTGAGGGCTCCGGGGGGCATGGGACCGTAGTGCGTCGCCCAGCAGGTCCCGGCCTGCGGGGCCCTCGGCGCGGCCGAACTCATCGGGGAGAGCCCCAGTATGGCGGTCAGGGCTACGGTCCCTGTGGCCAGGGGGACGTAGAGCTTTCGCTTGCTCATGCTCGTTCCTCGTTTCCTGTGGCTTCGTTTCACGGCGTGGTGGATCGGTTGAGGGGAGCGATGTGCTCCGGGTCCGTGGCGGCATGCGTGCGCCCGGCCCGGCTGTTGCCGGATGGCGGGCGGGGCTGTTTCTCAGCCGGCCGCGCGATAGGCGGCGCCCACCTCGTTGGCCGTCGCACCGTTGTAGAGTCCGGTGCCGTCACCGCGGCTGGTGGAGAGGGTGAACCACGCATACCGTTCGACGAACGGCAGCCCCTGCAGCATGGCGGTCGACTGCTCCACGAACGCGGCCTGCTGCGCCTGTGTCGGATACCTCGGGGTGCCGGTGGAGAAGTCGATCAGCGCGTACTCGGTGAGCCAGATCGGCTTCTTGTAGCGGTTGTAGGTGGCCTGGAGGTAGTTCCGCAGCTGGGCTGTCGCATGCGTGGCGTCGAAGTCCCCGCCGTACCAGTGCAGGGGAATGAAGTCGACCTTGTAGTGACGGCCGGCGGCGCCCTTCATGAAGCGGTCGAGCCAGCCGTCTGCGACGTCGGCGCCGGTGGCGACGGCCGGCGCTCCGAGGCGCATGCCGGTCGACTGCAGCCGGGGCCACAGATCGAGCGCCTGGGGCACCGTCATGTCGGCCTGCCCCGGCATATCGGGCTCGTTGAACCCGAGCAGGGTTTTGCCCTGCTGTTCGGCCTGACCGAGTTCCGCATCGGTCACCGAGCCTTTGCCCCAGATCATGGGCACGAATTCGACCCCGGACGGCGGTGTGATCTGCTGCTTGCCCGAGGACCAGGTGTAGAACCAACCGGCTTTCGAGTCGGCCAGCGCATGGGTGACGCCGGTGAAGTTCCAGGCGCTGACGCCCTTCTTCTTCACCGTGGCGGAGGACGCGTTCACCGCGCCGGTGGACATGCCCGCATGATTGCCGAACGCGAGCAGGGTCAGAGCCGCCAGAATCGCGGCGAGACCATGTAAGTTGGGTGTTTTTCGCACGGCTTCTTCCTTTTCGTCCGGCCGCTCGTCACGCCGCATTCACGGCCAGGGAGCTGCGTGGTCCGCGGTCACGAGGCATGGTGGAAGGTCACGAGGCATGGTGGAAGGTCACGAGGAAGCCGCTGCACTTGCTGCACTGCTGCATCACTTTGTTGCCCGGCTCCTGGTCCTGCCGGGACCACCCATAGGCTTTCGGACAATGGGAGGCGATCATGTCGCTGTAGGCCGTCTTGGCGTCCCGGTCGGGGTTGGTGCACAGCATCGGCTTGCCGTCCGCCCAGCGCGTCAGGTTGTCCGCGGGACAGTTCGGCAGCAGGTTGTTCGCGCAGCCGACCGTGCCGCACCCGCCACCGCCGGGACTCACGTTCCGAGGGGCGATCGTGATCGGCACCGAGAACGCGTTCACGTAGCTCACGTCGTACCAGGGAGCGACGGCGTCCTTGGAGTCGAAGTTGAACTCGGCGAGGCTGACGGGCTGTTCTCCGGTGCCCTGGGCGCAATGGTCGGCGAACTTGCCGCAGTCCCCGACCGCACAGTGGAAGGTGCTGCCCGGCGTCCCGGTGCATCCCATGCGCGCGAAGAACTTTCCGCGCCAATGGCCGGGCGCCGCCGTCTCGGGAATGGTGACCGTCGCCGACTGGCCGGGCTCCAGGATCGGCAGTTTGTCGAAGTTCTTCGACTCGTCGGCGTTGACAGTGCTGCCGATCCAGATCTTCCTGCCGGTGCTGTTGACGAACGTGACCGTGTGGTCGGCCGCCGCCGCGGCAGCCGGTGCGACGGAGCGTGGAGCACCCGCACCCGCGCCCGTACTCGGTGCGGCCGCTGGCAGCGCTGCTGCGATCGCGGCGACCAGGCCGGTCAGGAGGGTTGTCAGGGAAAGTCGCAGGGGGATCTTCAGAGGTGTTCTGCGCATGATTCCTCGCCGGATGACGTCAACGGGCGGGTTCTGAAGGGCGCGGGAAGGCGACCGCGGCAAGGCGCAGGGGGAGGCCGGTTGAGTGCCGGCCTCCTGGGGCCACGGGTGTCGCCTGTCGGCCGGGCACCACGGTGGGTGCGGCAGCGTGCGATGCGGCGTGGCGGTGGCGGACCGCCGCCACCGGCGCGATCAGCAGGTCAGCCTGTCTCCGGGGGCGACATTCAAGGTCTGCGTGAACTGCCGGTAGAGGTTGACGCGGTCCTGCATCTCGGCGGGGTTCTGGCCGTTGCACTCCAGCGCGCCGTTGATACTGCGGATCGTCTCGCCGAATCCGGCACCGCTGACCATCGCCTTGTGCGGCGTCATGGAGCCGGGACCCGACTGAGTGGTCCAGTACCACAGCGCGGTCTTCCACGAGACGGTGGCGTCGGTCTCCACGAGGTTCGGGTTGTGCAGCAGGTCGACGCCCAACGCGTCACCCGCTGCCTTGTAGTTGAAGTTCCAGCTCAGCTGCATCGGTCCGCGGCCGTAGTAGGCCGCCTGGCCGGCCGGGCAGCCGTACGGCTGGCTCGCGTCGCAGTAGTGCGGGTAGTTGGCGGGGTTCTGCTCCTTTGTGTACCGCAGGCCGCCGGTCTCGTGGCCGACGTTGGCCAGGAAGGCGGCCGCCTCCTGCTTCTTGACCGTGTCGCTGCCCGTGTGGGCGAAGGCCGGGAAGGAGTTCATCGCGCTCCCTAGCCCGGCATAGGTGTAGAACGGGTTCTTGTTCGGGAACATGTGCTGGAACTGGGCTTGGCTTACGACGAAGTCGGCCGAGGCCGCCGCGGGCTTTGCGGTCACGGCTGTGGCAGAAGTGGCGGGAAGGACAACCGTCGATGCGGCGGCCACCAGGGCTGCGGCGGCCACGGCCATGTGCGTAGTGGACATGACAATGCGCACGGGGAGCTCCTCGAAGGGTGCCTGGATGGGGAGGACGATCCGCTTCCGGCGCGACCACCGCTGCACGCCCGCATGCGCCGGACATGGGCGGCGTCGAATCAGCAGGCGGGCCTCTTCCTTCCGGTCACCGCCACGGGATCGAACTGCGCGTACAAGAATCCTCAGCCCGGAGAGCCGCCGCATCGGCAATGCCCACCGTTACGCCGACGTGACGCGGACACCGGTCCCGTCTCCGCAGCCCCGTCGCGCTGGACCTGGGGCATGCGACCTCCGAGCGGGCGCCGCCGCCGGTGGCACAGGACGGCGGCTCGGAGCCGTGGAGGAAGACATGACGCGTCGGCGGATCGGGCGGCCTCGCAGCCTTGGCATCGGCCACAGCGACAACAGCACGACGTACGAGTCGCACAAAGAGGCGCCGCCAGGGGTCACTCATCTCCCCATGGCGGCGCCGGCCGCCGTGCCTTCCTCACCCCGGCGGCTCGGCTGCCGCCCCGGCTCGTCAGCGACGCATCAGCGGACGGGGTCCGCGGTGACGAACACCCGCTACACCACGGACCCGGCTCCGGCCCCACCTTCGGTGCGTGTGGGCACGGCCTGCGCCCGCCGTGCGGACCATGCGGCGACATGGGTACGGGAACGCAGTCCGAGTGTGGTGCGGATGTTGCGGACGTGGGTCTCGACGGTGCGAACCGACAGATACAACCGGGCCGCTATCTGTCGATTGGTGAGTCCGGCAGCCACCAGGTCGATCACTTCCCGTTCGCGCGGGCTGAGCGGGTCGTCCCCATCGGGTGCGGTTGCCGGCTGTCCGTCCCGTGCGTAGTGCACGATCTGTCGTGGACCCAGCCGGCGCCCTGCCGCAAGCGCACCCTCGGCCCGTGCCTTGGGCAGCGCCCTCAGTGCAGTGGCCGCCGCCTCCTCCACCCGCGCCCGGAACCAGGGAGGCAGTACGAGGGCCGCGGACACGTCGTACCTCTCGACGGCCGCGAACAGCCGCAGCGCCCGCTCGAACCGACCGCCCCGCGCCGCGCTGACAGCCAGTCCCCAGAGCGCGGGACCGGCCGCGCCCAGGTGAGCCGCGTCGCTCACGTGGTCCGTGTCCCCCAGCGCCTCGGCGAAGTACGCCTCCGCCGCAGCGCAGTCGTCCCGTTCCAGGGCAAGGACGCCGGCCGTGTGCAGGATCACCCGTAGCAGGACCGGATTGGCCTCGCCCCGCAGGATCGGGAGGGCTCGGTCAACCAGCCGCACCGCCTGGACCGTGTCACCGGCGCCGAGCAACTGCCAGGCGAGGAGGATCAGGCAGAACGCGGTCATGACGCGATCGCCGAGCCGGTGGCTGATCTCCAGACACTCCTCGAGATCGGCCCCCGAGCTCTGGTCGCCGTGTTGCGTCCGGGCCAGGCTCAGCACCAGCAGCATGCGGCAGATCAGATGATCGCGGCGCTGCGGGCGCCGGCGCTCCAGCGTCACGGCCCGCAGCGCGAGCTGTACCGCTTCGCCGGCGTTCCCCTCCCACGCGATGAGCAGCGCCTGCATGCACAGAGCGATGCTGCGGTCGGCCGCCCCCGGATCCGTTCGGTCCAACGCTCCGGCCAGCATCGTCCGGGACTCCGCCGTGCACCCCCGGTTGATGTCCACGAGGGCCAGCGCCCCGGCGAGGAGGAGCTGGCGCGGGTCGCTTCCCACGCTCAACCACTGCAGCACGGACGTGAGATTGTCGCGTTCCTCGTCCAGCCGTCGGCAGGTCATGGCAGGCGTGAGCGCTGCCTCCCGGAACGGGCGCGCGAGTTCCGCAAGCCAGTCCACGAGACGGTCGTAGGCCCGTATCTCCTCGCCTTCGGCACGGAGCCGTTCGTGTCCGTAACACCGGATCGACTCCAACATCTGGAACCGGGCGGAGCCTGCCCGGTCGGCACCGGGGACGATGAGGGACTTGGCTTCAAGGCCGGCCAGCAGCTGTGGCACGGCCGACGGGGGTATGTCATGGTCCGCGGCGACGGCCGCGGCGGCATCCGCGCCGAACCCGCCCGGCAACAGCGACAGTGACCGGAACAGCGACCGCTCCTGGGGCGTCAGCAGGTCATAGCTCCATTCGATGGCCGAGCGAAGACTCTGGTGACGTCGATCCGCCGTACGCCATCCGCAGGTCAGGAGGGAAAGGCGGTCGTCCAGCCGATGGAGGATCTCGCCCGGCGGAAAGGCCCGCACGAGACCGGCCGCCAGCTCCAGCGCCAGCGGCAGCCCGTCCAGCCTGGCGCATAACGCGACGACGTGTACGGCGTTGTCCTCGGTGAGCTGGAATCCGCGGGAGACGGCCTGAGCCCGGTGGACGAAGAGCCGGACGGCGTCCGAGCGCAGCAAGCCGTCGAGTGATCCGCCGCCATCGGGATCGGGCAGGGAGAGACCGCCCACCGAGTACACCGTCTCGCCCGGCAACCGTAACGGTTCACGACTGGTGGCCACGACGCGGAGGCCCGGACAGCGAGGGAGTAACTCGCTGAGGGCCAGCCCGCAGTCGTCGAGCACATGCTCACAATTGTCGAGCACCAGAAGCCGATCGCGGTCGGAGCCCGTCCCGCTCCGCGCCCCCACCATGGGGGCATGCGCTTCCCTGGTTCCCACGAGCGCTTCGGTGATCCGCTGCCGCGCTTGCTCCCCTGTGGTGGCGGACGCCAGTTCGACAAGGCTGACTTCACAGCGTCCGCCGCGCTGTTCAAGGGCGGTCAACTCCACTGCCAGGCGTGTCTTGCCCACACCCCCGGGCCCTGTCAGGGTCAGCAGTCGTGTGGCGCGCACCAGCCGCTTCAGCTCCACCAGCTCATCGATGCGGCCGATGAAACTGCTCAAACGGGTTATCCCGGTCGCAGTCGACGTGCCCATTCCGTCGTCCTTGAGCCGCTGACGGTAGGCGCGCTGACGGCAGGCGTTCGAGCAGTATCGCGGACGCTTCCTCCTGGCCGCGATGCCATCTGCGGGGCGTCGGCGAATCGGGTCGCCGCACATATCGCAAGAGAACTCGGGTGATTCAAGCCGAATCCCATGGGAATCTACGTCGCGCTGCACCTGATACTCCTTTCGAATTACGGCGGGATCTCCTACTTCCCCGTTGCGGCGTCTCAGCAGTGGGCGGTGGTGTGTTCAGGCGGCGTTTACCTGCAGCGGTCGGTTGTCACTCGGACTCACCGACGCTGAACGCTGTTGGCTCTCGGGCGACGCGGTGGATGAAGGGCGGCATCGCCAACGGGACTTTCGAGGGACCTCTTCGCTGCCGCCTGCCGGGCGTGAGCGCATGGGTATGGCTGATCACACCCTTCGGAGCCCATCCGGTCCGTGGGCCGACCTCGGCGGCCGGCGGCACGAGTGAAGCACAGCAGCTGACGATTCCTCAACCACTGAAGTTTTTAAGCCACTTAAGATTTTGCATCGCTATGGAACCTGTTAGGTTCGATATGTGACCGAACCGAACCGTTCAGCGCCCGGCCTGCGGCAGCGCAAGAAGGCCCGCAGCCGCCGGGCACTGGCCGACGCGGCCTTGCGGCTGTTCCTCGAACGCGGCTACGACGCGGTCACCGTGGCGGAGATCGCCGATGCCGCCGATGTCTCGGTGCCGACCCTGTTCTCCTACTTCCGCAGCAAGGAAGCGCTGCTCTTCGACCTGGAGCCGGAGATCGACGCCGGCCTCGTCGCCGCGGTCGCTCAGCGCTCTCCTGGCCGTGACGTACTCGACGCGGTGCAGGAGTACCTGATGTCACTGCCTACGGCGGATCCGCCGGACCGGGAGCAGTTCGAGGCGTTCCTCGCGCTCGTGCACGGCACCCCGGCACTGCGCGCCCACTGGCAGCAGATGTGGCTACGGCACGCGGACACCCTGGCCGACGCGCTCGCGGCCGACCGCGGCCTGGAGACTCCCGACCTGCGGATCCGCGCAGTGGCCCGATTCATCATCGACGCAGTGATGCTCGTCACGCTCGAACCGGATCCGCCGGCGGCGCTGGCCGACCTGCTTGCCCTGCTGCGCTCCGGGCTGGACGCCGCCGGCCTGCCCTGACCGACCATCGACCTGCCAGTCACCCGGGGAGCCTTGGAGCGCCTGCGGTCATGACGGACGGCCCAGCCCCTCAAGCTCCCGCAGACCGGCGCCACTTTCGTGGGCCTCCCCGCGCGGCGGTCCCGCCGGGTTCGCCTTCGAGGCCGACCACTACCGCACTATCCCCGGGTGCGCGGCGGTAGCCGCTGTGTGATCCGGTTGAACAAGTCCGTCAGCGGCTCGCTGACGTCCCGACCGAACTCGGACAGCCCGTAGGTGACCTGGGGCGGCGTCGTCGGCTCCACCTTCCGCCAGATCAAGCCGTCCTGGACCAGCGCGCGCAGGGTCTGAGCGAGCATCTTCTCGCTGATGCCCTGGATGCTGTCGCGCAGCTCGTGGAACCGAAGGTCGTTGCTCCGCAAGGAGATCAGCACCCAGATACCCCATCTGCTGGTCACGTGGTCGACCACGTTTCGCGCGGGGCAGTCGGTGTGAAACACCTCATACCGATGGCCTGTCTCCGCCTGCGTCAGCTGCGCACCTTCCTTCATGTCGGGAGCTTACCTCTGGGTATGTTCTTACGAAAAGTAAGCCCGCCTCCTAGCGTTAATTATCGCAGTGCACAACGGACTAGGAGCTGAACATGATCGTGGTGACCGGGGCTACCGGGAATGTGGGCCGACCCTTGACGCAGGCCCTGGCCGAGGCGGGCGAGCAGGTGACGGCGGTGTCGCGGCACGCGGTGGCGATGCCGGACGGAGTCCGGCATGTGACGGCCGACCTGGCCGAGCCGACAAGCCTCACGCCCGCGTTGGACGGGGCGAAGGCCCTGTTCCTCCTGCTGTCCGGAGACCTGCACGCTCCCGAAGCCAGGCCGGCCGACATCATCGGCCTGGCCGCGGCCAGTGGGGTCCGCCGGGTCGTCCTGCTGTCTTCGCAGGGCGTGGCGACCAGGCCGCTCGGCCCGTCGCGGGTCGCGATGCGCGCGGTGGAGGACGCGTTGCGGGAGTCCGGCCTGGACTGGGCCGTCCTGCGACCGGGCGGTTTCGCCTCCAACGCTTTGGCCTGGGCGGAGTCCGTCCGCACGCAAGGGACGGTCGCCGCGCCCTTCGGCGACGTGGGGGTGCCGGTCATCGACCCGGCGGACATCGCCGAGGTCGCGGCGGCCTGCCTGCTGGACGACCGGCACACCGGCGGGGTGTACGAGCTGACCGGGCCGGAGGTCATCACGCCGCGTCAGCAGGCGGAGGCGATCGCCGCCGCGCTCGGCTCGCCCGTACGGTTCCACGAACTCACCCGTGACGAGGCCAAGGCCACGATGACCCGGTTCGTGCCGGCGGAACTCGCCGACGACACCCTGGACATCATCTCCGCCCCGAACCCCGCCGAACTGCGGATCAGCCCGGACGTGGAACGAGTCCTCGGCCGCGCCCCACGCCCCTTCGACGGCTGGGTCGCCCGCAACATCGCCGCCTTCCGCTGAGGCAGAACCCGCACGAGGCCGCCCACCTCCGTAGTGCCACCGTCGTCGGCGCGCGAGGTACTGGGCCGCGCAGGCTCGCGGAAGGCGCCCATGCCTCCGGCTCGCGTCGCAGGAGCGGGCAGACGGCCTGGATCGCCGGGCACCGCGCCCGCGCGGAGCGTGGCCGTTTGTTTCTGGCCCTGTCGGTCTCTGCCACCGCGGGCGCGAGCCCACGCTGATGCTGCGCGCGCCCGGCCCGTCCCCCAGCAGGGCGGACGGGCCGGGCGGTCAGCAAGGGGCGTGATCAGCTGACGTGCAGGGTGAGGGCTGCGGTGTGCAGCTTGCCGCCGGTCTGGAACTGCAGGAACAGCCGCCAGTCTCCGGACTGGGCGAACTCGGCGTGGAAGTTCAGGGTCGGCCCGCCGTGGTCGCCGTTCACCTTGGTCGTCGGGTGGAGGTGCGCGAAGGCCAGGTTGTCCTGGTGGAAGGCGGTCAGGTGGGCGTAGGTGTCGAGGTAGGGCTGGAGATCGGTGACCGGCTTGCCGTCCTTGGCGACGGTGGCGGTCAGCTGGTGGGCCATGCCCGCCATCGGCTCGCCCTTCACCGTCACGCTGTAGCCGTCGACGGTGGCGGTGTCGGACGCCTTCGGCAGGGGCGAGGGCATCGCCGTGCCGGGCACCTTCACGGTGCGGCTGAGGACGAAGTCCTTGCCCTTGCCGACGCCGTTGTCGGGGGTGAAGGAGGCGTACAGCCGCCAGGTGCCCGGCTGGAGCGCGGCGAGCGGCGCGGTCCAGGTGCCGTTGCGGGCCATGGTGGGGTGCAGGTGCTGGAAGCCGGTGAGGTCGGAGCGGATGGCGTAGAAGTGCATCCGCTGGGTCTGGTCGACGGCGAAGGCGGTGACCGGCTTGCCGTCCGGGCCGGTGACGGTGAAGCGGTAGTCCGCCGTTTGGCCGGCGGGGAGGGTGGCGGCCGTGGAGGTCATCCGGTAGCCGTCCTTCGTGTCGGCCAGGCCGTTGCCGGTGGACGCGGGGCCCATGCCGGGCATCGACGCCATGTCGTCGGACGACCCCGAAGGGGAGGGCGAGGCGCTGTGGTCCATGCCGGGCATGGCGGAGGTGTGGTCCGAGTTGGTGCCGGAGCCGCAGGCGGACAGCGTCAGGCTGAGGGCAGCGGTGGCGGCGGCTGCCGCGAGAGCATGGCGAGTCGTCCGGAAACGCTTGGACATGGGTATGTCTTTCCAGGTGGGCGCCGTGACGTGGCGCGGGTGAACGTGAGGCCTGTGCCGGACCCTGGCGATGAGCCGGAGCCCGGAGGTCTGGTCACGTCAGCGCGATGCACACCTGGAGCAGGAGGGGGCGCCCGCC
This sequence comes from Streptomyces sp. NPDC001851, assembly GCF_040297165.1. Taxonomy (NCBI): domain Bacteria; kingdom Bacillati; phylum Actinomycetota; class Actinomycetes; order Kitasatosporales; family Streptomycetaceae; genus Streptomyces; species Streptomyces sp. NPDC001851. Next base: position 64,408 of record NZ_JBEOYR010000035.1, on the reverse strand, counting down.
GACCGGCGGACCCCGGCGACGGGTGTCGCCGTACGTCCGTCGGGCCCACGGCAGCAGGAGGGCGGCCGGGAGAACGAAGGCGACCGCGAAGGGCGGAGGCGGCGGGATCTCGGACCGGGGCGTGGTTGCCAGGCACAGCGCTCCCCGCATGGTCCCGTCCGCATGCGTGGTGGCCTTTTCCCCCGCCGCCTTGGCATGGTCATGGGTGTGCGCGGACATCGAGGCAGGTACTGCTTGCATGACCGCCATCTCAGGCATGGCCCCGTGGCAGCCGCCGGCGGCCGCCGCCGGTCCGCCGTGCATGAGGAACAGCCCGAGCAGCACCGCGACCAGCACAGCCGGCCGCACCACTCGGCGGTGGCGGGCCCCGGCCGTGATGGGGACGGGCTGCGTGGCGATCACGGACTACACCTTACGGGGGCGTGCGAACAGGTCTCCAGGGGAGCGGGCCGAGCGAGGGACCTCTGAAGCGCCACAAAGCGGCGTGATCACCCAGCCTGGCGTCGGCTGCGGCGGTTCACCCGGCCCGGGAATGTCACGGCCGTGGTCTTCAGGAGCACGGCGAGCAGGACGGCGCCGACGGCCCAGTCCGTCCAGCGCGGGGCGGACGGCATCGCGCCGGCCAGGCCCACGTGGACGGTCACGGCCAGGATGCCGAGGACCGTGATGCCCGCCCAGGTGAGGTGTTTGCGTCGCGGCGAGGCCGATGCTGCGGGTGCGACCGCGCCACTGGTGTCCTCCACGGACCGGGCGGCAGCGGGGGCCGACTCCTGCCAGTCCACTCGCAGACCTTCACGCCGGTCGGAGTTGAGCCGGAGACGGAGGCGCGCCTGCGCCGTCTGGTGCCGCGGGCGCGGCTGAGCACGTGGCGTCGTCGTGCACAGGCACTGCAACGAGATCGGACATGAGGGCGGGAAGTTCCGGCCCCCGACTCCCGTGCGCGAGGCGCAGGTCGAGTCTGCGTGCTGGGCATGGTGTCCGCCGCGGTGGCCGTCGGCGCCATCGTCCTGCCCGGCCATGACAGCAGTTGCGAGCGGGTGTGCGTACGGCCCGGGGTGAGCCCTCCGGGGGCCAGAGCGTGCATGCCGAACAGGCCCGCAACATCCCGAGCACGAGCAGCGCCCGCCACCGGCGTACCGGCGGTCGCGCGGAGTGCTGCTCCGGACTTGTCATCGGCGTCATCCTGGGCGGCGAGCGGGAGACGGGCTCAGTGGTGGTGTCCGTTGTGCATACGGGCGTGGTCGTGCTCGTGTTCCGTGTGGTCGGGCGATCCGCCCATCATGCGCAGCATCGCCGGGCCGCCGGTGCGCAGGAAGCGGACGACCAGGGCGGCGGCCAGCAGCAGGAAGGCGATGTTGAGCCAGGTCGTGTAGGTCCAGGTGACGCCCTCTTCGGGGATCTTCGCGCGCGCCTGGTCGGGGACGAGGCCCAGACCTCCGAACGCGAACTCGACGGCGTAACCGGCTACCGCCATCGCGGCGAAGAACGTGCCCAGCAGGAACGCCGCCATCCGCGCCCCGTAGTACTTCCGGTAGATGTTCAGGATCGGCAGGATCAGCAGGTCCGCGTAGATGAAGGCGATCACGCCGCCGAAGCTGATTCCGCCCTTCCACAGCACCACCGCAAGCGGGACGTTGCCGATGGAGCACACGAACGTCGCGATCGCCACCAGCGGTCCGACGAGCGGCCCGATCAGCTTGGCTGCGAGCGGATGGCCCTCAAGGAAGAACGCACGCCAGAAGTCGTCCGGCACCCAGGCGGCGACCGCGCCGGCGATCAGCAGGCCGGCCACCAGGTCGCGCAGGATCGCGGCCCACTCCATGACGAAGATGTGCGAGACGGAGGTGAGTCCGTCGCGGGAGAACAGCCGACGGGCGAAGCCGCCCTCACCGTGCACGGACATGTCCATCGCCGCATGACCCTCCATGGACCCCGCCAGCCCGCGCTCGGCCTGCTCACGCGCCCGGTGCAGCAGCCGCTCACGGAGGAACACGCGGAACAGTGCGGCGAGTACGACGATCATGATCGGGCCGCCGACGAACTCGGCTGCCGTGAACTGCCAGCCCATCAACAGCGCCAGGATGACCCCCAGTTCCACCACGAGATTGGTGGAGGCGATCTCGAACGCCATCGCCGCCGTGAAGTCCGCCCCCTTGCGAAACAGGGAGCGGGCGACGGCGACGGCCGCGTACGAGCACGACGACGAGGCCGCACCGAGCCCTGCGGACAGGGCGAGCGTGCGGGGCCGGTCGTCCCCGAGCAGCCGTACGACCGTCTCCCGGCGCACCACCGCCTGCACCACGGCCGACAGGGTGAAGCCGAGGATCAGTGCCCAGGTGATCTCCCAGGTCATCGATCCGGCGATGAACAGCGCGTGCCCGATCGCATCCATGATGCGCACCCTTCCCCGTGGCGGCTCGTCTCTCTACCGAGCGTACCCCTGGGGGGTATGGCTCAGCGTGAGGCAGTCACCTGATCGGTCGGCAAGTCCTAGTCGGCACGGTCGTCCGGTGCCGGGCCGCCAGGGGGCGGAGACTGCCGCTCGTGTGTGGTCGTCCATGCCCTGTAGAGCGCTGCGAGGGCCGCGGCTGTGCCGGCTATGGAGTCTGCCGGAACGCCGAGGAGCGTGAACGCAACACCAGCAGCCAGAATCGAGAGGAAGACGATCATGTCCAGGATGCGGTCGGAATGCGGGCGCTGACGTTTCTTACCCATGGTGTCCTTCCGGAGCGAGTGGTTGGATGGCCCGTCGGCTGTTCAGCGACCCTGCCGATCCGGCCCACACCTTGGTATCCGCGCCGCGTCAGCGGGGGAAGGTGAGCTTTGGTGCCTGGACAAAAGCGCTGGTCAGGATTTTTGCTTCCTGTCGTGGAACCGTGGGTAGCCTCATGCCATGTCAGGACAGGGGGGTCCCGGCAGGGACGATGACGAAGCGCCGGCCCGGCGACAGGGTCGGCCGCGGAAGAGCCTGGACGTGGCCGGGCGTGATCCGCACATGCGTGAGTTCGCCCGGGAGTTACGAGAACTTGTGGGGAGCTCCTACAGAGCCTCGGGAGCGCTTTTGAGCGCCTCGGAACTGTCCAGGGTCTGCAGCGGCCAGAGACTCGTGGCGCTTGACACGCTGCGCAGGCTGTTGGAGTCCAAGGGGGCCGAGCCCGAGTATGTCGAGTACTGGGAGCTGAGATGGGTCTTGGCCTATCAGCATCTGAAGGCTTCGGGAAGCAGGGCGCTGCCCACGAGGAAGGGTGAGGCGGAAGAAGCCATGGCGATCGCCGCGCAGAAGGCAGATCGCCTGCAAGTACTCGCTGACGAGGTACAGGCCAAGCAGGACCACGCTCGTTACCGGGCTCTGCGCGCCGCTGAGCGACTGCTCGCCGAACTCGATCACTCCTTGCCCAACGCCAGGCGGAAGTTCGGCCACGGTCCAGAGGCCTGCTGGGTCGATCTCACGGACTATCTACGCCGCCTGATCCTGCTTTTCACCGAGCGCGAGGCCCACGAGAAGAACAACAAACACACCATGAGCGAGGTACTCCCTCGCCTGGCCGGTCTGGCCGAGGTCACGGGTGTCGAGGGGTGGCGGGAACTGGCCGGGCAGATCGCCGCAGCCTACGAAGAAGCACACCGTGAGGGCTGGGAGGTCATGTCTCCGCCGGGCCTTGATCCCGCTGCTCCTCCTGCCTACGTCGACCGGTACTCCCACTTCCGCGCGCAGGCGGGCCGAAAGGCCGGGCAACTGGCCAGGGAGAGTGTCTTCCTGGCCGAGAAGCCGGTCCTCTTCCCCTCCTCACCCCTGGATCTCGACCGCTACGACCCGCCGCGCAGCCACTACCGACACGCTGCCCCCGTCAGCGCCGCGTGCGCCGGCGCACTGCCCCTCGCCTTGTGGGCGACGGATGCACCGGCGCCCTGGCTGGCGGTCGGCTTGTACTCCGTCGTTCTCTTCCTGGGCATGTGGCTGATCTGCCTGGTGCACAGGGCCGAGGCGCGCCCCGACTAGGAACTGAACGCCACTGAACGACCGAACAGGTCCCAGGCGCCGCAACCTTGGTGCTGGTCCCCTTCGACGCTCGACCGAGGCACCGGCGCCCCCGTGCGGTTGTCGCAGCTTCTTGCGAGTCAGCGTCGCTCACCACCCACGGTCCGCCTCACGCTCCGGACTCCGAAGTCCTCCACGGGGACCGGGGCCATGCCTTCACCGTACGCGGCCACCGGACCCGCGCGTCGGTCAGCAGGGCAGGTCGAGGGTGACGGTGGTCCCGAGCCCGGTGTTCTCGGCGCGTGCGGTGCCGCCGTGTGCGGTGGCCACGGCGTGGACGAAGGCGAGCCCCAGTCCGGAACCTTCGCCGGTGCGGCTGGCCTCGGCGCGGGCGAATCGGTCGAACGCCCGGGGCAGGAACTCCGGCGGGAAGCCGGACCCCTGGTCCATGACACGCAAGCGAAGCGCGCTGTCGTGGACGGTGGCCGTGAGGCGGACGGTCCCCTGTCCGTGGCGAAGGGCGTTGTCGAGCAGGTTGCCGATCGAGGGCCGCAGCCAGCGGGCGTCGACGTCGACGCTCGCGCGGGCGGCGTCGATGATCAGGGCACGGCCCGCCCGCTCGGCGGTGCGCCGATGCGGGGCGACGGCGGCCTCTACGAGGTCGGCGAGTTCCACGGGGGCACGGGTGATGTGCTGGGTGCTGTTGAGTTCTTCCAGGTCAAGCAGGGCGTTGGTGAGGTCGATCAGGCGCTGGACCTCGGCGTCCACGGAGCGCAGGGTCTGGTTGAGTTCCTCGGCCGAGCGGGGGCGGTGCAGGGCGACGTCGACCTCGGCCCGGAGCAGCGACAGCGGGGTGCGCAGTTCGTGGCTGGCGTCCGCGACGAACCGGCGCTCGCGTTCGGCGGACTCCGCCAGGCGGTCGAGCATGTGGTTGAGGGTGTGGCCGAGGCGGGTGATCTCGTCGTCGTGGTCGGCGGGCACGTCCAGGCGCAGGTTCTGGGCGCCGTCGGCGAGGGTGGCGGCCCCGCTGCGGTAGCGCTCGACGGGGCGCAGGGCGGCGCGGGCGGTGCGGTAGCCGACGTAGGAGGCGGCGATCAGGGTCAGGCCGGAGGCGATGGCCAGTTGGGCGAGGAGTTCGCGCAGCGCCTCGTCGCGGTGGCCGCGCCGGACGGCGGCGATCACGATCCGGGGCTGTCCTTCCGCCGTGACGCGTTTCGCCTGGAGGCGCAGGGTGCCGGGCGTGATCGGGAGCAGGGAACCGACGTCACGCCGGACCGTGGCACCGCGCCTGACGGCGCGGAGTTCGGCGGGGGTGAGCAGCGGCTGGTGGCGCAGGGAGTCGCTGGAGGTAAGGACGCGGCCGTGTGCGTCGAGGACCTGCTGGAGGCTGCCGCTGGGGCCGGGAGGGAGCCGGGTTCCGGTGCGGACCGCCTGGTCGAGGCTGTGCCGGTAGGTGGTCAGGTCGTCGTTCAGCTGCTGGTCGAGGGCGGTCCTGACCCGCCAGTAGACCAGTCCGGCCGCTCCGGTCAGTACCAGGGACATGGTGATGGCGACGGCCAGCACGAGGCGCGTGACGACGGGCAGCCGCCGGAACCACGGCCGCAGTCGGCCGGGCAGGGTCATGGGGTGGTCTCCAGGCGGTAGCCGCGCCCGCGCAGGGTGGTGATCGTCGTACGGCCGAAGGCGCGGTCGGCCTTGGCGCGCACCTTGGAGACGTGGACGTCTATGGCGTTGCTGCGCAGGTCGGTCTCGCCGTCCCAGACCTCGTCGAGCAGCTGCAGGCGGGTGACCACGCACCCGGCGTTCGCCATCAGCACCCGCAGTACGTCGAACTCACGCCGCGACAGGTCGAGCTCGGTGTCTCCACGCCAGGCGCGCTGCTGCTCGGGATCGAGGACGAGGTCACCGACCTTCAGGCGCCCGGAGTGCTCGGGACGGCGCCGGGATATCGCGCGGAGCCGGGCCAGCAGCTCCTCCATGGCGAACGGCTTGACCAGGTAGTCGTCGGCGCCGGCGTCAAGGCCGGCGACCCGCTCGCTGATCGCGGCGCGCGCGGTGAGCAGGATGACGGGGATGTGTATGCCTTCGGCGCGCAGTGTCCGGCACACCTGGACCCCGTCCATGCCCGGCAGCATCACGTCGAGGACCACGGCGTCCACGCGCGGGTCGCGGGCGGCAGCGAGACCGGACGGTCCGTCGTAGTGGCCCTCGGCGGTGTGCCCGGATTCGGTGAGGTAGCGGACGACCAGGTCCGTGAGGCGGGTCTCGTCGTCGACGACCAGGTAGTGCATGCCGGCCAGGCTAGCCGCCCGGCAGGGGTCCGGATCCCAGGTGCGGGGGCTTCATGGTCTGTTCATGTGACTTCCCTACCGTCGTTCACGTCGCGGTGCTCCGCGGACCGCGACCGGTCCGCCGTTCCCACGCGCCGGGACGGAAGGGACAGACATGCACGCACTGGTGCTCGCCGCCAAGGGCATCGCCGGCCACATCGCGCCCATGGACCTGATGACCCGCGGCGGTCTCGATGTCATCGCGCTGCTCGTCATGGTCGGCTGGCTCTACCGGCGCCGCCGCAGCGCCCCGGCGATGCCGCTGGTGCTGGCCGCGCTGAACATCGGCCTGTTCGCCGCGATGAGCACGATCAGCGCCGGGAAGTTCCCGGCCGGGGTCGGATTCGGCCTCTTCGGCATCCTCTCCCTGGTCCGGCTGCGCAGCGCGGCGTTCACCCTGCGCGACGTCGCCTACACCTTCGTGACCCTGGTCATCGCCCTGTGCACGGGGCTGCCGCACCGGCAGATGTGGCTGGTGGCCGTACTGGACGCCGTGGTGCTGCTGGCGGTGCTGCTGGTGGACGACCCGAAGTCGTACGGGCCCCCGACCCGGACGGTCAGGCTCACCCTCGACCGGATCTACCCGGAGCCCGCGCTCATCGCCCACGACGTGGCGCTCCGCTTCGGGCAGGCGCCGCTGTCCGTGGTCGTCGACGAGGTCGACTACGTCCGCGAGACCACCCGGGTCTCCGCCCGCTACCCCGCTCAGCCCGGGGAGCCGACGGCTGCCCCGGACGCCGAACCGCGCGAGCAGGTGACGGTGTCATGACCTCCGCGTCCTCCTTCGCCGTCGGACTGGGTCTTTCGGCACTGCGCGGCGCGACACTGGCCGAGGTCGACGCGGCCGCGGCCCTGCAGCACCGCACCGACCGCAAGTACCTCGTCCCGCTCGACCGAGCCCGCGACCTCGTCGCCGGGCTCGCCGACAGCCACCGCGTCCTGGACCTGGCCGGCCGTCGTACGACGAGCTACCTCAGCACCTACTTCGACACCGAGCAGCTCGCCGCATGGCGGGCCCATGTGCAGCGGCGTCGCAGACGCTGGAAGGTACGCACCCGCCTGTACGCGGAGGACGGGCTGTGCCGGGTCGAGGTGAAGACCAAGGACGGCCGCGGCGCCACGGTCAAAGACGCCCTCAAGGTCCCGGCCACCGCGTACGGCGAACTCGACGCGCAGGCAGCCGAGTTCGTGGAACAGGTGCTGGCCGCATCCGGCATCCCTGTCACGGCCGAGGAGCTGGCCCCCGCCGCAGAGGTCCGCTACGTCCGCGCCGCCCTCGCCGACCTGGACCACGGCACCCGCGTCACCCTCGACGGCGCACTGACCTGCCACCACGGCGACCGCACCGCCGCGCTCGATTCCGGCCACGTGCTCGTCGAGACCAAGGGCGGGGTCCGGCCGGCCCCGGCCGACCGGCTGCTGCTGAACCTGGGCGGCAGGCCCGTCTCCCTCAGCAAGTACGTCATCGGCCAGTCCCTGCTCACCCCCGGTCTCCCCGACAACGACGTACGCCGCCTCGCTCGCACCCACTTCACCACCGGGGCGAGCACGGTACCGCTCTACGAAAGGACCCCCGCCGCATGAACGTCCTGCGCGGCATCACATGGCCGTACGCCCTGATCGCGCTGCTCGCCGTCGCGGCCGTCGCCGTCGGCGTGGTACGACCGCAGCTGGTCTCGGCCGCCACCGGCGGCTCCGCGAAACCCGGGGCGACGGCGCTGATCAAGCAGAACCCGCCGCCCACGCTCTTCACCGACGCCGAGATCGCCCCGATCGGCAAGCAGGCCGCGGCCCAGCACAAGAAGGCGGATGCCCTCTTCGCCCAGTGGAAGAAGGCGCATGGCACCACCCGCGACGACAAGGCGTTCGCCGCCTGGGCCGCACAGCAGGTGCCTGCCCCGCCCACGGTGAAGCAGCGCAGCGCCGAACTCCGCCAGGACCAGCAGCTCGCGAAAACCCGCACGGCAGCCGGCAAGAAGGCCGCGACCTGGCTGGAACTGCACGGCAAGAAGGACATCTGGCAGCTCTACCTTCACGACCAGCGCGAACTGATCCCCACCGCGCAGGGCACGGCCGAGAAGACCGAGCTCAAGGCGGCCCTGAAGCTGGCCAAGACGATCAGCGACCAGCTGGCCGCCAAGGACAAGCAGCCCGCCCCGTTCGTCCTGGACCCGACCCTGCGCCCCGACAAGCACATCAAGCCCGGCGCCAAGGGGCCGTACTCCTACCCCTCCCGACACGCGGCCCGTTCCGCAGCGGCCGTCACTCTCCTCAGCGCCCTCTCCCCGCACCGCGCCGAGGACTACCGGTGGATGCAGGCCGAAGTCCTCTATTCCCGCCTCTACATGGCCGGCCACGTCACCAGCGACCTCACCGCCGGCACCCTGCTCGGCGACTTGATCGGCGACTACGAACTCGCCGTCAACGGACACGGAGATCGCTGAAGACCCGGCGATCTGCCCGCCAGGCCAGCCGGTCGGGAGTCGTGAACGCGCGGGTATCTGTCCGGGGGCGTGCACCGAGAGATTTCTCAAACATCAGATGATATCCTGACATTCTCTCAGGTCGGCAGTAAATGACAGGAAAAGAGTATGAGCCGTCCGCTCGCCCTCACGCGTGAGACGCTGGAAACAGTGTTTGATCCGGCTGAATTGATTGTCGCGCCGGAAGGAAACCTACCCGCTATCGGCGATCCCGACGCCAGGGAAGTCCTGGGAACGCTGGGAATTCCGGTCTGGGACAATCCGTGGTTCGACATGGACGCTGAGCTGGCAGAGCGGTTCGGGCGCGTCGAGGACTGGGATGGCAAACTCACCGACCGTTACTCCGTCGTCCCCACGGGAGCGGACAAGTGGATCGGTTTGGGCATGATCCCCTATGACGGTCTCGCCTTCGATCCTGGCACTGGCGCGGTCTACTGCCTGCCCGACGATTCCGAGATCTACCTGTGGAACAGCTCGCTCCGGTCTTTCGTGCACTTCCTGTACCTCCTCCAACTGGAACGCCCGCACTTCGACGCGCAATGGGAAAGCGAGATCGAGGTGCCTTACGACCCCGAGGCCGCACAGGTCCGGGTCCGGAGGGCCATGATGGCTGTGGATCCGGCAGCCCTGGAGAACCCCGATTCCCGCTGGCACGGGGTCCTCACGTACATCGTGGATCCCGAACACCACTTCATTTAAGGGCGCTTGTCTGCGACCCGGCGCTCGGCGAGGGTGCTGCCCTTGTGCTCCGGCGAGGGCGAAAGCGTGTGTGAGCCCATACGCCAGTGCCCGGTCGACGGTGTTGGAGCGTCTTGCCGACGGGCGGTCACCTGGAAGGTACGAGAAGAAGATCACGCCGGGCTCAGGCGGTCTTGGCCGTGCTCGCCTCACGCGGTACGGTCTGTCCGATATCGACGACGGCGAGACGGAAGCCGGTGGGAATCCGGCACGGTCGCGCCACTGTATGCCTGACACCCATAGGTGTCGGGTGAGTCAGACCCGTGGCCGTCGTCCAGTGCACCACCGAGATGGGACGCGAACTCCCAGAGGAGGTTCTGCCATGGCGCAGACCGTCGCCCAGCCGACAGCCACCACCCCAGCCATCCCCGCCAAGCTGCCGCTGAAGGCGATAGCTCCCTGGGCGGTCTTCTTCGGCATCCTGATGCTGGTCCTGCTCTACTTCGTCGGCGCCGAGCAGGGCGCCACCTCCGTGTTCAACGGCACGGACGTCCACGAGTGGGTACACGACGCCCGCCACCTGCTCGGCTTCCCCTGCCACTGACGCGAGGGGACCGCGCACCACCATGAACTCCGCAACGGTAAGAAACCTCCTCGTGCGAGGCATGCTCGCCGGCCTCGCCGCCGGCGTGCTCGCCCTGGTCATCGCGTACCTCCTCGGGGAGCCCAGCGTCGACAAGGCGATCGCCTTCGAGGATGCCCACTCCCACGAGCACGAGATGGAGGTCGTCTCCCGCTCCCTGCAGTCCACCGCCGGCCTCGCCACGGGCGTCCTCGTCTACGGAGTGGCCTTCGGTGGCATCGCCGCGCTCGCCTACTGTTTCGCGCTCGGCCGTGTCGGCCGCTTCGGCCCGCGGGCGACCGCGCTGCTGCTGTCCGGCTGTGCGCTGCTCGCGGTGTACGTCGTGCCGTTCCTGAAGTACCCGGCCAATCCGCCCTCGGTCGGTGAACCCGACACCATCAGCAAGCGGACCAGCCTGTACTTCCTGATGATGCTGCTGAGTGTCCTGCTCGCGGTCGCCGCCACCATCCTGGGCAAGCGCCTGGCACCCAGCCTGGGCACCTGGTGGGCGACGGTGGTCGCGGTGGCCGCGTTCGCCGTAGTGATCGGCCTGGCCTACCAGTTCCTGCCTGTCATCAACGAGGTGCCGAAGGACTTCCCGGCCACCTTGCTGTGGCGGTTCCGGCTCTCGGCGCTGGCGATCCAGCTGAGCCTGTGGACAGGATTCGGCCTGCTCTTCGGCGAACTGGCGGAACGCCTGCTGAACCCCAAGCCGGCGACGGCCACGAGCGGCCGCGTGGTTCCGGCCGCGCACTGATTCCTTCCGGACAACAGAGGGCCCTTCGGAACCATCCGGGGGCCCTCTGGCGTTCCCTGGACACCCAAGCGCACCCATCCGCAAGAACGGCACGGCAAGCAGCTCGACCGGATGCGGATCACCCAGCCGGGGAGTGGAGGAAGCGAGTGGCCAGAGCACCCCAGCCGCGTCATATAACCCTCGGTGGCCGTGAGGCGGTCGCTCTCACCCGGGAGGAATACGACCAACTGATCGCCAGCCGTCGGCAGATCGGCGGGCAGAGCGCCCGGGTCCGGGTCCTGGCCCAGCAAGCCAAACGCACCGAAGAGCTGGTGCACGACCTGGAGGCACTGGTCGCCGCACAAGGAGAGGGCTGCAAGCAGCAGCTCCACGCCTCTTCGCCGAGGTGCCCCGAACGGCAGGCCACTCCGAAGAATGCCGACGGCTCCTGCCTGCGCTGCGAGGTGGCGGCGCTGCTGCGCCGCCACCGGGATGCCGCGTCCTGAACCACCGGTCAGGGTCTAGTCGACGTCCGGCACTGCCAGTGGCTGTCCCAGCCGCAAGTTCCAGCGCCCGGACCGGCCACTGAGTTCGGTGACCGTCAGCGGTGGGACATCAAGGCGCCAGAAGACAGCGGCGGGCATGCCCAACGCTTCCGTGATCGCCGCCCGCACCACCTCCGGCTCGACGACCGCGAGCGTGCGACCTTCGCCATCCCGCGCTGTCTCCAACCACCGCGCGACCCTCTCGCACAGGGCCTGTACGGACTCACCCCCGTGGGGTGCGCTGCCGGGGTCGGTGAGCCAGCGGGTCACCGCTTCCGGCTCGGCAGCCGCCACCGCGTCCAGCGTGCGGCCCCGCCAGCGGCCCACATCCAGCCCGCCCAGTTCCGGTGTCTCCGCGCCGCTGAGGCCCAGAGCAGCAGCCGTCTCCCGGCAGCGTGCAGTCGGGGACATGACCACACGCCCGGGCACGGACAGCGACCCGGACGCCTCACGGGCGCGAGCCACGCCGATGCCGTCGATCGACTCACCGTCGTAGAAGCGGGCCCGCCGCAGCGAGGGGCTCGTTGCGGGCGAGACGAAGGTGAGGCGGTTGCTCACGTGGCTGTTCCTTCTGTCGGGGTCGTGCGGCGTGGGCCGCCGCCGCGGTGACGCACATGCCGAGGGTGATCGGTGGCCCACAGTGCGCGGAGGGGTTGCCGGTCCAGCATGACGGCTCCTGCGCGCCCATCATGAAGGACTCGTCAGTTCACGAGGCGGACAGCTCCCCTCGGACGGTGCGGGCGGCGGCGACCAGGTTCTCCAGGGAGGCGCGTGTTTCGGGCCAGCCGCGGGTCTTCAGGCCGCAGTCGGGGTTGACCCAGAGCCGGTCTGCGGGAAGGGCCTTCAGGCCCGTGCGGAGCAGGTCGGCGGCCTCCTCGGCGCTCGGGACGCGGGGGGAGTGGATGTCGTAGACGCCGGGTCCGGCCTCGCGCGGATAGCCGTGGGCGGCGAGCTCGCGGGCGACCTGCATGTGGGAGCGGGCGGCTTCCAGGCTGATGACGTCGGCGTCGAGGTTGTCGATGGCCTGGACGATGTCGCCGAATGCGGCGTAGCACATGTGGGTGTGGATCTGTGTGTCCGGGCGCACCCCGCCGGTGGTCAGCCGGAAGGCTTCCGTCGCCCAGTCCAGGTAGGCCGGACGGCCGGCCGCGCGCAGCGGCAGGGTCTCGCGCAGCGCGGGTTCGTCCACCTGGATCACCGAAGTACCCGCCGCCTCCAGGTCGTTGACCTCGTCGCGCAGGGCGAGGGCGACCTGCCGGGCCGTGTCGGCGAGGGGCTGGTCGTCGCGGACGAAGGACCAGGCGAGCATGGTGACCGGGCCGGTGAGCATGCCCTTGACCGGGCGGTCGGTGAGGGATTGGGCGTACGTCGTCCAGCGCACTGTCATCGGCTCGGGGCGGGAGATGTCACCGGCGAGGATCGGCGGGCGGACGTAGCGGGTGCCGTAGGACTGGACCCAGCCGTGCCGGGTGGCGAGGTAGCCGGTGAGCTGCTCGGCGAAGTACTGGACCATGTCGTTGCGTTCGGGCTCGCCGTGCACGAGGACGTCCAGGCCGGTCTTCTCCTGGAAGGAGATGACCTCCTGGATCTCCGCCTTGATCCGTTCCTCGTAGCCGGCGGTGTCGATGCGGCCGGCGCCCAGGTCGGCGCGGGCCGTGCGCAGTTCGCCGGTCTGCGGGAAGGACCCGATGGTCGTGGTCGGCAGCAGGGGCAGGCGCAGGTGGGCCCGCTGGGCCGCGGTGCGTTCGGGGTAGGACTGGGAACGGCGGGTGTCGGCGTCGGTGACCGCGGCGGCGCGGGCCCGCACGGCCGGGTCGTGAGTGAGGGGCGAGTCTGCTCGTGAGGCGAGGTCGGCGCGGTTGGCGGTCAGTTCGGCGGTGATCGTGCCGGTGCCCTGGGCCAGGCCCCTGGCGAGCGTGACGACCTCGCGTGTCTTCTGCTGGGCGAAGGCGAGCCAGCGCAGGATCTGCGGTTCGATGTCGCGTTCCGCGGTGGCGTCGAGCGGGACGTGCAGCAGGGAGCAGGACGCGGAGACGTCGACCCGGGCGGCCAGCCCGAGCAGGGTGCCCAGGATGGACAGGGACTTGGCCAGGTCGTTGACCCAGATGTTGCGGCCGTTGACGACTCCGGCCACCAGCCGCTTGCCGGGCAGACCGCCGGCCGCGGCGAGGTCGTCGAGGTTGGCGCCGGCGGCCTCGGTGAAGTCCACGGCCAGGCCCTCGACCGGTGCCTTGGCGAGTACCGGCAGGGCCTCGCCGAGCCGGTCGAAGTAGGACGCGACGAGCAGCTTGGGCCGGTCGGTGAGGGCGCCGAGGTCGCGGTAGGCGCGGGCGGCGGCGTCGAGTTCGGCCGGCGTGCGGTCCTGGACGAGGGCGGGCTCGTCCACCTGGACCCACTCCGCGCCCGCCGCCCGCAGGTCGGCGAGGACTTCGGCGTACACCGGCAGCAGCCGGTCCAGCAGGGTGAGCGGCTCGAAGCCGGCCGGTGTGCCGGGTGCGGGCTTGGCCAGCAGAAGGTAGGTGACCGGGCCGACCAGCACGGGCCGAGCGGTGAGACCCAGTGCCAGCGCCTCCTTCAGCTCGTTGACCTGCTTGGTCGCGTCGGCGGCGAAGACCGTGTCCGGACCCAGTTCGGGTACCAGGTAGTGGTAGTTGTGTCGAACCACTTGGTCATCTCCAGCGGCGCGACGTCCTGGGTGCCGCGGGCCATCGCGAAGTACCCGTCGAGCGGATCGGCGTCCACGGCCCCCCGGTGGCGGGCGGGGACGGCGCCGACCATGACGGTGGTGTCCAGGACATGGTCGTAGTACGAGAAGTCGCCGGTGGGTACCTCGTCGATCCCGGCCTCGGTGAGCTGCTGCCAGTTCGTACGGCGCAGGCCGGCGGCGGTGGCGTGGAGGGCGTCGGCGGTGATGCGGCCCTTCCAGTAGCCCTCGATCGCCTTCTTCAGTTCGGGCCTCGTAGCGGTTCTCCAGCTTGGGCAGGTAGAAGTACGGGCCTTGCCCGGCGTCGATCTGCCGCTGGGCGCAGTGGAAGAAGTACAGGCCGAAGTCGACGAGCGCGGCGGGCACGGGGCGGCCGTCGTACTCCAGGTGCTCCTCGTCCAGGTGCCAGCCGCGCGGCCGGACCATGATGGTGGCGAGCCGTTCGCCGAGCCGGTACTGCTTGCCCCCGGGTGTGGTGAAGTCGATGCGGTGCTCGATGGCGTCGAGCAGGCTGAGCTGGCCGCCGACGACGTTGTTCCAGGTGGGTGCGGTGGCGTCCTCGAAGTCGGCCATCCAGATCCTGGCCCCGGAGTTGAGGGCGTTGACGGTCACCCGGCGGTCCGGTGGGCCGGTGATCTCGACGCGGCGGTCGGTCAGCCCGGGGGCGGGTGGTGCGACCCGCCAGGTCGGGTCGGCGCGGATGGCGGAGGTGACCATCGGGAAGTCGAGCGGCGAGCCCGACGTCAGGCGCAGGACCTGTCGGCGGCGTTCCCTCATCACGTCCGACCGGCGTGGGCCGAAGGCCTCGGCCAGGCGGCCCACGAAGTCCAGGGCGGCGGGCGTGAGGATCTCGTCGTGCCGGTCGCCCGGGGGCGCGAGGACACGGACACGGTGGGTCAGGGCACTGGTGGACATCGCTTCTCCTGCGGGCAGGGCGTGGCGGGGTGGGCGCGTGCGGGAGCGGGGGCGGACCGGGACGTCGTACGACCCCGCTCACCGGGGCAGACCGGACAGGTCCCGAAAGGCCGGCCTAGTGGAACTGCTCCTCCTCCGTGGAACCGGCCAGCGCAGTCGTCGAGGAGCCGGGGTTGACGGCGGTGGAGACCAGGTCGAAGTAGCCGGTGCCGACCTCGCGCTGGTGCCTGACGGCGGTGAAGCCGTGCGCCTGGGCGGCGAACTCCCGCTCCTGGAGGTCGACATAGGCGGTCATCCCGTGCTCCGCGTAGCCGCGGGCGAGGTCGAACATGCCGTGGTTGAGGGAGTGGAAGCCGGCCAGCGTGATGAACTGGAACTTGTAGCCCATCGCGCCCAGTTCGCGCTGGAACTTGGTGATCTGGTCGTCGTCGAGCGCGGCCTTCCAGTTGAAGGAGGGCGAGCAGTTGTAGGCGAGCATCTGGTCCGGGTACCGCGCGTGGATCGCCTCGGCGAACTCCCTTGCCTGGTCCAGGTCAGGGGTGCCGGTCTCGACCCAGATCAGGTCGGCGTACGGGGCGTAGGCCAGTCCGCGGGCGATCACGGGTGCCATGCCGTTGCGCACCCGGTAGAAGCCCTCCGCAGTGCGCTCGCCGGTGACGAACTCGGCGTCGCGCTCGTCGACATCGCTGGTCAGCAGGGTGGCGGCCAGCGCGTCGGTGCGGGCGATGATCACGGTCGGGGTGTCGGCGATGTCGGCGGCGAGCCGGGCCGCGTTCAGGGTGCGGATGTGCTGCGAGGCCGGCACGAGGACCTTGCCGCCGAGATGGCCGCACTTCTTCTCCGACGCGAGCTGGTCCTCGTAGTGGATGCCGGCCGCGCCCGCCGCGATCATCGCCTTGGTCAGCTCGAAGGCGTTCAGCGGGCCCCCGAACCCGGCCTCCGCGTCGGCCACGATCGGCGCCAGCCAGTCGGTGGAGCTGTCGCCCTCGCTGATGGCGATCTGGTCGGCGCGCAGCAGCGCATTGTTGATCCTGCGGACCACCTGCGGAACGGAGTTGACCGGGTACAGACTCTGGTCGGGGTAGGTGTGGCCGGCCTGGTTGGCGTCGGCGGCGACCTGCCAGCCGGACAGGTAGATCGCCTGCAGCCCCGCCTTCACCTGCTGGACCGCCTGACCGCCGGTGAGCGCGCCGAGCGCGTGGATGTAGTCCCGCTCGTGCAGCCGGCGCCACAGGCGTTCGGCGCCGTGCCGGGCCAGAGTGTGCTCCTCGCGGAGGCTGCCGGAGAGCCGGACCACATCCTCCGCACTGTAGGTCCGCTCGACGCCCTTCCAGCGCGGGTCGGTGGCCCAGCGCCGGGCCAGTTCCTCGGCCGCCTGCGTCCTCGCTTCTGCCATGACGGTCACCGTCTCCTCGGTCTGTGCAGATAGCCAATTCCGCCTGCCTGACGAACAGGGGTGGCACTGCGTGTCGATGTGCTGGCTGCGGCCCGCCGTCACCCTGGAGGCGAAGGTGAGCAATGCTGCCGGGCGCAGACCTCGCGCGTGCCGGGGTCTCCGACGTCAGGGCAGTGAATCGTGCCCCGGTCCCGAGAGGCGTCTGCCGGGTCCGGCGAGCCGCACTACGACTCTGGCACTGGCACTCAGTGCCAACAAGCAGGGACGTGTGCCAACTTCTGCGAATCTTCGGGCACCGTTCTGCCAAGTCTGCGCATGCTCCTACCGCCGGTTGGTCCCGTACGCTGACCCGATCTGATCCCCGGCAGGGAGGAACCGGCGGTGAGCAAGACCTACGCGGGGGCGCGGTTGCGGAGACTGCGTGAGGAACGCGGGATGAGCCAGGCGGAGTTCGCCCGCTCTCTGGGTATTTCCCCCAGCTATCTGAACCAGATGGAGCACGACTCCCGCCCACTCACCGTGCCGGTCCTGCTCAGGCTGACCGAGACCTACGGCGTCGACCCCGGGTTCTTCTCGGCCCGCGACACGACCCGCCTGGTGGCCGACCTTCGCGAGGCGCTGACGGGAGAGATCGCCGCCGCCAGAGTCACCCCGTCCGACCTGGCCGACCTGGCCTCCCGCATGCCCGCGGTCGCCCAGGTCCTGATCGACCTGGGCCGCCGCAACCAGCTCCTGTCCGAGCGGCTGGCCGGTGTGACGGACGGCCGGGACTCAGACCGGGGCACCGCGCCCTCGCCCCACGAGGAGATCCGGGACTTCTTCTACCGTCGCCAGAACTACCTCCACGACACCGACCTCGCCGCCGAGCACCTGGCCGAGGAGATCGGAGTACGGCCCGGCGAGGTGATCGGGGCCCTCACGGCCAGGCTCGCGCAGGCACACGGCGTTCACCTCGCCGCGGAGCCCGGCGAACGGCTGCACCGCTACGACCGGCGGACTCGCGCCCTCCACCTGTCCCCGCGACTGCGGGCCGGCCAGCGTGCCTTCCGCATGGCGACGCAGCTCGCCCTGCTGGAGTACGACGAGGGCCTGGGCAGGCTGGCGGAGGAGGACTTCGAACCCGGTTCACCGGCCCACGCGCTGGCCCGCATCGGCATCGCCAACTACTTCGCCGCCGCGCTCATCCTGCCGTACACCGCCTTCCACACGGCGGCCGAGGAGTTCCGCTACGACATCGAGCGCCTCACCGACCGCTACGGCCTCGGCTACGAGACCGTCTGCCACCGCCTGAGCACCCTTCAGCGCCCCCGCCTGCGCGGCGTCCCCTTCTCCTTCGTCCGGGTCGACCGGGCCGGCAACATGTCCAAACGCCAGTCCGCCACCGTGTTCCACTTCTCGCGGGCCGGAGGCACCTGCCCGCTGTGGAACGTGTACGAGTCGTTTGCCGCCCCCGGCCGCATCCACGTCCAGATCGCCGAGATGCCCGACGGCCAGCGGTACCTCTGGACGGCCCGAGCGGTCACCCGGCACCGCGGCGGGTGGGGCGAGCCCGGCAAGACGTACGCCATCGGCCTGGGCTGCGAGATCCGCCACGCCCATCGCCTCGTCTACTCCGACGGCCTCGACCTCGACAACGCCTCGGCCGCCACGCCCATCGGCATGGGCTGCCGGGTCTGCGAACGCCTCCGCTGCCCCCAACGCGCCGCACCGCCGCTCGGCCGTGCCCTGCGGATCGACCCCGACAGCAGCACCTTCGTCCCCTACCCGGTGACCGGCCCCGACGCCCCATCGGACCACGAGGCGGGCCGGGCGTAGGGCCGGCGCCGGAGAACGACTACATGATCCACGCCGTTGAGGGGCCGAGCGCTGTCGGCAGACCCCGGCAGACCGGGCCGCACCAACCGAAGGCACCGTGGTGGAGCGGCCAGCCCCAAGGATGCTGCGACTCCTACCGAGCGGAACCTTCGTGGGTACGGCGCGACGCGCAGCGGCAGGGACCCACTGTGTCCCCATGGGGGCCTTGCCGAGTTCAGGCGCATCACGGTTCAGACCGCCCCAAGCGGGCCGGTGCCACCGCTGCCCACGTCCAGCGGACGGACGGCGATGTCAGCGGCTCGTGTCGGCGTCACCTTCGTCATTCGGAGGGTCTTCCTGTCTCCTGCCGTCCGGAGGGGAGCCGTCCCCGTGCTCTTCCAGTAGTTCGAGGAGCGCGGCGTCCGCTCTTTTCTGGTCTTCCTTCGTCAGCTCGACCGGTGCGTTGTTGTAGACGGTGTAGCGGTCTGGATCGATGATGTTGGCGGCCCTGAGGATGAACGTCAGCAGGGGGCGCCAGCCCTTGCGGTGGCCGACCCGCACCTGTATCTGGGCCTTGTAGTCACGGGCCTCCGGGATGAATCCGGAGAACGGTGCCTCGAACTCGATGAAGAGCTGTTGCGCTTCTCTGCCGGGCACGACGAATCCGGCCGGCAGCTTCGTCTCCTCGTCCGGCCCCGGCTGGAGGCGGGACGGGGAGGACACCCACAGCAGCGGCAGATGGGAGGCGGGCTCATCAGGGAAGGTCAGGATGAGGTCCTGCACGACGATCGGTTTGGGGCCGGTGTTGTGCAGGATGAGCGGCAGTCGTAGGCGTGCCGTGGAACCGTGGACGATCGCCGCGAAGACATGGGGCTCCCACGCCTTCAGGCGTCCCTGTCGGGCGTGGAGCCACCAGAACGACGCGACGGTGAAGAGCAGTGCGCAGGCTGATACGACACTGGCGCCGGTAAGCGATGAGGACGCGGTCTGATCCGCCGCGGCCATCAGCGGAACCACAGACCCAGTCTGCCAGCCCCCCGGTGGGCCCGCTCACAGGACGAGTGGCCGCCGGTCCTCCCCGGAACGGGTCAGAGGCCGGCGAGGAGTACGAGATACCAGGCGACCAGGGCCGCGCATGTCACCGCGGGGAGGAGCTTGGCCAGCCGGTCGCCCTTGCGTACGTGCGTGGTCACGGCACCGGCGAGCAGCATCAGCAGCCCGATACCGGCCAGGTCGCCGCACAGCGGTAGGACCGGGCCGAGGGCCACGCCGATGGCGCCCGCCAGCTCCAGCCCGCCGATGACCCGGTAGGCCGCGGTGGTGAAGCCGGCGTGGGCGGCCAGCTCGGGCATCGGACCCAGGGCCAGGATCTTGGCCGTGCCCAGCAGGGCGAAGATCAACGCGATGAGACAGGTCAGCGAGGCGGAGAGGATCACGAGACGTCCTCGGGGGCGTGCGGGTGGCGGAGCCGGCGGCGTTCGGCTCCCAGGCCGGCGAAGTAGGCGATCAGGTCGGGGTTGTCGACCGCGGAGGGATTGAGGACCTGCTCTGCGGGTGCGCCCTGGAGGAGGCGCTTGACCGGGACTTCAAGCTTCTTGCCGGTCTTCGTGTGCGGGATGGCCGGTACGACGAGGATCTCGTCGGGGACATGGCGGGGCGAGGCGCCGGTGCGGATGGCGTCACGGATCTTCTCGCACAGGGACTCGTCCAGGACGTGCCCGTCCGCGAGGACGACGAAGAGCGGCATCCAGTAGCCGCCGTCGGGTTCCTCCGCGCCGATGACGAGGGCCTCGGCGATCTCAGGGAGGCGTTCGGCGATGTCGTGGATGTCGGCGCTGCCCAGGCGTACGCCGTTGCGGTTGAGGGTGGCGTCCGAGCGGCCGTGGACGATCACCGAGCCGTGACCCGTGACCGTGATCCAGTCGCCGTGCCGCCACACGCCCGGGTAGGCGGAGAAATAGGCGTCTCGGTAGCGGCTGCCGTCGGGGTCGTTCCAGAAGTGCAGCGGCATGGACGGCATGGGCCGGGTGACGACCAGTTCGCCGACCTGGTCGACGACCGGCCGTCCCGCGCCGTCGTACGCCGCGAGCGCCACGCCGAGGTTGGGAGCCGACAGTTCACCCGCCCACACCGGGGTGGTGGGGGCGCTGCCGGCGAAGCCGGAGACGACGTCCGTGCCGCCGCTGGTGGAGGCCAGCTGGACGCCTGCGCCGACGTGGTCTCGGACCCAGGGGTAGGCGGAGGCGGGCAGGGCGGAGCCGGTGCAGCCGATGGCCCGGATGGCCGACAGGTCATGCGTGGACGGTTCGATGCCGAGTTTGGCCATGGCCAGCAGGTACTGGGGGCTGGTGCCGAAGACGGTGACCTTGTGGCGGGCCGCCAGCTCCCACAGGACGTCCGGGCGCGCCACCGGAGCGGGGCTGCCGTCGTAGGTGCAGGTGGCGGCGCCGGTCAGCAGGGTGGAGACGGCCAGGTTCCACATCATCCAGTGGGTGGTGGTGTACCACAGCAGGCGGTCCCCGGCGCCCAGGTCGCAGTGCAGGCCGAGGGTCTTGAGGTGTTCCAGCAGGACGCCTCCGTGACCGTGGACGATGCCTTTGGGCAGGCCGGTGGTGCCGGAGGAGAAGACGATCCACAGCGGGTGGTCGAAGGGCACCGGGGTGATGGTGAGGTACTCGGCGCGGGTGGCCGCGTCCTCCCAGGGAACCGTCAGTCCTGCGGTGCGGGTTTCGGGCCAGGCGAGGCCCGCGTGGTTCACGAGGACCGTGGCCTTGAGTGTGGGAAGGGCGGCGGCGAGGTCGAGGGAGGCGGCGCGGCGGTCGTGGCGGGCGCCGTTGAAGAGGTAGCCGTCCGCGGTGATGAGCACGGTGGGTTCGAGCTGGGCGAAGCGGTCGGCGGCGGCTTTGGGTGCGTAGTCCTGGCCGCACACCGACCACACCGCGCCCAGGCTGGCGGTGGCGAGGAAGGCGATGACGGCGTGGGGGGTGTTGGGCAGGTAGCCGACCACCCGGTCGCCCTGTCCGACGCCGAGGTCGCGCAGGGTGGCCGCGACGGAGGCGACCTGGGCGCGGAGCTGCCGGCCCGTGATCTCGTAGCCGGCTCCGGTCTCGTCCAGTGCGGTGATCGCGGGTGCGTCCGGGTGCAGGTGGCGCAGTGCGTGGTGGGCGTAGTTGAGGGTGGCGCCGGGGAACCAGCGGGCGCCGGGCATGGTCTCCTCGGCCAGCACCCGCTCGTACGGAGCGGTGGCGTCGATGTCGAAGTACTCCCACACCGCGGCCCAGAATCCTTCCAGGTCCGTGACGGACCAGTGGTGCAGGGCCTGGTAGTCGGTCGGGTCCGGAATCCCTTCGGCGCCCTGGTGCCGGGCGGCCCAGCGGGCGAAGTCCGCGATGCGGCTGCCGGCGGCCGCTTGGGGGTCGGGCGGCAGGAAGGGCTCCGGACAGGGCGTGGAGTGCGGGGTGGTCATGGTGTGGTGTTCCTCGTCAGGGTGCGGGCCGGGCTTCGGCGGGGCGGCGGGCCGTGTGCAGCAGGGGAGCCCAGGCGGCGGCGTCGGTGAAGTCGCCGGTGCCGGTGGGGACGGTGTCCATCACGACGCGGTCGGGGCGCAGGAGCACGGCGTCCGCCCGGCCGCGTGACAGCCATGCGGCCAGCGTGCCGTCGTCGTCCAGGTCGTCGACATGGATCACGGATGCGCCCAGGGCCGTGGCCACGCCCGTCATCCGTGCCGTGGGCGGCAGGGCGGTCAGCACGGCGAAGGAGTCTCCGAGGATGTCGTCGAGGCGCTCTCGCCTGCCGTCGACGATCACCCGGGGTTGCGGGCAGAAGGTGCCGGCCAGTGAGCGGCCGGTCAGCCGGGGGCGGCGTCGTACCAGCGGATTGGCGGCCAGTGCGGGACTGAGGTCGCGGCTCACCGCCGCGGTCACACCGGGGATGCGGCAGGCCGCGCCCACCACGGCCCGGCGGATGGCCGCACCGCGGTCCTGTCCGCCGGTCATGGCCCAGCCGACGGCGACCGCGACACGGACCATGTGGCGGGCGTGCGGCTTGCGCTCGCGTTCGTAGGTGTCCAGCAGTCGGTCGTCCGCGCCCTGTTGGAGGACGCGGGCGAGTTTCCAGGTGAGGTTGCGGGCGTCGCGCAGGCCCGCGCACAGGCCCTGCCCGATGAAGGGCGGGGTGAGGTGGGCCGCGTCGCCCAGCAGGAAGACGCGCCCACGGCGCCACCGGTCGGCGAGGCGGGCCCGGAAGGTGTACTGCGCCTGCCGGATCACCTCGAAGTCGTCGTCCTCCGACCCGTCGGACGGCAGATCCACCCAGGGGGCGACCAGCTCCCGCAGGCGTGCCCGCCCCTGCGGGCCGTCCAGGCGCTCGTCGTCGTCCAGCCGGAACTCCCAGCGGTAGCGGTCCTCGCCGACCCGCATGTAGGTGGCCGGGCGGGTGGGGCAGCAGATCTGCTCGGCGCCGTCCCAGCTGCTCACCCGGCGGCTGGTGCGCACGTCGATGACCCGCCAGCTCTCCTCGAAATGCAGGTCCTCCCACACGGCGCCGATGGCGTCGCGGGTGATGCTGCCCGCGCCGTCGCAGCCGAGGACGGCGTCGGCCCACACGTGCTCCTCCTCATCGCTGCCGTCGCGGCGGAAGGTGACCCGGACCGGAGCCGTTCGGTCGGTGTCCTGACTGACGGACACGACCTCCACCCCGCCCCGCAGCTCGCACTCGGGGCGACGGGCCAGGGCGTCGCGCAGCAGCCGTTCCAGCTCTGGCTGGTCGAACATGCTGGTCTGCGGGAAGCCGTGGTGGCCGTGCAGGGACCGTGGGAACTCGGCGATCACGCGGCGCCGGGCGTCCAGCAGCCGCAATCCGGGCGCCGGCCTGGCGAGAGTGGCGAACTCCTCGTGGACGCCGACGCTCTGCAGGATGCGGCGAATCTCGTCGTCCACGACGACGGCGCGCGGCAGGGGGTAGATGCCCCGGTGGCGTTCGAGGAGCAGGCTGGGCACTCCGTGCCGGGCGAGCAGGAGCGCGGCCGTGACTCCGACGGGTCCCGCGCCGATGATCACTACCGGTCTCCGGGATGCGGCGCTCACGTCGCGTCCGCCACAGCGGTCCGCTGCTCGCCCAGGTCGATCCGCCCGTCCGGGGTGGCGATCGAGGCGGTCACGAGGTCACCGTCGCGCAGATACCGGGGGTTCTTGGCCTGGCCGTTGAAGAACGCCTTCCACTTCAGCGCGGGCGGCAGCAGCGCGGCGATCTTCTCGACCGGCTTGGGCGGGGCCTTCAGGGCGGTGCCGCCGGGCGTACCGGTCAGCAGCAGGTCGCCCGGGTCGAGGGTCTGGAAGCGGGCGAGCAGGGTGAGGGCCTGCGCGGGCCGCACGATCATGTCGGCCAGTGTGCGGTCCTGACGCGTTACGCCGTTCACCGACAGCCGCAGTCGCAGGTCGATCAGGCGGTCGAAGTCCTCCGGCTCCAGCAGGGCCAGGTACGGCCCCGTCGGTGTGAAGGTCGGGTAGGACTTGCTCTCGTAGAACTGCGTCTTGGTCAGCTGGACGTCGCGGGCGCTGACGTCGTTGGTGAGGACGAGCCCGGCGACATACGAGGGCAGGTCCCGCTCTTGCACGACGGTGCCCACCGGCAGCCTCGCGCCCATGACGAGGCCGAGTTCCACCTCGTAGTCGAGGAAGTTCACGTGCGTGGGGCGGACGATCGTGTCGTGCGGGCCGCTGACCGAGCCGGACGCCTTGCGGAAGAAGGCGGGCGGTATGTCGCCCGTGAAGCCCGAGTCCTTGGCGTGGCTGCGGTAGTTGACCATCTGGGCGACCACCCGGCAGGGGGTGGTGACCGGAGGCAGCGCCACCAGGTCGGCCACCGGGGTGCCGCTCTCGCCGGAGGCGGCGGCCTCGCGTACGGCGTCCCGGTCGGCGAGCAGCTCGGCGGTGGTGACGGCCTTGGTCTCGATGCGGACGGCCCGCTCGTCGCGGACGACCCACCAGCCGTCGGAGGTGCGCAGAACGTTGGTGCTCATGAGCTCATCGCTTTCATCAGGCCCAGCAGGCGTGCGGGGTCGAGTTCGTTGTCGCCGCGCAGGGCCGTCATGACCTCGCGGAACTTGGCGGGGGAGGGGTTGGCGCCCAGGAAGTCGCGGGTGACGGGCGGTCCCCACTGCGCGAGGCCGCTCGCCGACATCGGTGCCCATCCGGGTTCGAGGTCGCAGGAGAACAGGTCGCCGTCGGCGAAGTGCTCCAGCATGAAGCGGTCGGGGTCCCGCCAGTAGTCGAAGAGCTGGCTGCCCTGGATGTGCCGGCCGATCCCCCAGCTGCGCTGGTAGCCGCGCTCGGCCAGGTACTCCCCGCCGGTGGCGATCGCGTCGAGGTCGGTGACCTGGTAGGCGGAGTGGACGTAGCCGGTGCCCGGCCCGAGGTGCAGGGCGAGGGTGTGGTGGTCCACGGGCGTGCTGCCCTGGTCGCAGCGGATGAACGCCATGGTCGGCCCGCGCCCGCGCTGCCCGTCCAGGAACAGGAAGTCGGACACGATCATCCCGAGGGTGTCCAGGTACCAGTCCAGGGTGCGGGCGAACGTCCGTGTCTCCAGCACCACATGGCCGAGGCGCTGGATGCGGGACGGCTCACGGGGCGGGCGCTGGGTGGTGTTCGTACGACGGCCTTCGATGCCGGTGTTGAGGGTCAGCGGCTGCTGCCCGGGCAGCGCGGGAAGCGGCTCGGCGCAGTGCACCACCCGGACCGGGAGTCCCGAGGGATCGAACAGGGCGACCGACCGGCCGCCGCCGGGGACGTCGATGTCCCGGACGGTGTTTCCGACGGCGGCGGCGAGCCGGTCCACATCGGTCCGCTCGGCCGCACGGAACGCCGGCCCGATGAACCGGGACGCACTGCCGCGTCGGATGACCATGCAGGGTGGGCCCGCGAACGTGCCGCGCAGCCACAGCTCGTGATCGGTGCGGGCGGCGATCGCGAAGCCGAAGTCACGGGCGAACACCTCGGCCCGGTCCAGGTCCGGCTTCTCGAACTCCAGCCAGGCCAGGTCCGCCACTTTGATCACGGGATTCCGGGCTCGTCCGGGGTGTTCGCCGCGTAGGGCGCCCTGCTCACTGTGGAGGTCCTGGTGGGGCGTCAGAGGACCGCCCTTGTTAACGGGGATGTGGGACATGGTGTCCTCCAAGCAACACTGCCGTAATGAGGAAATCATCAACTCTGCTGTTTCTCATCGTCAATAGGTGCAGCCCAAATAATTGAGGATCTCATCAGTAATGGCAGTGCCATCGTTGCGGCGGTTACACTGAGCCGCATGCCGACGTCAGCCCCGCCCCGCAACCGCTTCGAGCGACGCCGCGCCGAGACCCGTCAGGCGCTCGTCCGCGCGGCCCGGCAGATCCTCGCGGAGACCGGGGACACGAGCGCAAGCATCCAGGCCATCGCCGAGCGCGCCGATGTCGGTTTCGGGTCCTTCTACAACCACTTCGAGTCGAAGACGGAGCTGTTCGACGCGGCGGTGACGGACGCCCTGGAGGAGTTCGGGCAGGTCATCGACGAGCGCGTGGAAGGCATCGACGACCCGGCCGAGCTGGTCGCGGCCGGCTTCCGGCTCACCGCCCGGATGGCCGACTCCCACCCGGAACTCATGCGGATCCTGCGGGACCGCGGCCTGGCGCACATCCACGCCGACCGGGGCCTCGCCCCACGCGCCCTGCGCGACCTGGAGATCGGCATCGCCTCGGGCCGCTTCACCTGCGGCAACGCGACCACCGCCCTGTCGGCCCTGGGCGGCACCCTGCTGTCCCTGGTGGCTCTCCGGCTGGACCGCCCGGACCTCGACGGCGACGAGGCCGCCTCCGACCTGGCCGAGATGGTCCTGCGCATGCTCGGCCTCGCTGCGGACGACGCCCACGAGGTCACCCGTCGCCCGCTGCCCGATCTCGCCCGATGACCTCCCGCACCTGAAGCGCGGCCCTCTGTGGTGCTACGCCGGCGGCGACGAGGAACGCGGTCGCCGCGGCCTCACCAGTGGGGTCCGCCCACGGGCATGCGGCGTTCTCCTCGGCGAGGGCAAGCATGAGTGCCTCCAGCGCTTGGGCGAGGACGGGTGCGGGAAGGTGGTCCGCGAAGACGCCTTCGCGCTGACCGCGCCGTAGGGTCGCGACGGCCTCCGCGCGGGCCGGTGCCAGGGTGGTGCGGATCGCGTCCTCTCCCAGGTGGCGCCGTCCCAAGGTGATGAGCATGCGGTAGTGGTCGCCCACCGTCCATGCCGCCAGCACCATCCGTGTCATCGTTTCCATCGGGTCGGCATCCGTGGTCTGCGCCGCGGCGAACGCCTGCCGGAGCTCATGGCCTGCTTCCTGTGTCAGGTCGGCGATCAGCGCTTGCCTGCTGGGGAAGTGTCCGTAGAGGGTGCGCCGGGCGACGCCGGCCGCCTGAGCGATGCTGTCGAGACTCGTGTCGGGGTCGTTCCGCAGTTTCCGCCGGGCGGTCGCGAGGATGCGCCTGCGGTTGGAGTGAGCGTCCTTGCGCTGCACAGTACGGCCCGGGGTGTCGGTCGTCTGCATAGTTCTCTCTCTCCACGGTTGCCGGAAAGCCGTGGGCGCCGGTGCTCCCTCACGCACCGGCGCCCCCTCACCCCTGCCCAGGGCGGCTTGTCGTCCTGCTGACGGGCGTCAGGGGACGAGGATGAGGCGGATCGGGTCGCCGATCTTGTTCTCCAGACGGCTGACCGCGTCGGCCGCGTCGATGAGCGGGATGTGGTCGGTGATGGAGGGGGCCAGGTCGAGGCGGCCGGCCGCGGTCAGCTGCACCAGCTCGGAGACGGACTCGGGGAAGCCGCCGTAGTGGCCGCGCACCTGCTTCTGCAGGTAGTTGAAGGTCAGGCCCTCGGTGATGGTCAGTGGCCGGGGGGTGATGCCGACCAGGATGAGGGAGCCGCCCAGGCCGAGCACGGAGGCGGCCTGGTCGCGGACGGCGGGGACGCCGGCGCAGTCGAAGGCGAAGTCGAGGCCGCGTCCGCCGGTGGCGGCGCGGACCTGGTCGGCGAAGTCGGGGGCTGCCGGGTCGAGCGCGAGGTCCGCGCCGAAGGCGAGGGCGCGCTCGCGGGCGCTGGGCAGCGGGTCGACGGCGATGATCGGGGCGGCGCCGACCAGGCGGGCGAGGCGGACGTTGTGGGCGCCGACTCCGCCGACTCCCCAGACGCCGACGGACTGGGCGGGGCGGACGCCCGCGGTGGCGACGACGGCGGCGTAGGGGGTGGAGACCGCGTCGGGGATGATCGCGGCCTGGTCGAAGGGGAGGCTGTCGGGGATGGGGATGAGGGTGTCCTCGCGGGCGATCACGTACTCGGCCCAGCCGCCGTCGTAGTCGATGCCGGCGGTGAGCATCTGGGTGCAGGGGCGGTGGCGCACGCATCCGGCGCACGTGCCGCAGGTCTTGCCGGCCTCCAGGGTGACGCGGGTACCGACAGGCAGGCCGCGCTTGAGGTCGGGGCCGAGCGTGTGGATGACACCGGAGACCTCGTGGCCGACGGTGATGGTGTCGGAGGTGGCGAACAGCGGGACGAGGGAGCCGTCGAGCAGGTGGACGTCGGAGAGGCAGACGCCGGCGGCCTTGACCTCGATGAGGACCTCGCCCGGGCCCGGCACAGGGATCGGGACCTCCTCCACGGCGAACTTCTTGCTGTCCAGGTGGAAGCGTCCGGCGAGCATGGTGTCCATGGTGATCTGCTTTCTGTGAGCGGCACGGCCCGGTGGTTCGGGCCATGGGCGCCATGGGGTGTCTGAATGGCTGGTGGGGCCGGGAGGCGTGCGGGGAGGCAGGACGTCCGCACGCCTCCCGGCGGCTGGGGGGTCGGCGCGCCTTGACGGCGGGCGCTGGTCAGGCGAAGACGTCCTGCTGGTAGCGCTCGTCGGCTTCGAGCTGGGCGAGCCACTGCTGGGCGGTGTCGTCGTCGCTGCCGGTCTTGTGGCGGTGGATGGCGGCGAGTGCCTCGCGGACGGCGGGGGCCATGCGGCGGCCGTCACCGCAGACGTAGATGTACGCGCCGTCCTGAATGGCCTGCCACACCGTGTCGGCGGCGCCCGCGATGGCGTTCTGCACGAACCGGGCCGGGTGGCCGGTCACCGCGGAGAAGGCGGTGTGGACCTGGGCGATCCCGGTCTGCTCCCAGTCCTGCATCTCCTGCTTGTAGAAGTAGTCGTGCTCCGGGTGGCGGCAGCCGACGAACACCTGGGACAGGCCGACCTTCGTGCCGTTCGCGTGCTGTGTCGCCCGCTCCTCCAGGAAGCCGCGCAGCGGTGCGATGCCGGTGCCGGGGCCGATCAGGATCAGCGGCGTGGCGGGGTCGGCGGGCGGGGCGAACGTCGGGGAGGGCACGCGGACGTAGCCGTAGACGACGTCTCCGGGTTCCAGGGCCGCGATGTAGGCGGAGCAGGTGCCGCGGTACTGGCCGTCGCCGGACAGGGCCGGGCCCTCCAGCAGGCCGACGGTCAGGCGTACGTGGCGCGGGTTGGCGGACGGGGCGGAGGAGATGGAGTAGAAGCGCGGGCGGATGGGGCCCATCATCTCCAGGAAGACCGCCAGCGGCAGCTCGACGGCCGGGAAGCGCTCCAGCAGGCCCAGGACGGAGATGCGCTTGCCGAGGATCTCCTTGCTGTAGCGCTCCTCGGCCTCCTGGGTGTCGGCGGTGTACGCCTGGAGCTGCGGCCGGGTCCACGGGCACTCGGTGTACTCGGCGAGCGTCTGGATCTGGGACCGGGTGGCCACGTCCTGCAGCTCCAGGAACTCGGTGAGCAGGATGCCGGCGGTGACCGGGGTGCCGACCGGCAGGTGGGTGCGGCCGCCTGCGGGCTGGTCGAGCCGGAGCACCTGGTCGTAGTCGACGCCGAGCCGCTTCAGTGCGCGCTCCACCAGGGCGGGTTCGTTCTTGGCGAAGACGGCCAGGTGGTTGCCGGTGTCGTAGGTGACGCCCTCGGGCAGCTCGAAGGTGATGGACTTCGCGGACGGGCGCGGCGGCTCGATGCTGAAGTCCCACAAGCCGGTCGCGTCGGCCACGAGCTCCTCGTTGGCGACCACGGTGAGCGGGTATGCCTGCTCGGAGACGATGGCGGGGCGCACGTCGGACTCGGTGAGCAGCTGGACCTGGTAGCGGGGGCCGCTGGCCTGGGAGGTGTCGGCGGCGTATTCCTCGGCCAGGGTGGCCCACAGGTTGTCCATCCACCGTGTGGCCATGCCGTCGAAGTCACCGGCGGCGTCCGCGATGCCACGCTCGACGATGGGGGTGGCGCCGGCCGCCAGCAGGCCCTCCTCGATCCGCTTGGGGAACGCCTGGTAGGTGGCCACCCACTGGGTGTTGCCGGCGCCCAGCAGCGCGAACCGCACGTCCTTCAGCGAGCCCTCGGGCAGGCCGGCGGCGAGCAGGTCGTCGAAGCGCTGCGCGTTGTCGGGCGCCTTGCCGTTGTAGCTGGCGGCGACGACGGCGAGCAGGCCCTCGGTGGGCAGGTTGTCGCCCAGCTCGTCCAGGCTGACGAGGGTGGTGCCGAAGCCGGAGCGCTCACCGCGGTCGGCGATCGTACGCGCCAGGTCCTCACACGAACCCAGGCTGGAGCCGTACGCCACCGTCAGGTTCACACCCACACCGCTGACCGCTGCCTGGGCCTGGGTGTCGTCGGTCTGCAGGTCCGCGGCGCCGAAGACGGCCCGCTCGTGCTCCTGACGACGGCGGACGATCAGCTCGAAGTTGCCGGGCTTGCGCGTCAGCGCCTCCCGCACGTCCATCGCGTAGTCGCTGGTGTCCGAGAACTTGAACTTCTGCAGCACCAGCGCCAGGGCCAGGCGGGCCTCGGTGAGCGCGAACTGGCGGCCGATGCAGGCACGAACGCCGTTGCCGAACGGCTTGTAGGCGTGCGGGTGCTGCTGGACGCGGTTCTCCGGCAGCCAGCGGTCGATGTCGAACTCGTCGGGCCGCTCCCACGCCTTGGGGTGGGTGTGCAGCGGGCCTTCAAGGATGCTGACCCGTGTGCCCTTCTTCAGCTCGTAGCGGCCGCCGATGACGGTGTCGTCGATGGGCGCCTTGGCGATCATCGGGATGGGAGCCCACAGGCGCAGGGTCTCCTCCAGGATCCGCGGGATCACGTCCAGCTGCATGATCGTGTCGTAGTCCGGCACGGTGTCGCCGGGCAGCAGGCGGTCCACCTCGGCATACGCCTGGGCCAGGACATGCGGGTTGCGCATCAGCGAGTACGTGGCGAACGACAGCAGACCACTGGTGGTCTCATGCCCGGCGATCAGGAACGTCAGCACCTGGTCACGCACGTTGTCGACGTCCAGCCGCTTGCCGGTCTCCGGGTCGGTGGCCTCAAGCATCAGGCCCAGCAGGTCGTCCTCAGCGCTGCCCTTGCCCTCCTGGCGCTCCTTGATCACGCTCTCGACCAGCTCGCGCATCACCTGGATGTTCTCGCCGTACTTCTTGGCATCGGCCCTGCGCAGCTTGGTCATCATCGGCAGTTCCTGAGAGCGCCGCATCGACTCGGTCAGCGCGCCCAGCATCGCGTTGAGGAACGGGTGCAGCTCCTCCTTGTCGAAGGAGTCGAACCGGTAGCCGAACCCCGACAGGGCGATGGTGTCCAGCGTCAGGCGGGTGTAGTCGTCGGTGATGTTGACCGGCTTCCCTTCCCGGCGCTCCCACTTGCCCGCCAGGTTCTGGGCGATCTCCAGCATCTGCCCGAAGTAGTTCCTCATGGCCCGCTGGCTGAAGGCCGGCAGCAGGATCCGGTGTGCCCTGCCCCATTCCTCTTCGTGCTGGTGGGCGGTGAACAGGCCGGCGCCGGCGAAGTCCCGGATGTGGTGCAGCGGCGTCTTGTCGATCTGCTTGAAGAACCGCGTCTCGTCGCTGACCTCGGCCACCAGGTCCGGGTCGTAGACGAAGACCTGCTCGATGCCGGCGATGTCCATGCCGTAGATGCCCTCGGGGAACTGCTTGGACAGCTCACCGAAGTACTCCACCGGATTGGTGTCGGGGATCTGCGGCGTGTTGCCGAGGAGGGGGATCCCCCGCGGGGACCGGATGGGGCGAAGGTCGTTCGCGGTGTTCGTGCTCATGGCTTGCTCCTTTGTATGGAGAGAGGGGGAAGGGCAAGGGCGCCGGTCGATGCCGCGCTGCACGACAGAACCATACGTCGTATGGCATCAAAACCATACGCGGTACGGAAAGCGGAGTGCAACCCGGGTGGGCAGGTGACCGCTGTGAGGAAGCTCATTTCCGTACGACGTATGGAACTGATACCGTACGTGGTATGGAAAACTCGAGGCGTCCCCCGCGGGGCACAAGGAAGAGAGACGTGCCTCTGACCGAGGCCGGGATCTATGCCGCCGCCCTGCGGCTCATCGACGCGGACGGGGTCGAGGCGCTCACCATGCGCAAGCTCGCGACCGTGCTCGATGCGAACCCGATGTCGCTGTACCACCATGTGGCGAACAAGGAAGCCGTGCTGCGCGGTGTGACGAGAATGGTGGGCGCCCAGTTTCGCACCGTGACGCTGGAGGACGCCCCCTGGCAGGAGCGGATCCGCCTGCTCGCCACGGACTTCCGGACGCTGGCGCACCGGCACCCCAAGCTGATGGCCTACTCGTTCAGCCACCAGCCGGACTTCATCCAGCCCGACGACCCGTTCTGGACCGCGCTCACCGCGATCGTGGCCGCTGCCGGTGTGCCGCAGTCGGAGGTCTCGGAGATCGCCGCGCTGATGGTCGCCGTCGTCATCGGTGTCCTCACCGCAGAACTGAACGGCGCACTCCACCAGTGGTCGACCCTCACGTCCCACGGCCCTGAAGCCGGCGAAGACGGGGCCGCGGACGCAGACCCTGCCTCTACGAGTGCGGCCCCTGAAGGCCCTGACCAGGACCACATGTTCCGTCTCGTGATGGACACGCTGATCACGGGCCTGGAAGGCCGCCTCACCGCCGGTCGTGACGGCCGGCACGCCGGCCATTGAGCCAGTCAGCCTGAGACGCTGCGCCCCAGGCGCCGGTGCCTGGGGCGCGCCCGCAGTCGGGCGATGTCAGGCTGCGACACACGGGAGTTGTCCCGTCACATCGGATGAGACCGCCCGGCGGGGTGGTTCCGCATCCAGCTTCATTACGGCAGCCGTATGCCGACGCTGAACCGTGAAATGACCATGGTCGTTGGCTTGTCCCTGGTCTCCCTCCTGAGGGGGAGACCGTCGGCCTCGTCGAGCTGAATCACCCGCGTCATCCGTTCACCGAGGCGGCTTCGCTGTCCGGAGGGCTGCCCCCATGTCCCATAACGCCACCGTCGCTGCTTGCGCCGCGGAGACCACACCTGAGAATGTGGCCGACCTGTCGCACCGGCGTCGCTGGTGGATTCTGGTGGTCATTTCCCTGTCGATGCTGATGGGTGTCCTCGACGGCACCATCGTGAACATCGCCCTGCCGTCCGCCCAGCACGACCTGGGCTTCTCGGACGCCGACCGGCAGTGGGTGGTCACCGCCTATGCGCTCGCCTTCGGCAGTCTGCTGCTGCTCGGTGGCCGGGTCGCGGACCTGGTCGGTCAGAAGGTGACGTTCCTGGTGGGGCTGGCCGGCTTCGCGGCCGCTTCCATGGTGGGAGGTGCGGCGAACGGCTTCGCCATGCTCGTCGTCGCGCGTGCCGTCCAAGGCCTGTTCGCCGCCCTGCTGGCTCCGTCGGCCCTGTCGGTCCTGATGACCACCTTCACCGATCCGCGCGAGCGGGCGAAGGCCTTCACCGTCGCGGGCTCGGTCGCCGGTGCCGGCGGAGCCATCGGCCTGATCCTCGGCGGCGTGCTGACCCAGTACCTGGACTGGCGCTGGACCATGTACGTCAACGTGATCTTCGCGGTGGTGGCGTTCGCCGGTGGGGCGGCCCTGCTGCACCGCACCCCGCGTGACACGACCTCCAAGCTCGACGTCCCCGGCACTCTGCTGGCCTCCATCGGACTGTTCTGCCTGGTCTACGGGTTCTCGAACGCCGAAACGCACGGCTGGGGCTCGCCGGCGACCTGGGGCATGCTGGCAGTCGGCGTCGTACTGGTGGCCGTCTTCGTGTGGTGGCAGGGCAGGGCGGCGTCTCCGCTGCTGCCCCTGCGGGTCCTGCTGGACCGCAACCGCGGTGCCTCCTTCGCCGCCCTCTTCGTCACCGGCGCGGGCATGTTCGGCGTGTTCCTCTTCCTCACCTACTACCTGCAGCAGAGCCTCGGCTACAGCGCCCTGAACACCGGCTTCGCCTTCCTGCCCCTGATCGTGGCGTCGTCGTCCGCCTCCGCTGTGGCCAACAACGTCCTGGTGGCGCGCATAGGACCGAAGCCGGTGGTCCCGCTGGGCATGGCCATTGCGGCCGCCGGGCTGATCTGGATGACCACGCTGGACCTGAACAGTGGGTACGTGACGCAGGTACTGCCCCAGCTGGTGCTCGTCGGCATCGGGCTGGGCACGGTCATCGCGCCCGCCATGAGCCTGGCGACCTCCGGGGTGGCGGCCGCCGATGCCGGCGTTGCGTCGGCCGCAGTCAACACCCTCCAGCAGATAGGCGGCTCCATCGGCATCGCCCTGCTCAGCACGATGGCCTCCGACGCAGCCACCGGCTACCTCTCCGGCCGCAATCCCAAGAACCCCGGCGTGCTGGCTCAGGCCGGCCTGGAGGGCTATTCCACGGCCTACTGGTGGTCGGCGGCCGTCTTCGTCACCGGCCTGGTCATCACCGCCCTGCTCTACCGCCGGGGTGTGCCCCAGCAGGATGAGAACGCTGCGCCTGTCGTGCACATGTAGCGGGGCAGACAGTGCCGTGAGGGCCAGCGGAAGGTGTACCGCGGTCCGGGTTGCTGGAGCGGCTTTGCCGTCAGTACCCGGCCTCACCGCTCGCTGGGGCTGCCGCCACAGCCAGAGCCGCGAGACGATCTGGTTCGAGCAGCGCATCGAACGTCGTCAATGGAGAACTCGACCTCCTCCAGGCCCCAGCTGCTCAGCTGTTGAGCGACGTTCGACTGCGCCCGGGACACGCAGACGGGGTCGGCGTCCCATCGTCGTGTGGTCGATCAGCCGGCAGCAGGGCTTTGAGCACGGTGTCGCAGGTTGCCTGCAGGGAGGAGGTCGGCGGTTCCGTCAAGGCCCACCACGGCGGGCCGCACATGCCCCGCGGGGCGAGGGCGCACTGGCGGGAGACGGGGTCGTAGACGGCGTACAGGCAGGTGGCGTCGATGTCCCCGGCCTCTTCGATGGTCGGCTCTGTGGCGGATTTGGCGGACAGGCGGATGACGACGTCGTCCAGGTGGGTGAGGAGTTCGCCGGGCGGCAGGTCGATGTCGGCCAGGGTGCGGACGGCTGTCCGCAGCCGCCCCATGGTGGCGGCGTGGATGCCGTGTCCGACCGCATCGCCCACCACCTGGGCGACGCGGGCTCCGGACAGGGGGACGACGTCGTACCAGTCGCCGCCGACGCCGGCCTGGGCCCCTGCGGGCAGGTAGCGATAAGCGATCTCCACGGCCGACTGCTGTGCGGTGTGCTGCGGCGGGTTGCCGCGTGGCGGCTGGTCTCACCGGGGCGGGTCGGCCGCGGAGTCGCGGCGACCATCCTGACCGAGGCCGGCTTCGGCCTGGCCGCCCTCGACGCCACGACTGCGGACATCCACTCACCAAGGCGGTGGACACCGAGGCGCAGACGTCCGTGTGCCTGCCTCAGGTCGCACCATGCCGGGACTCACCCTTCGGCGAGGAGGTGCGCCAGGAAGCGGTCGAAGTCGCTGTGGCCGAGCTCGGCCCCCCGGGGCACCGCTGCCTCCGTTTCCTGCAGGAACGCCTTGACTTCCTGCGCTGGGGCCTTGAGCAGGGCCGTACCGGACGGCGGGTTGAGAAGGATGTACAAGTCGCGGCGGCCCTCCTCGCCGGCGGGCCATATGCGAACGTCTCCCTCGCCGGCGGGACCCTCCAGGCCGTCGATCAGCAAATCGCGCCCGATGATCCATTCCACCGGCTCGTCGCTGTCGACATGGGTGGTGAATGCGGCATGGACCACATAGGGATCACTCGGCGCATACCGCAGATTCATGATCACGGGCAAGGACGTCGCATGTACGCCGACATGCTTCACGGGTAGCCCCTGGATCACAGTTCTCAATGACTTCATTGGGTCTTACTCCTGGTGCTTCGAGTCATCCGGGGAGGGCCGTCGGAAGGGCTGTCGTCGGATTCAAAGAGGCTGCACAGACGGAGATGTGACGAACGGTGGTTGCCGGACAAAGGGCGCCTTTGTCTCAGCGATCGACGCTGAACCGGTTGTGGTTGTGGTGAACCGACTCGTCACGGTCCCCACCTCGACGCCGGCAAGGGCCACCGCTGGTGGGTCGCCATCGACGACACCGGAACCACCATCGCAGGGCCGCCGGATACCGGCCCTTCCGGCCGCGTCACTCGTCGCAGGCCGAACGTCAGCGCAAGGGAGAGTCCACGGTGGGCGTCAGCAGGGTCTCGTCGAGGCCGACGATCTGGCTGATGTCGAAGCCCTCCATGTCCGCGCGGAATTCAGGACTCGACAGGTACGCCTGCAGTCGTTCCCGCACGTCGTCGGTGTCCCTGTAGGAAACGAGGGCGTAGAGCCGGGGGGGTTCGTTTCCGGGCGCCGCGGGGCCCGTCCAGACGCCGTGGGTGGTGATCCGGTGCTTGGCCAGACCGGGAATGTGCTGGGCCCAGATTTTCTCGTAGGCGGAGAGCGCGTCGGAGCTGCACAGGGTGTAGACGCGAAGCTGGTACTGGGACATGTCAGTGGTTCCTTTACTTCTGAGCATGGATGGTCGGCGGTCAGTCTTGGGGGAGGAGGTGTGCCAGTTCGGCATCCCAGTCGATGAGTCCGGACTCGGTACCCCGAGGCACCAGAGCCTGGGTGTCCTGAAGGAAGGACGAGATGTCGTGCACGGGGACCTCGAGCAAGGCGGTGCCTGCGGCAGACCCGAGGGCGATGTAGATCGACTCGTCACGCCGCCCTGCGGCCGACCAGATCCGGACGTCCGCGTACCCTGCGGAACCCTCCAGACCATCAGCCAGGAGATCCCGCCCCAGGACCCATTCGACCGGCTCGTCACAGTCGGCGAAGAAGGCGGCACGGACGACATAGGGATCAGCGGGCTCGTAGCGCAGACGTACGCAGAGCGGCAACGAGTAGACGTGCGAGACGACCAGCTGCACGGCAACCCGCCGTTCTACGCCCTTCAAGGACTTCTTCATCGGCTTCCGCTCCTGGGTAGGGCTCGGCGGTGCCTCACACCGATCTGTGGCGAAGAGGCAGCGCGGGCGGAGGCGGTACCGCAGGGCGCGGGCGCCGGACGGCACCGGCGCACCGCATGAGGAGTGGCGCTGCACTCACTCGGCCTGCGGCCGGGGACGCCGCCCGCCGACCGGCGGACGGATCCCCGCCGCCGGCAGGGACGGGGCCGAGGGGAACCGCTTGCGCACATGGCCGATACCCGTCTCACCGGTCGTCGCGGCTCAGGTCATGGTGGTGCCTGCGCCCGCCGTCGTGCTCGTGGCGGTTCCCGTCGTGGCGGTAGGACCTGTCGGACGCCCAGCCGTGTCCCTCGCCCTCCCCGCGGTAGAAGTGGCCATCGCGGTAGTAGAGCCCGTCGCAGTCGTGCCGGGTCGAATCGCTGCCGTGGCGGTCCTGGTGCCAGCCGCGGGCCTCGTCGCAGGAGTAGCCCCGCTCAAGCAGGTAGCCGACACCGTGGTCCCAGCGGAAATCAGCGGCCACGGCCCCGTCGGCCGTGTGCTGGGCGTGCGTGGACGCAAGGGGCGCGGCCGAAGCGGTGCCCCCGGCACCGAGAACGGCGGTACCGGCGACCGCGACGGAGGAGACAGTGAGGGCGATGCGCTTCGCGAGCTTGTTCATGATCTTTCCTTCTTGAGCGGTGATCTGCGCCAACGGCGGTTCTGCCGGGCGATGTTGACGCCCGGCGTGGTCCGAGCGAGCAGTTCCATACGTCGTATGGAAGTACGTTTCCATTGTTACCATACGGCGTATGGAAATGTCGAAGTGGCGAAGGTAACAGGACGCGGTCGGGTCGGCCGGACGGCGGAACGGCGGCCGGAGCGGGGCCGGGTGATCGGTGGCTTCAGTGGCCCGGAGATCGCCTCTACCCGCGGTGCGATCACGGGACCCGGGCGGCGTGCTCCGTGCTAGCGTTGCGCGTTTGCAGCGTCGCTGTGCCGGTGCCCCGTTCGGTGTCTCTGGCTGGTGGCCGCGTCCCTGCCGCGCCTTCCCCGGTACGGTCCCTTCGGAGGAAGGCTCTCTGTGAGCGAATCAGCACGTGCCGATGCCCGGCACCAGAACGATGTGTCCGAGGCGTCGAGCGCCACGTCGGCGGTGCCCACGGCGGCGTCCTTCGCACAGCTGGGGTTGCCGGCCGAGATTCTGCGGGTGCTCGATGAGCACGGTGTGACTGTGCCCTTCCCCATCCAGGCGGCGGCGCTGCCGAACGCGCTCGCGGGACGGGACGTCCTCGGCCGGGGCCGCACAGGATCCGGCAAGACGCTCGCCTTCGGGCTGGCGATGCTCGCCCGGACGGCCGGGCAGCGCGCGCAGCCGAAAGAGCCGCTGGCGCTCGTTCTGGTGCCCACCAGGGAGCTGGCACAGCAGGTCGGTGGGGCGCTCACCCCGTACGCCGAGGCGCTGCGGCTGCGGCTCGCGACCGTGGTGGGCGGAGTGTCCATCGGACGTCAGGCCGCCGCGCTGCGGGATGGCGCCGAGATCGTCGTCGCCACGCCCGGCCGGCTGCACGACCTCATCGGGCGCAAGGGCTGCCGACTGGGACGGGTGCGCATCACGGTCCTGGACGAGGCCGACCAGATGTGTGACATGGGGTTCCTGCCGCAGGTCACCGAGATCCTGGACCAGGTGCGTCCCGACGGGCAGCGGATGCTGTTCTCCGCCACCCTCGACGGCGACGTCGACCAGCTGGTGCAGCGCTACCTGCGCGACCCCGCCGTCCACTCCGTGGACCCTGCGTCGAGCGCGGTCTCCGCGATCGAGCACCACGTCTTCGTCGTGCACGGCCCGGACCGGTACGCCGTGACCACGGAGATCGCCGCTCGGGACGGCCGCGTCCTGCTGTTCCTGGACACCAAGCACGGCGTCGACCAGCTCACGCGGCATCTGCGGGCCAGCGGCGTGGCCGCCGCCGCCCTGCACAGCGGGAAGTCGCAGCCGCAGCGCACCCGGACCCTGGCCCAGTTCAAGAACGGGCAGGTCACCGCGCTGGTAGCGACGAACGTCGCCGCACGCGGCCTGCACGTCGACGACCTCGACCTCGTGGTCAACGTCGACCCGGCCACCGACCCGAAGGACTATCTGCACCGCGCGGGCCGCACGGCCCGGGCCGGTCGCTCCGGCACCGTCGTGACCCTCGCCCTGTCGGGACAGCGCCGCGAGACGAGCCAGGTCATGGCGGACGCCGACGTCGCCCCCAAGGTCAGCAAAGTGCGGTCCGGCGAGGCGGAACTGAGCCGGATCACCGGCGCCAGGGCCCCCTCCGGAAATCCTCTCGACGGCGGGCAGGCCGTACCACGGCCCAAGAACCACAACGCCCCCTTCCGCGGCCTGGGCAGCACCAAGGACGCGAAGGGCGGCTCCGGCAGCAGGCCGTCCCGGAAGAGCAGCGAGGCCCGCAAGCTCGCGGAGGCCCGCAAGGCGGCCCGGGTGCGGCGCGGCGGCTGAGACCGGCTTCCCGGCCTGCCGGGCGCTGTCTTCGTCTCCGCTGCTGGACGGATACCTCCCAGGGAGCCTGCCCGGCGGCTGAGCGGGTCGCCGGCCCCCGCCGCCCCGTCCGGGACTCAGTCGAACAGCGGTGCCAGCGCGGTGTCGCCCGCCAGGATCCGCCAGGCGGGTACCCGCACCGTCCGGCTCACCGGGCAGGGCTTGGCCCCGTGGCCTCCGGAGGGCAGTCCGGTGAGCAGGTCGGCTCGCGCGTGGACGAGCCGAAGGTGCCGCGCGGGGTCGTCGCCGGGCCCCGGGCCGGGGTCGATCAGCACCGCCGTGTTCATGCCGGCGTCGGTGAACAGCAGGTCCACCGGATGTCCGCCCACCAGCGCCGTCCGCTCCAGATCGGTGATACCTCGTCCGGTCAGGTACCGCTGCAGGCGGTCGGCGAGGTCTTCGCGGACCGCGGTCACCGGGCCGGGCGTTCCGGCCTCGGCTGTCGTGCCGTCCTCGCCGGCTTCCAGCGGGGCCGAGCGCGCTGCGAGGAGGGCCGGCAGGCCGCTCTGGTCCTGCCAGAAGGCGCGGCCGCCCACGGTGATCAGCTGCGACTTGGCCCGGGTGACCGCCACGTTCCACAGGTTGACCTGGCTCGCGACCCAGTGCGCCGTCCGGGGTGGCGTGTTGCGCGCCGCCACCGGGCTGAGCACCATCACGTCGCGCTGTCCGCCCTGGAAGGTGTGGACGGTGCCGACCCGGACCCGGTCGTCGTCCCGCCACATCCGTGCCAGTGTCTCCTTCTGCGCCCGGAACGGCGTGACCACTCCCACCGTCGCGTCCGGCGGAAGCCCTGCCAGCAGTCCGTCGACCACGCGCCGGACGGCCTCCGCCTCCTCCACGTTCCGCCAGGACTGCCCGTCACCGCCGCGCGCCGATCTCCCTCCGGGTACGTCGACCCAGCCGAGCACCGGTGCCGGGTCGGCCGCTCCCACCGGGTCGTGCGCCGGTACCTGCCGACGCACGTCGGTCAGCACGCGCAACCGGCCGCCGTAGCAGTGGCCGTTGACGACATCCGCGATCCGTGGGTGGCAGCGGTAGTGCTCGTCGAGGAGCAGCGCGCTGTCGCCGTGCTGTTCGGCCGCGTGGTACGAGGAGTGCACGTGGTAGGTGAGGCGATGGTGCTCCAGTTGCGCGGCGCTCAGCCCGGCCCGCGTCCGTGCCTGACGCTCCTGCTGCGGTGACACGCCGGGGATGTGCCCGAGCTGCATGGGGTCACCGATGATCAGTGCCCGGCGGGCCCGGAACAGCAGCGGCAGCACCGAGGGGATGGAGCACTGGCTGGCCTCGTCGATGACGACGAGATCGAAGAGCTTCGGGGTGAGTTCCAGTTGCCGCACCGAGTGGGTGCTGACGGCCCACCCCTTGATGTGCGTCATCAGGTTCTTCTGGCTGCGCTGGTGGCCGGATCGGCGGCGCAGTGCCTGGAGCCGCTGGTTCATGAGCCCGGCGGCCCGGCCGAGGGTCTCGGCGGAAAGCGCGCGGGACAGTTCCGCCGACAGGCCGGACAGCGCCCCCGCCGTCACCAGACGGGACTCCTTCAGCCCCTCCTCGTCCCATTCCCCGTGCCGGCGGACGAGTTCCCGCACCTCCTGCTCCACGGACACGACTGCGGCCAGGGACTCCAGCAGCTCGGGCGGCACCGGTCGTCCCGCCGCCCACTCCGGCCATGCCGGCCCGGCCCCCTCGGAGTGCTCCGCGCCCGCCGAGACCAGCGCGGCGAGCGCGCGCCCACGCCGCCATGTCCCCAGCTGCCACCAGCGGGCCACGGCCGTCTTCCGCGCCCTCTCGGCCCACAGGCCCAGCGGTGCGACGCCGTCCGGGTCCTCCGCCCAGACGCCTTCGAGCAGGGACAGGGGCAGCTCCAGGGCAGCGGCCCGCTCCTCACGGTCCCGGAGCAGCTCCAGCAGCCGTTCCTCCTCGCCGACGCGGTGTGCCGCCTCCGCCCGCAACCGGTCGGCCGTCCCCCGGGTGTTGCGCAGCTCGCCACCCACGGTGGCCGAGCCGCGCCGCGGCGCCTCGACCGGTTCGGCGAGCAGCCGTTCCAGTTTGGCCGCCTCCCGCACCAGCGCCTCCGCGTTGCCCGTCCGCATCAGCAGACCGGGCGCGATCTCGTCGCAGCGCTGGGCCACGACGTCCACGGCCTCGTTGTTCGTGGAGGCGACCAGCACCGACTGCCCCGCGGCGACGCAGGTGGTGACCACCGCTGTGACGACCTCGCTCTTGCCCGTGCCGGGCGGGCCGGTCGCCACCGTCAGCGGCTGTGTCATCGCCGAGGAGATCACCTGCTCCTGGCTCTCGTTGCACGGCCCGGGAGTGATGGGTGTCACCGGGTCCGCAGCGGTGGCTGTCGTGGCCGGCGCCTGCCGGGCCCCGCCGTTCAGCAGCGCGTCCATGGCGGTGCCCGCGATCTGCTCGGTCCGCGTGGAGATCTGGAGCAGGTTGTCCACCAGCGCCTGGGTGGCCATGGCCTCCGCGCCCGAAGGCACCAGCAGCACAGCCGCGTTGTGCGCACCGGGCCGCAGTGCCTGCATGACCGTACGGTCGCTGAGCGCGGACGGGTCCAGCGGTTCGAGTTCCGGCAGCCCCAGCTCGTCCAGCAACTCCCGGACGGCGCGCAGCATCTGGGCGTCGTTGCCCTCCTGCCAGGCCGGCTGCCATCGGGCCACCAGGTCGGCGGCGTCGCCCGCGTCCAGGAGTTCGGAGACGACCCCGCTGTGCAGGGACGGCACACCGCTGGGCCGGAGGACGTCCCGGCCGTCCTCGTCCGGCGCCAGCTCCATCTGCTGGACGATCAGCGGCGCCAGCTCCACCGTCGCGCGCCGCCCCCGGCCCCCGTCCCGCGCGGGCAGCGTGATCGCCGGATACCCGTACCAGTACTCCTGCCGCGTCCCCGCCTCAGCGCCCGGACCGGCCCGCCCGTCCTGGGGGCGGGGCAGCGATCCGGGCGCGACGATGTGCGGTCCGCGGCCCGACTGGATGGTCTCCTCGCCCTGCGCCAGCAGGAAGTACTTCTCGTTCCGGCCGCCGTCCCGGTCGGGCCGCATTCCGGCCGCCGCCTGTGCGGTGAGGCAGTCCGCGTAGTACCGCAGCAGCCGCTGCCGGTCGACGCCGTCCCGTTCGTCCAGCTCGGCCAGTGCCCGGGCCTTCAGCAGCGTGGGGGAGCGCCGGGCGGCTTCGGCGGCGTCGTGAGGGAGCGCGGGGAGCCGCACCGGTCGTGCCACCGACCGGGCGAAGGGAAGGCTCCGGGTCGCCCTGATCGTGGACTTGGTGGGCCGCTGCTCCTCGGGCACGCCGTCCCGGGTCATCTGGGCGGTCAGGTAGTCGAAGAGGTCGTCCGGGGTGATCCAGCCGCCCTCCTTGATCCGGCCGTTGCGCAGCCCCTCGACGATCTCCCCGGTGAACCGTGAGGTGCCGAGGCTGGACCCGGGCGGCGCCATCGCGGAGGCCGCCTGGAGAGCGTCGGACGCGGTGATGAAATACACGCCGGTCGGCCGCAGCAGGGTGCTCGGCGTGGGCCGGTCCGGTTCTCCCGACGGGCCCTTTGCGGTCCAGCCCTGAACGACGGAGCCGCTGGAACAGCAGTCCAGCAGGACCACTTTGGAGGCGGCCCGGCAGGACTGCAGCATCCTCTCCAGGAACTCCGCCGGTACGGCCGTGCCCGGCAGGTCTGCGGGGTCGGTGTCCCGGGTCAGGAAGTACAGCTGGCCGTCCTGCTCGCAGTACTCGCCGTGCCCGCTGAAGTAGAGCAGCGCGGTCTCACTGGGCTGCCGGGCCTCCAGGAACGTCTCGACGGCGTGCAGCATCTCCGCGCGCGTCGGCTCGGCGGCCAGCGCGCAGTCGTTGTACATGCCGATCTCGGTGTTCTCCAGGACCGCCCGCATGTAGTGCAGATCGGCCCGCACGGCCGGGAGGTCCGCGTACGCCTCGCTGTCGTACGTGGAGACGCCAACGAGTAAGGCGTGGCGGTCGTTGTCGGTCATCGCCGCTCAGCCCGCCGTCGTGCCGTCGCCGCCGTCGTCCGCGAGGAACCGCTCGATCAGCGTGTCGTCCTCGCGGGCCTCCTTGCCGGTGATGTGCAGGACCGCGCCGTCGGGCCGCTGGACCACGATGGTGCGCTGAGGGACCCGCGCCAGCCACGTCTGCACCAGGGCGACGACGAACGAACCGGCGCTCAGCAGCAGTCCCACGGTCTCGGCGGACGGGCCGCCTTTGTCGTCGACCCGTGCCGGCCCGCCGGGCTGGGGAAGGTCCAGCCTGGCCGTGGAGTCTGCCGCGGCGAGCGCGGCGAGCAGTTCGCGTGCTTCCTTGCGGGCGCGCAGCGGGTCCTCGTCGACGACGGAGATGCGGTATCCGGTGTGGTTGTCGTGCATGGCGGTGTCGTGCTCCCCGTGAGTTCACCGGCTCCTTGCCGGGCGAACGACACTAGCGCCCGGCACTGACACCGGACGCCCCGTCCGGCTTGGTTCTCCAGGCCGTTGGCGTGAAAGTGCTTGGCGATGGCCGAGCCTGTGCGCAGGCCGGCATTCCCGGCGTGCGCGCGGGACGTTGCCCTCGACGGCAGGGACGGCTGCGGGCTCACCGGGTGGACCTGTTCACGCGGATCAGCGTCTGCTGTCCGTTGGCGACGAGCTTCCGCTCGCCACCGTCCCGGACGCCGTTCTCCGGCGTACCCGGCGATCAGTCCGGCCACCGCCGGGACGAGCGACCTGGCCGAACTGCTGACGACGCATCCCTCGGCTCGTGGACTGCTCCCAGCGAATGGCCCGCCCGGTCTACGGCGAGGTGGGCGGGTGTGGGGAGCGGAGCACGAGCAGGGTGATCTCGCTGGGGGCGAAGACGCGGAACGGCGGGCCCCAGAAGCCGGTGCCGCGGCTGGTGTAGAGGAGGGTACGGGTGCCGTGGTGGCTGAGGCCGGCGAGGGCGGGCTGGTCGAGACGGACCAGGTGGTGGAAGGGCCAGATCTGGCCGCCGTGGGTGTGGCCGGAGAGCTGGAGGTCGACGCCGGCGGCTGCCGCCCGGTCGATGAACTTGGGCTGGTGAGCCAGGAGCAGGACGGGCAGGCCGGGGTCGGCGCCCTGCAAGGCTCCGGCGAGGTGGGCGCGGTGCCCCGC
This sequence comes from Streptomyces sp. NPDC001851, assembly GCF_040297165.1. Classification (NCBI taxonomy): domain Bacteria; kingdom Bacillati; phylum Actinomycetota; class Actinomycetes; order Kitasatosporales; family Streptomycetaceae; genus Streptomyces; species Streptomyces sp. NPDC001851. The sequence continues at coordinate 20,353 of NZ_JBEOYR010000035.1, read as the reverse complement.
CAGGCCGGAGGACTCGGCGGTGACGTCGTCCACGCCCGCGACCACGAGGGTGTCGCCTCCGCGTTCGAGCAGCAGATGGCGGTTGCGCAGCGGCTCCCAGCCCAGCTCGTCCATCAGGTCGACCCAGCCCTGGGCCTCGCTGTAGTACTCGTGGTTGCCGGTGACGTAGACACGGGCCCGGGTGGCCCGCACGGTACCGAGTGGGACGGCCTGGGCGCGGCGGCGTTCGGCCGTGCCGTCCGCGATGTCGCCGGTGTGGCAGACCAGGTCGGCTTCCAGGGTGTTCACCGTCTCGCACACCCGTGCCGACCAGCGGGCGCGGTCGAGGGGGCCGTAGTGGGTATCGGTGATGAGGACGACACGGAAGCCGTCCAACCCGGCACCGAGCCGGGGGAGTTGCACGTCGAGCCGGCGCACGCGTGGCACGCGGCGGGCCTCGGCATACCCCCAGGCGAGCAGTGCGGCGGTGATGCCGAGGACGGCCCACGTGACGGTCCGGGCCCTGTCCTGACTCTCGCCGACACCGGCCACGGTCAGGGCGAGCCGCAGGAGGACGCCGAGCAGAACGGACCAGGTGAACAGGACCCAGCTGGTGCCCAGCAGGGTGTCACCGACGAGCGCCGCCCGGTCCTGCTGGCGCCGGCCGTGGCCGCGCACCATCGCGAGCGGCATACATATGAGGCCGAGGGCGAACAGGGCGGTGCCGGCCAGCGTTACGGGCAGCGGCCAGTGCTGGCCGCCGTACAGGAGCACCCAGCACGGCACGGCCCACAGCAGGACGGGGGCGATCAGGGGGATGTAACGCATCAGGCGGTGCAGTCGGCTCTGCCGCGCTGCTTGTGCTTCACCCTCGGCGGGCCGGGTGCTGCTGGTGTCGGTCACGCTTCCCCTCCCTGACCAGGCTGCTGTCTCGCGCACTGTATCCGGTCGCCCTCGGGCCGGCCGGACCGGCGTTCATGGCCGAGGCACCCTCGGGGCGCAGGGTTCTCCGCGGGACGGCAGGACTCCGCCGCAGACACCTTCCTTGCCATGAGCCGCGATCAGGCCGCTACCGCCCCGGTTGGGTACTGCCGCCAAGGGAACGCGCGTGGGGGCCACCCCGCGCTTGGAGGCCGATGCTGCCGGGTTGACCATCGCCATGACCGACACCCGGGGTGCCCGCATCACCGCACGCCGCGATGCGCTGGGACGCCCCGTGCCGCCGGCTGTGCCGCGCCCATGCGCAGCAGGGGCCCGCCGCTGATCGCGGTGAGGGCGAGGATGCCGACACCGGACACCAGGATCGGGACGTTGACCTGCGTGTACTTGGCGACGACGCCGGCGGTGATCGCGCCGAACGGCGAGACGCACACCGACAGCAGACGGAACGCCCCGTTCACGCGGCCCGGGATGTCCGTCGGGATGGTGGTCTGCCGGAACGCGGTGATCAGTGTCTGCCAGGTGGCGATGCCGAATCCGACGGCTCCGAACGCGACGGCGGCGACGATGGACACGCGGGTGCCGCCGAGGAGCAGGCAGGAGACGCCCATGACGGCGAGGGCGGCCACGGCGCCGGGGAGGACGCCGATTCTCCGCCGTACCCAGTCGCTGCCCAGCCCGCCGACGATCCCGCCGAGCGCGTTGGCGGCGAGGAAGAAGCCGTACGCGCTCTCCGGCAGTGCAGCCACGTGACGACGTAGAGGACCATGAGGACGCCGAGGCTCATGGTGAAGAAGTTCAGCGCGCCGAACACCGGTCCGCGGCAGCAGCATCGCCCCGAGCAGGAACGAGGCGCCGTCGAGGAGGAAGGGAGCTGCGGCGGCGAAGGCGGAGCCGGCCGTTGGCCGTCGTAATCCGCCCTGTCGGCACGACCTTCGGCAGAAAGGCCTGAGCCGTGACCAGGAAGACGGACTCGCCCATGCCGAGCACCGCCGCGGCGACGTAGACGAAGAGGCGCTCAGGAGGCCGGCAGGCCGTGGTTGCCGCGCGCCCCCCTGCCGTCCTTATCGCAAGCAGGACCAGAGGCAGAAGCACCCGGCTGATCGATTACACAATGTGATTATAAATTACGTGAAATAAGCACAGTTGGGGTGTGCTGCTGCCATCATGGGCGCTCGCCACCGAGTTCGCTCGGCTGTTCATGGGGGAGGGCGCACGTGTCACGTGTCGAACGCATCGGGTTGATCCGGCAGCGGCGAGCCCAGCAGGCTCACCTGTTGGAGGAGCGCGTCGGTGCGCTGTCTGATGTCCTCGCCGGCCTGCAGACCATCGAAGCGCTGCGGGCGCAGCTGGTCGGAGTCGTGCCGGACGAGGCGAGGGACAAGCTCCAGGCGCTCGGGACGGACCTGCAGGGCCTGCTGAAGGACCTGCCTCTTGAGACGGCGGCGTTGAAGGTCGCCCTGACCCGGTTCAACCGCGAGACGCTGAACGTGGGCGTGATCGGACGCGCCCGGCAGGGCAAGAGCCGCCTCATCCAGAGCCTTACGGGCCTGACCGAGCAGGAGGTGCCGACCAGCGACGGGGACTACTGCACCGGCGTGACGAGCGTGCTGCGGCACGAGCCCGGCGAGGCTCGGGGCGAGGTGTACTTCCACACGGAGCGGTCGTTCCTCGGCGAGGTCATCGGCCCGTACTTCGCCAGGCTCGGCCTCGGTGACGCACCGCTGAGCCTCGCCGGCTTCGCGCGACCCCTCCCCGCGCTGAACAGCGACGACACCGAGGACGCGGGCCTCTACGCTCACCTGGCCGGCTTCCACACCTACCTGCCCGCATACCGCGACTGGCTGACGACCGGTCTGCCGCTGCCGATCCCCCGGCATCAGATCCGCTCGTTCGTCGCGCAGAAGGACGAGAACGAGCGGTCCCTGCACGCGTACCGGGCGGTGCGGGAGGTTCGGATCACAGCGCCGTTCGTCCACGCCGACTGGACCGGACTGTCCCTGGTCGACCTGCCGGGCCTGGGTGAAGCGAACCTCCAGGACGCCGAACGCATCGTCGGTGCCATGCAGGACGAGATCGACTTCGTGGTGTTCGTCCGCCGCCCGAACGCCCTCGGTGACGCGATCGGCTCCGAGGACCTCCGTCTGCACCAGTACGTCCGCGCCGGCCTGGGAAGTGGGCCCGCACTCAGCGAGTGCTCCTTCCTGATCGTGAACAAGTGCGTGACATCCGAGCTCGACAACTCCAAACAGGCCGAGCTCATGGCCCACCAGTGGCTGCCCGGATCCTCGTTCACCGTCGCGCAGACGCACATCGTCGACTGCTCCCGCAGCGACGAAGTCGCCGACGTGATGGAGAAGGTCGTCGACCACCTCCTGGAGAACCTCGACCACCTCGACGCCGCCCACCTGGCCGTTCGTGACGAAAGGGCGCGCGAGTTGCGTGACCGCGTCCGCCAGTTCACCGTGCGTGCCAAGAGCATCGCGGAGTTCGCGCAGCCGTCGTCCGTGTGGTTCCTGCCGTTCGTCGAGCTGTTCAACGAAACCCATAGCCGCCTGGCCACCGCACTCGCCGGACTCGTCCGCACGCTGGGACAGGAACGCTCCGTGCAGGACACGCTGCTCTACACGGCCCTGGAGGAGATCTACGAGCAGGCGGTGGCCGAGCCCGGTCACCCTTCCGCCGAGGAGATCGCCGCCAGGGCGGCGAGCGAGGGCGGGCTGAGCATCGCGTACGGCCAGTACCTCAACGAGGCGCGGGCCCGGCTGTCGCGGATGTTCCTCGAGTGCGAGGCCGCGCTCCACAGCCGTACCGTCGCCATGCAGCGGCAGGTCGCCCAGATCCTCGCCGGGCCCGGCGACCTCGCGAGTCTCAGCAGCAAGGAGGGGAGGGACTTCCTCCTGGACGTCGCCGCCCGCATCCCACGGGTCCGCGACGACGGGACCAGCGAAGTCCGTTATGCCCTTGAACTTCTGGCCGGCTTCCAACTCACCTACCGCGGAATGCTGCAGCACCGCGTCCGCGCATGCCTGGACGGGCTGCGCGCGGACCAGCCCGCGTACCCGTTTCCCGTCGCCGGGAAGGACCCGGGGACGGACGACACCCCCGTCACTCCCGACCTCGTACGGCAGATGCTCATCGTCTGCTACGACGAGGCCCTCTCCGCGTGCCGCGCCGACCTGCGGCATGTCCTGGTCGACCCGAGCGCCGCGATCTTCGCCATCGTCGAGGAGTTCTTCGACCGCGTCGTGTCCGCTGCCGGGACCGACGACGAATGGCGCATCTTCTACCAGGACATCCGCACCGAAGCCTGGCCCGGGAAGTTCGCCGCCCTCGCGGAGCAGTCCCACCACCTGCGCGAGTGGTCCGAAGCCGTCCGTGTGGTCGCCGAGCTGGTCGGTGAGACCGTCCACGAGCCGCAGTCGCAGGAGCGTGCCGCATGACCTCCGAGAAGTACACGATCCCGATCACGATGCTCGGGCCGACCGGCGTCGGAAAGACGTCGCTGCTCGCAGCCATGTACCGCAAGTTCGCCCACACGACGGGCACGACCGACCTCGATCTGACGCCGGAAGGCACCACGCCGGCCAAGCTCCAGGAAGCCAGTGCCCAACTCGCGAGACTCTCCCGGCAGGTCATCGTCACCGAGGGGGTCAGGGCCACGGGCATGAACGACGTCCAGCAGTTCCACTTCGGCGTCGGACGCAAGAACAAGACACCGCGCTTCACGCTGCGGTTCACCGACTACTCCGGGGAGTTGCTCCTGGAGACCGGCGGCGCGCTCCTGCAGCGCGTCTCCGACCAGCTCGACGTCAGCCCCGTCATCGTCCTTGCGATCGACGCTCCCGCGCTGATGTACGCGGATGGTGCCTACCACGAGGAGGTCAACCTCCCCGAGCAGATGTACGAGATCGTCAAGCGGATCCTGCAGCGCGACGACCGGCACCGTCTCCTGATTCTCGTCCCGCTCAAGTCCGAGCTGTACCTTGAGACCCCCGAGGGCACCCGGGCCCTCATCGACCGCGTCCACGACGGGTACAAATCGCTTCTCGCGCACCTGTCCCACCCCGAGGTCCAGCCCCGGATCGGGACCGTCGTCGTGCCCGTACAGACCACCGGAACGATCCGCTTCTCCTCCGTCCAGGACACCCCCGAAGGCCCCGCCTTCCGCTACGTCAGCCGCGCACTCAACGCGCGCATCAACCCGGTCGACGCCGAGCAGCCGCTCCGCTTCGGCCTCCGGTTCGCGATCAACGTCTACCGGCGCGAGCGCCGCGGCGCGTTCCGCAAGATGTTCGACTGGCTCAAACGAACCGATCCGGCCCTGGTCAAGGCCCTCGACGAGTTCTCGTCCGTCCCGCCGACCAGCCCCGGGATCCAGGTCCTGCAGTCCCATCCGCACCTGACCAACGATGACCGGAGCCGGCGATGAAGACCACCTGGTACGTCCAGTCGCGCGGATACCGCAGACAGCACGGCTACCGCTGGATCCAGGTCGACGACGGCCCGCCTGAGGCCTCCAGCGACGTCCTCCTGGACGGATGCCGCGGCTACTCCGTCAACGATCTCGTCGACGAGGACGAGCACACCCTCCTTCTGTTCGCCACGCCCGCGGCCACCGGTGAACCCCTGTGGACGCTGCTGGCCAATGGTCTCGCAGGCGATTCCACCCGGGGCGACCAGGCTCAGCGGCCGATCCGCGTGTGTGTCCTGGCGTACGCACACGGCCCCCTGCCGTCCCGGGCCATGCTCGGCTTCGCGCGGGCGTTCCTGACCGACAGCCTGCCCGCCCACCTGCCCGTCGACTACGGCACCAGCGACTGGCCCGGTTTCACGGTGACGACCGCGGCCTGGACCGACATGCTCGGCACCCTCTCCGACGACGTCGACCCCGCCCCCGACCCGCCCGCGCCGCGCACCGTCACCTCCGCGCCCAACACTCCGGAACAGCGACGCCGCGCCGCGGCCATCCTCAAACGCCTCCACGACACGCCCGCCCAACCGGCACACCGGCCCGCTTACCTGACCGGACTGGACGCACGCCCCGTCCTCGTGGTCAGCACCCACGCCACCCCCGAACACCGCGACCGGCTGCGCCCGTACCTGTTTCTGAGCCCCAGCGTGAGCATCGTCAAGACCGACGAAATGAGTCGTCTGCGAGGCGGAGCGATCAGCCGAAAGGTCAAGGACCCGAGGTACATCGCGGGCACCCTCGCGGCCGGCGCCGCGGTGTACGGGGTTGTGGAAGTCATCACCAAGTAACCGGTAGCCGACTTCCGGTACGTGGACGTCGTCATCGACGTGATGCCGGCCAGGCGGAAGATGTCCGTGGGCGGGCTCGCGGACCGCGTGGGTGTCACGCCCGCCAACCTGGCGGTACTCAGGATCCCGCCCAAGTTGACGGTGCATGGAGCAGGGGTTTCCCTCGGACCGAGGAGCGGGCAGGATGAGGCGGCCATGACACACCCGTACGGTGCTGACCCGAAGGGAAGCGTCTCGTGCTCCGTAAGCCAAGCGCCCTGCTCGCCGCCTCCGCCCTGCTCCTCCTCGGCACCGCGACGCAGGCCGCGGCCGGCAATCCGCCCCCTGCCGCGGCGTCGGCCGCCTGCACCTACACGCCGGCCGTTCCCGCAGACAACTTCAAGGGGATACCGGTCTTCGACCCGGTGAAGGCCGCCAAGCCGTACAGCGCGACACTGCGCACCGGCCAGGGCCCGATCACCTTCCGGGCACTGACCGACAAGGCTCCCTGCACCACGTACTCCTTCAAGTTCCTCGCCCAGCGCGACTATTTCGACCACTCACACTGCCACCGGCTCACCACCGCGCGCATCTACGTGCTCCAGTGCGGCGACCCGACCGGTACCGGGAGCGGCGGACCCGGTTACTCCTTCCCCGACGAGAACCTGACCGGGGCGGCCTATCCTGCCGGGACGGTGGCGATGGCCAACGCTGGGCCCAACACCAACGGAAGCCAGTTCTTCTTCGTCTGGAAGGACACCAAGCTCTCGCCCGCCTACACGCCGTTCGGCAAGGTCACCGCGGGCCTCGACGTGCTCCAGAAGATCGCAGTGGGCGGCGAGGACGACCAGAACGGGCCGGGAGACGGCTTTCCGACGCTGCCGGTGAACATCAAGCGCGTACAAATCAAGAGCAGGTAGTACGGTCCTGCGCCGGCCCTGTCCCTGCCGGAAGTTTCGTCCGTCCCGGGCATGGTCGGCGTCGTACGAGTGGGACCTTGTCGCCGTAGTCGGCGACCTGATGGGTGGTGAGCAGTGCTGTAGACCGTCGGCCCGGTCGCGCGCTGCGCGCCACAGCGGCCGATCTTTGTGACGACTGGGACTTCGGACCCTCGCCGGGGACGTCGGCGACATCGAGGTCAGCGTCAAGGGCGCACTCCCTCAGCACACCGCCATGGACGTGTCCGTCCGGCTGAAGGACGTCACCACGGGTGGCGGCGGCGTCGGCGGCACCGGCACCGCCACGGTCGGATACGACCAGGTGACCCGGCGCTCAGGACGGTGCCCTGCTCCTGAGCGGGAACGTCGGCCGCTTCGGACTGCCGGTCATCGTGCGAGCCGAGGTGTCCACGACCGCGGACGCGCTCACCATCACGCCCAGGACCGTCAGCGCTCTGCCGCAGCGTGACGGTCGACGACCTCGCGGCCCGCTCCGGGGCCTCCGGTGGCGGGACGAGCTCGCGCCCCGGACCCCGGCCGTCACCGGCCTGCCCCGCGGCGTCGCGCTGACCTCGGCACACGCCACCCAGCACGGCCTCGTCCTCGGCTTCTCGATCGCGGCGGGCCGACACCGGCTGCGGTCGGCGGAGCCGCTTGACGGTCCGGGCCGCGCTCCCGGACGCAGTGCCCCGGCCCGGCGTCGGCACGTACCGGGCCGGCGGCCGCGCGTACCCCCGGCTGCCTCGCGGGTGTACGGAACGTGAGGCAGCCAGGCGCACGATCGGTGGATCAGCCCCGTACGACGAACGTCCTGGACCTACCGGAGCGGCTGGAGCAGGACCGCTTCTCCTCGGCCGTCATCTTCCTGGACTTGACGACCACCGCGTTGCTCCGGCCGTCCGTCCCGTTCGGGGCGGGCCCGGTGATGACGTCGGGGACGAACCAGAAGTAGTGACCCCACTTCCGGTCGTCGTAATGGGTCTGCCATGTGCCGGAGACGGTCTGCATCACCTGCGCACGGGAGAGCCAGCCGACTTCACCGGGCTTCACCGTCATGTTGACGGAGCTGGTCTCCGAGTGCGTGCTCGACCAGGTGTGACTGTAAGTCGCCGTCACACTCAGGTCGATGATTCCGGCGATCTTGCCGCCGGCGGTCACGGATACGCCCGCCGAGTCCGTGGAACCGACCGTGTCGGACCAGGTCATCGACTGAGTGGCGGACGACGTACTGCAGTTGTAGAGCGAGTCGGAGACCCGGTGGAAGTCCCCGAGATACGCCTGTCCCAACTGCGGGTCGTTGAAGGTGCACTTTCCTTCACCCGAGTCGCAGTCGGCTATGAGCTGTGCCCGGGTGGGCTGGTCATCGGCCGAGGCCGGAACGGTTATCGCCGCGACCATGCCCACGGCAGCCGCTGAGAGCGCCAGCATCCGTCCGCCGTAGCGCATCCTGCGGTTGTTCGCCATACATGTGCCTTTCGCTGTGCATGAGGGGGGTCGGCGATCACAGGATGAGTGACTGAAGTTACCGCGATCGCCGCCTGTTGCGATCCAAGTGACGCAACAACTGATCTATCTACACCACCAGTTGACGAAATCCCAGCCGTGGGCGACCTTCTGCCTGTAAGTGATCGGCGGAACCCGCTTCGCCTCCGCGGCCGCATGGCGTCCTGGCCGCCCGATGGGCGCCGCTACGGTCCGCGTTCCATCGGCTACTTCCAGTTGCCCCACTCTCGGGTTCTCGTCCATGTGCTGCGATAAGCTGTGAAATCCACACAAACAGTGCCAGAAGGGCAATTGCCTTCCCGCTAGGTCCGCTCTCCCGTAGGTCGGTTTTCATGGACCTGAACACCATCACCGAAGTAGTCCGGCGGCCGTCCGAGCGGCCAGGTAGGGACTGGCGCGAGGGCGACGCCTGGCTCGCAGGCGGAACATGGCTCTATTCCACGGAGCAGCCGGACCTGCGACGGCTGATCGACCTCACGGCGTTGCGGTGGGAGCCCCTTGTCCCGACCGACGAGGGCCTGGAGATCAGCGCCACATGCACCATTCGCGACCTGTACGCCTTCCCCTCGCCGGAGGCATGGACAGCCGGAATCCTCTTCCGTAAAAGCTGTGAGGCATTCCTGTCCTCGTTCAAGGTCTGGAACGCGGCGACCGTCGGCGGAAACATCTGCATGTCCTTGCCCGCCGGCCCGATGATCACGTTGACGGTCGCGCTGGAGGCGCGGTACGAGCTGTGGGCGCCCGACGGCTCCGTGCGCTGTCTCGACGCCCTCGACTTCGTCACGGGCGACCACCGCAACGTTCTCGCCCCCGGGGAGATTCTCCGGCGCGTCATCATTCCGGAGCACGCGCTGCGCAAACGCACCGCGCACCGTCGCTTCGCACTGACCCGGCTCGGCCGTTCGACGGTGTTCCTCGTCGGCACACAACGGCTGGGAGCGAACGACCTGACACTCACCGTCACCGCCGGCACCACGCGTCCGCTCCGCATCGCCTTCGACTCCCTGACCGATGCCCGAACCCTGCGGCAGAGCATCGACGCCGTGCCGGCGGACGTCTGGTTCGCCGACGCCAACGGGACCCCTGAACACCGCCGGCATCTGACACGGCACTTCGCCGAAGAGATCCGCCGCGAACTCACGGCTGGGGACCTGGCATGAACTACCTCGTGAACGGCAAGGCATCCGACCGGGAACCGGCGCCCGGTCAGTGCCTGCGGACCTTCCTGCGCGAACTCGGCCACTTCGGCGTCAAGAAGGGGTGCGACGCGGGCGACTGCGGCGCCTGCACGGTGTGGCTGGACCGCGTGCCGGTACACAGCTGCATCACCCCCGCGTTCCGCGCGGAGGGCCGCGAGGTGACCACGATCGAGGGCCTCGGACGGCCCGGGGCCCCGCATCCCATGCAGCGACGGTTCGAGGACGCGCCGGGGTTCCAGTGCGGTTTCTGCACCGCTGGGATGATCATGACGTCGGCCGCTTTCACCGAGGACCAGAAAGCGGATCTGCCACGGGCGCTGAAGGGCAACCTCTGCCGCTGTACCGGATACCGGGCGATCGAGGACGCCGTGAAGGGCGTCAGTGCGGTGGAGACGGCCGCACCGGGCAAGGCCGTCGGGACGAGCGTCGGCGCGCCCGCGGGCCACGACGTGGTGACGGGTCACGCCGAGTTCACCATGGACACGCATATCGACGGCATGCTGCACCTCAAGGTGCTGCACTCACCCCACGCGCATGCCCGGATCCTCTCGGTCGACAAGAGCGCCGCCCTCGCGGTGCCCGGCGTGCACCGGGTCTACACCTGGGAAGACGTACCCCGCAGACGCTTCACCACGGCGATCCACACCGACCACCTGGTCGACCCGGACGACACCTACATCCTCGACGACACGGTGCGCTTCGCCGGGCAGCGCGTCGCCGTGGTCCTGGCCGACACGGTCGGGGCGGCCGAGGAGGGCTGTCGCCGTCTCGCGGTCGAGTACGAGGTGCTGCCGGCGGTGTTCGACCCGGAAGCGGCGATGGCCGACGGCGCACCCCAGCTGCACGGCTCCGACGATCCGTTCGTCCGCGACCCCGGCCACAACATCCTGCTCGAACTCCACTCGCACATCGGTGACGTCGACGCGGGATTCGCCGCGGCCGACGTGATCCACGAAGGCACGTACTTCTCACCGCGGGTGCAGCACGCACATCTGGAGACCCACGGTTCGATCGCCTGGATGGAGAACGGCCGGTTGAACGTGCGCACCAGTTCGCAGTCACCGTCGATCGCGAAGGTCAAACTGGAGTACCTGTTCGCGCTGCGCCCGGACCAGGTGAGGGTCTTCTGCACGCGCGTCGGCGGCGGATTCGGCGGCAAGCAGGAGGTGATCGCGGAGGACCTGGTCGCGCTCGCCACCCTCGACACCGGGCGGCCCACCTGTCTCGAGTACACCCGTGAGGAGGAGTTCACCACGGCCTCGCCGCGGCATCCGATGACCCTGACGGTCAAGCTCGGCGCGAAGGCCGACGGAACGCTCACCGCGTGCCAGGTGCGCAACGTGTCGAACACCGGCGCCTACGGCAACCACGGCGGCGAAACGCTGTACGCGGGCGGAGCCGCCGTCATGATCTACCGCTGCCCCAACAAGAAGTACGACGCGTACTCCGTCTACACGAACACCGTGCCGAGCGGGGCGCTGCGCGGCTACGGGATGACGCAGCCGGCGTTCGCCGTGGAGTCGGCGATGGACGAACTGGCCCGCGCCCTTCACCTCGACCCGCTGGAACTGCGCCGGCGCAACATCGTGCGGCCGGGGGAGCCCCTGGTCGCCCTGCACGAGGGCCCCGACGACGTGCTCTTCACCGAGGACGGACTCGCCGAGTGCATCGACCTGGTGGGCGACGCCCTGGCCCGCACCGCCGACCGGCCGCCTCCCGGCCCCGAGTGGCTCGTCGGAGCCGGCGTGGCGAGCTCCCTGCACGAGACCGCGCCCCCGACGGAACACCTCTCCGAGGCCTGGGTCACGCTGGGCGACGATCTCATCTACGAACTGGCCGTCGGCACCGTCGAGTTCGGAGAGGGGACCTCCACGGCCCATGTCCAGATCGCGGCCGGCCAGCTGGGCACGACGCCGTCGCGGATCCGTCTGGTGCAGTCCGACACCGACCGCACGGGATTCGACACCGGTGCCTTTGCGAGCGCGGGCCTCTTCGTGGCGGGCAACGCGGTCCTGCGGGCGGCCAGTGCCGTACGCGACCGCATCCTGGCATTCGCCGCGGCGCACACAGGCGTCCACGTCGTGCTGTGCACGATGGACGACGACGGTGTCGTCTGCGGGGATCGGAGGGTGTCGCTGGCCGAGCTTGTCGCGCTGGCCCGGATACGTGGAATCCGTTTCACCGCCGCACGCAAGGCCTACGGCTCGCCCCGGAGCGTCACCTCCAACACGCAGGGATTCCGGGTCGCCGTGCACCGCGTGACGGGTGAGATACGGATCCTGTACAGCGTGCAGGCGGCGGACGCCGGGGTGATCATCAACCCGGCGCAGGTCCGGGGACAGGTGGAGGGCGGTGTCGCCCAGGGAATCGGCTTCGCGCTGACCGAGAACCATCACGTCGACGAAAAGGGCGTCATGGTCAACCCGAACCTCCGCAACTACCGCATCCCCGCCTACGCCGACGTCCCCCGTACCGAGGTCCTCCTGGTGGGCTCGGCGGATTCGGTGGGACCCATGCGGGCGAAAGGGATGGCCGAGTGCTGTATCAACCCGGTGGCCCCAGCGCTCGCGAACGCGGTGCATGACGCCACGGGCGTCCGCTACCGTGCGCTGCCGCTGACTCCGGAACGCATCTGCGGCCGGCTCCCCGCGGAGCAGTCGGTGCCGGCAGGCTGAGCCGCCATGAACCCCGAAAGGAACACAGCCGCCGCGGCGACGGCGATCATCGGCCAGAAGGTCCTGCCCGGGACGGAACGGGAATTCGAGTCGTGGCAGCGGGACCTCAACGCCGCGGCCGCCCGCTACCCCGGATTCCTGGGCGCCGAGGTCTCCCCGCCGACACCGCTGCAACCCGACTGGGTGGTCGTGTACCGGTTCGACTCCGTGGCGCATCTGCAGGCGTGGCTCAACAGCGCGACCCGGCAGACGTATCTCGACGCCGGCGCCAAGTACTTCGACGGTCCGGCGACCCAGCAGGTGGTCAGCAGCGGCACCCGGTCACCGGATCCGCTGGTCACCGTGGTGGTCACGCACCGCGTCGCCCCGGGCCACGTCGACGACTTCCTCGCCTGGCAGCAGCGCATGGTCCAGGAGGAGAGCAAGTTCGAGGGGTTTCGCGGGACCGAGCTCTTCCGCCCCATCGAGGGACTCCAGGAGGAATGGACCACGCTGTACCGCTACGACAGCGCCGAGCACCTCGATGCCTGGCTGACGTCGCCCCAACGGCAGGAGATCCTGGCAGCGGGCGAGAGCTTCAGCGACTTCGGACTGCGTACGATCGACAACTCGTTCGGCAGTTGGTTCGCCTTCGAGGGAAACGGCAAGGAGCCACCGCCGCCGCCCTCCGGGACCAGGACCTCCCTCGCCGTCTGGGTCGGACTGTACCCGACGGTCGTACTGCTGACGCTCGCCCTGTCCCCGCTGCACATGCCGCTCTGGATCGGCCTGCTCGTGGGCAACCTGCTGTCGAGTTTCCTCATGAGCTTCCTGATCATGCCCTACTACGTGAACCCGCTGCTCGGGCGATGGCTGCGGCCATCGCCGGACGAACCCGTACGGGCCGGCCTCCGAGGTCTCGGTGTCGTCGTGGTGGCGATGGCCTTCTGGGCCGTCGTCTTCTACCTCGTCACAGTCCGGTTCTGGACGCTGCCCTGACCGGCGATCGCGAAGGACGTCACGGCGACGACGGTCGCGCCGGAGCCTTCGTCTGGTTGATGTCGCCGATCACCTGCCACAGCCGCAGCGCCCGCTCCCGGTGCCGGCGCGCCAGGTCGTGAGCGCCGGCGGCGGCGTCCAGGTCGCCGATCAGCTGCCAGCACGTGGCCTCGTCCTGGCGGTCGCCGTGCCGGTGGAACAGGCCCGCCGCGCGCTCCAACGCCGGGCTCGCCCGGTCCCGGTCGTGTCGACCGGCGTACACGCGGCCGACCTCCAGCAGTGTGTACGCGGCGCACCGCTCGTCGGCCAGTTCCTCGAAGGCGGCCAACGCCTGCCCCAGGCAGCGCAGCGCCTCGTCCGGATCACCGCGCCGATCGTGCAGCCGGCTGAACCGCCGCAGCACCACGGCCACGCGATGCCCGTCGCCCAGCGCCCTGGCCTGGCTCAAGGCCCCGTCGAACCAGAACTCCGCTTCGTCGAGATCACCCTGCATGAGCTTCATCACGGCCATGGAGCAGGACAGCTGCGCTTCGATGTGCCGGTCGCCCTCACCGGCCGCGATGGCCAGCGCGTGCTCGACACGTTCGAGGGCTTCGTCGTCACGGCCCTGCACCCGGCTGACCGTACCCAGCATGGCCATCGACAGCGCCTCGCCGCGCTTGTCCCCACCGTCCTGGCACAGCCTGAGGGAGGACTCCAGGGCCCGGGTGGCCCGATCGAACTCGTCCTGGTAGATGTGCAGCTGGCCAAGACCGCGCAGCAGCACCGACGCGCCGCGCACGTTGCCGGCGGCCTCGGCCGCGTCCAACGCGAGCCGGTGCCCGTGCTGCCAGTCCTGATAGAGACACCGGTGGTCGTAGTAGGTCGCCGTGCCGGCAGCCAGCTCCCAGGCCAACTCGTCCAGGCCCCAGTCCACGGCCAGTTTCACCACGCCGAGCAGGTTGTCCCGTTCCGCGTCGAACCAGCCGACCGGGTCCTCCATCAGCCGGTCCACGACCGCGTCGGGCAGCGACCGGCGCGGTGCCGAACCGGGTGCGGCTGCCAGCAGCCCGGCCGCCGGCAGCCGATCGGTGCCGCGCCCGATCAGGTCGAGCCAGACGGACAGCACCCGGGTGATCGCGTCCCGTTTGTCCTCCGTCGGCAGCGGGGCGGCGATCTCCACGGCACAGGTCCTGATCAGGTCGTGCAGCCGGTAGCGCGGCTGGCCGAGGGCGTCGGTGACGGTCAGCCGCACTAGGCTGGCGTCGACGAGGGTGTCCAGCACCTCCTCGGCGTCCGAGCGGTCCAGCAGCGGGCCGACCACCCAGCCGGGCAGGGTGTAGGCGCCGAGCAGACCCAGCAGGCTCAGCGCCCGCACCGCGTCGGCGGGCAGCAGCCGTAGGCTCAGTTCGACGCTGGCCCGCACGCTGAGGTCTCCGATCCTCAGCTCGGCCAGCCTCCGGGACTCGTCCTCGATCCGTTCCCGCAGCACCCGCAGCGACCAGGCCGGGCGGCCCGTGAGCTTGCCGCTGGCGATCCGGATCGCCAGCGGCAGGTTGCCGCAGCAGGCGAGGATCGCGTCGGCCTCCGCCGGTTCCCGCTCGACCCGCCGCCGCCCGACAATGCCGGTGAACAACTCTCGCGCTTCCGCCGGGCTCAGCACGTCCAGGTCGATGTGCCGGGCGCCGGGAAGCTGCGTCAGCAGAGTGCGGCTGGTGATCAGAACGGCGCAGCCGTCGGCCGCGGGCAGCAGGGGCAGCACCTGATCGGCGTGACCGGCATCGTCCAGCACCACCAGCATGCGGCGGTCCACCAGCAACGACCGGTAGAGCGCGGCCCGCTCGGACAGGCCGTTCGGGATCGCGCTGCCGGCGATCGAGAGCGCACGCAGTGCCTCGGCCAGCATCAGCCCCGGGTCCCGCGGCTCGTCCGACGTCGCCGCGAGGTCGAGGTAGAGCTGACCGTCGGGGAAGGCGGCGCTGGCCAGCCGTGCGGCGTGCGTCACCAGGCTGGACTTGCCGACTCCGGGACCGCCCGCGATGACGGCCACCGGGGCCCGGTTCGGCGCCGACCCGTCGAGTAATCGGGCCAACTCGGCCAGTGCCTCGGCCCGGCCCACGAAGTCGGGGACATCGAGGGGAAGTTGACGCACGGGCATCGCCATGGCCGGCCCGGCGGCCGCCGCGTAAGGGCTCTCCGCCGGTATGTCCAAGGGCCTGCTCGGCGGGACCGGAGCCGTCAGGGCGGGATCCGCGGTGAGGATGCGCTGATGCAGCGCCTGGAGCGGAGGGGTGGGATCCACGCCGAGTTCGCCGGCCAGTGTCCGGCGCAGCCGCTCGTACACCTGCAGCGCCTCGCCTTGTCGCCGACACCGGTAGAGAGCGACTATCAGGTGTTCGGCGACTTGCTCGTCGTAGGGATGCTCGCCGAGCAGAGCGGTCAGCTCGGCGATGACCTCTTGATGACGCCCCAGGCCGAGTTCGACGGCCAGGCACTGTTTGTGCGTGGCCACGCGGCTCTCGTTCAGCCGTGCCGCATCGATCTCCAGGACCTGGCTGGAGATGCCGGTCAGGGCGTCTCCGCGCCAGCAGGCCAGCGCCCGCCGCAACGTGGCGGCTGTCTCGTCCGGGGCCGTACGGTGTTCGGCGAGGTCTCGCTCGCGGTCGAACTCCAGCAGGTCGAGCTGGTCCGGGGTCAGGTGGATCTCGTAGCCGCCGCGGCGGGTGCTGATCAGGGAGGCTGGCGCTCCGCAGGCGACGAGGTTGCGGCGCAGCCCGGAGACCGCGTCCTGGACCTGACGGACCGCGGTGGCGGGCGCTTCCCCGTCCCACATCACGGCGACGAGCCGTTCCATGGCGACGATGCTGTTGGCGTCGATCAGAAGCGCTGCCAGCATCTTGGCCTGCCGCGGTCCGTTCAACCGGACCTCGCCTCCGGTGATCTGGGCGTGTAACGGCCCCAGCACGCCGAATCTCATGTATCCCCCGGCACGTGAAGATTGCCGCCGCCCCCCGGCTGACCTGGCGCTAGGACGAACCTAGGACGACCGACGGACCCGCGTCCGTAGCGTCACCGTAGCGGGGCTCACCGAGCGGCGGGATGCTCCCGCGGGATCCAGAAGGAGAAGTGTCTTGAACTTGCGCAGGAAGTTCCTCGCCGGCGTCTTTGCCGGAGCAGCGGTACTGGCAGGCGTCGCGGCAGCCACTCCGGCCAGCGCGATCGCCAACGTCGGCTGCAACAACAACACCCTGCATGAGTGGAGCCACACCCACGACTACTGCTATGCCGGCGCCGGTGACGGCTGGGCGAACATCTCAGAGGTGTGGCAGACGACCTCGGGAAACAGCGGGAGCGTGACCGATATCAGCGTGCAAGGGGTCAACCACAGCGTCCCCCTGAGCGCGGGTATGAGCGTCAACTACGAGGTGCGCTACGGGAGCTGGGGGAACGTGTACGGGGTTCACATCAAGTACATACCGTAGCGGATCGCTGCCGGCGGGAGCCTCGGGCGACCGCCGGCAGCGGCGTTCAGGACGTGCTCTGTTTCGGGACCTGCTGAGACGAGTCAAGATGAGAAACACGCGGAGAGCAGCCGTGGGGCTGGTAGCACTCCTGCTGACCGCGGGGTGCTCGGGCCAGGCACCCCGGCCGCCGGCGCCGGCATTGGGGCCGGTCCCGGACATCACCTCGGTCGACGCCATCAGTCTGCCGATCGACGGCTACATACCGACAGCGACTCAGATCCTGGCGCTGCAGAAGGCCGCCGACGTGGTGTCGGCGCGTTGTATGCACAGCTACGGACTGCCGTATCACCCGCCGATCATGGAAGGGTTCGCCGGCTTCGCCCGGCAGAACAAGGCACGAACTGTCCTGTACGGTTTCTTCGACCTTTCCACGGCCCGCAGCAAGGGGTACGACACCCAGCTCGGCACTCCTGACGACACGTCCAACGAGGTGCCCTACACCACGACGGAGATGGGTGTGCTCCGCGGCCAGAACGCCTCCGGAACCACTGTGGCCACGTTCAAGGGCAAGAAGGTCCCCGCCGGCGGATGCCGTCAGCAGGGCATCGAGGCCATCGGAGGCCCACCGCCGGTGCCTACCGCCGAAGCGCTTCCGGAGGGAGGCCCCAGGATTCCCCCGGACGATCCACACATGAAGGCGGTCAACGCACGCTGGGCGACCTGCATGAAAGGCAAAGGGTTCACATACCCCAACCCCTGGGCGGCGTACAGCAGCCCGAAGTGGAGAGTGTCCGCGGCCGGGTCACCCCGTCGACAGACCCTTCACACATCAGAGGAGATCGCAACTGCCACAGCCGATGTGGAGTGCAAGCTGTCTACCAACTTGGTCGGCGTCGCCGTAGCCGTTGAGATCGCCTACGACCGCCAGTACATCGAGACGCACACGGCTCAACTTGCCGAATTCAAGCGGCGACTCGGCGACCAGCTGCGCACGGCCGCGCGACTGACAGGCGCCGGCTCAGCTTGACTCTGCCGGGACTCCGGGCTCGGCGACGAAGGCGCCTACGGCATCCCCGCCACGCGGGGCCCCGCCGAACGGGCCGTACTGCGCATGTTCCGGACCGGCCGCCCGCCTGAGACCCGGAAGGGTGGATCGAGGGCGGAGACCGAGGGAACACGATCGGTCTCAACGCTTCCGTCGACGGCCGCCCCGGCCGGCAGGTGCTCGGCCAGCAGCCGGCGCGCCCGCCGTGGCCGTGTCCGTCTGCGGACCGGGCCGGTCCGCCGAGACGACCAGCGCGGCGAGGAGCGTGGTGACCGGGACCGAGGCGACCAGGCCGATCGAGCCCACCAGTGTGCGCACGATCTCCTCGGCGACCAGTTCGCTGTTGGCCACCGTGCCGACGCCGCTCTGGGCGATGGAGAAGAGGAGCAGCAGCGGCAGCGCGGCGCCGGCGTAGGCGAGGACCAGGGTGTTGACCACGGAGGCGATGTGGTCGCGACCGATGCGGATACCTGCCCTGTACAGTCCGCGCCGGCCCATCGTGGGGTTGGCTTCGTGCAGCTCCCAGACGGCCGATGTCTGGGTCACGGTGACGTCGTCGAGGACGCCGAGGGAGCCGATGATGACGCCGGCGAGCAGCAGGCCGCTCATGTCGAGCTTCGGGTACAGGCCGTGGATCAGGCCGGTGCTGTCGTCCGTGTTGCCGGTGAGGGCGGCCCAGCCGATGAACGCCGAGCCCAGGATGCCGATCAGTGCCAGCGAGACCAGGGTGCCGAGCACCGCCACCGAGGTGCGGGCCGACAGGCCGTGGCACATGTACAGCGCGAGCAGCATGATGGCACTCGATCCGACCACCGCTACGAGCAGTGGATTCGAGCCCTGCAGGACCGCGGGCACGATGAAGAAGTTCAGCACCAGGAAGCTGACGGCCAGCGCGATCAACGCCATCACGCCGCGCAGCCGGCCCACGACCACGACGGCGAGTGCGAAGATTCCGGCCAGCAGGCCCATGGGGAAGCGACGGTTGACGTCCGCCACTGAGTACTGCAGGTCCCTGGGTGCGGAGGGTTCGTATGCGGCTACGACCTTCTCGCCCTGGTGCAGCTGTCGCGCCTGGTCGGGCTGCACGATCTCGGTGAAGGTACGGCCCTTGTCCTTGCCGGTGTCGACCCGGATCGTGGCCTTGTGGCAGGTGCCCTTCGCCTCTTGCTGCGCCGAGTTGCCCTCGGCGGTGGAGGTGTCGCCGGTCGGGGTCTCGCCGGAGGCGTTCACCGACTTGCAGCTCACCTCGACGACTTTGGTGACCGTCGCCTGCTGGGTCTGCTGGTCGAAGCCGACACCGGTGCGTTTGTGCGGCGGCGCCCCACCCGGCCAGAGCACCATGAGCCCCACCACTACCGCGGCGGTGAAGGGGATCAGGATCGCCGCGATGACCTTGCGCAGGTGCCGGGAGACCGGCGCGGCGGGCCCGTGACTGTGACTGTGGCTGTGCCCGTGTTCGTGACCGTCGGCTCCTGTTCCGGGGCTGTCACCGGGGCCATGTCCGGCGCCGGTCACTGATGTGTGCCTGTGGCCTGTCGCCTGAGAGGGGAGGTGGCCCGCGCCGGCCTCGGGTCCGTATCCGGGGTGAGGTATCGACTCGGGAGGATGCCCGTACCCGTAGTCGTGGCCGTACTCGCTCGCACGATCACCTCTGGGCCGGGTCGGGTCGCCGACCCGGTTCCAGTCTCCGGCGCTCTGCCGGTCAGCGGTTCCCATGCCGTCTCCCTCGCGGTTGTCCGTGCCCCCTCCGGAGCCGGTCCTGCGCGGCGGCTCTGAGGAAGAGTACGGGAACGGCTGTGCCGTGGTCTCAGTCCGAGCCGCGAAGTGGCATGTAAGGGGGAAACCCACCAGGGCCAGTTCTGGGCCCACCCCTGCCCAGGAAGCGCCGGCCCCCATGAGGGGGCCAACCGCATTCTATGGAGAAGCAAAGAATTCGGCCCGGTACTGCCCGGTACGACCCGTTCCGGTCTACGTTCCCCCCGCACCCTGTCATCTCACGCTCACTCGGTGTGGCAGGGCGCTGTGAGTGTCATGCTCCTGACTGCGCGGTTCCACCGCCGCTACGCGCAATCACGGGCCTGCCCATCCAGTGCGATACCCCACGTCAACGGAGGCAGTACCCCATGCGTGAGTCACACCCGAGCGGGCGGAGACGGAGTCTGCGAAGACTCGTCGCCGTCGCCTTCCCCGCCCTCGCCCTCACCGTCGCCGGATTCACCGCGGCACCGACGGCCGGCGCGCAGCCTGCCGCGCTCCACCCGCACACCTCCAAGGTCACGCAGAACAACAAGGCGCTGACCGCCCCCGAGCGGCAGACTTACCACGCCACCGGCAAGGCCGGACAGAAGGTCCCCACGACCCATCTGTGCGCCACCGCCGAGCCCGGGCACGCGTCCTGCTTCGCCCAGCGCCG